>JAKQKB010000107.1 GCA_029560875.1 Bacteroidota bacterium | reverse complement strand
GACATGTTGCGATAAACCTTATGACCCACAGCAACCACTAAAGCATCTACAGAAGATAAGTCATCCATTGGATTAAGTTTTACGCCATATTCATCAAACACTTCATCCGCATCTGCGTAAGGATCTGCAACCACCACATTGACACCCCAAGCCTGAAACTCTTCAATCAGATCTACAACTTTACTGTTGCGTATATCTGGGCAATCTTCTTTGAAAGTAATGCCCATCACGCCTACCTTGCTTTTAGAAACATCAATACCGTTTTTCAACATTAATTTTATTACACTACGTGCTGCGTATCTTGCCATGTTGTCATTCATGCGGCGACCTGAAGCAATAATCTGAGGGTGATAACCAACCTCTTCCGCTTTATGGGTTAAATAATAAGGGTCAACACCAATACAATGACCACCCACCATACCAGGCCTAAATGGCAAGAAGTTCCATTTTGTTCCAGCCGCCTCCAACACCTCGATAGTGTCAATATTCAAGCGCTCAAACAACACTGACAATTCATTGACTAACGCAATATTTAGATCGCGCTGGGTGTTTTCAATAATCTTAGCGGCTTCAGCCACTTTAATATTTGAAGCTTTATGCGTGCCTGCGGTAATAATTGAGGCATATAATGCATCAACTTCATCAGCAATCTCTGCCGTAGAGCCACTCGTTATTTTTTTTATTTTCGTAAGGGTATTAACCTTGTCACCCGGATTGATTCGCTCGGGACTATATCCACAGTAAAAATCGACATTAAATTTTAAACCTGAGTTTTTTTCTAAAGCAGGAACACAAATTTCCTCAGTACAGCCTGGATAAACTGTAGACTCATAAATAACGATATCACCTTTTTTGAGCGCTTTGCCTACCGATTCACTCGCTTTTATGAGCGGAGTGAGGTCTGGACGATTTGCAGAATCAATGGGGGTGGGAACTGTCACGATAAAAATGCTGGCTGATTTGAGTACATCGGCATCTGCTGTGTACTCTAATAAACTGGCGTGCTTTAACTCTTCAGGCGTTACTTCCAAAGTGTGGTCTTGGCCGCCTTCGAGCTCTGCTATGCGTTTTGTGTTGATGTCGAAGCCGATTACAGATCTGGTTTTACCAAACTCTACCGCCAATGGCAAACCGACATAGCCTAGTCCGATGATGGCGATTTTTTTATCAGGTACATTCATTTATATTTATCTCGTTAATATTTAGTGTAATTATTAAAACGCCTTACCTTAGCAAAAGGTGATTTTTGACCAAACTCATAAAAGACTTTCTTCCCCTACCTCTCGCTTTAAAGTAGTAATTTCTTTTTTGAGCAACTCATATTCTTCTAATTTATAAGTTAAAAACCTTAATGTAATTTTTGCCTTTTCCTCTATGCCACTTGGCGTGAGTATATACATGTAGGCTAACTTGTTTTTACTTGTTCGAAAGTTCCCAACCTTTAGCAAGCCAACCTCTATTAAAGCGTTTAAGCAATAATTGGCTTTTCCAAGACTAATTCCCAAAATTTTAGCCAACTCACGCTGGCTCATTTCTGGATTCTTTTCTAACAACTTAAGTATTTTATAACGATATTCGTCAGTAAGCATATCTAGGAGTTCAACCATTGAACGAATGGATTG
>JAKQKB010000104.1 GCA_029560875.1 Bacteroidota bacterium | reverse complement strand
CCTCAATCCTTTACAGTTGTTCGATTTGCAGCTCCATTAATCATACTTTCAGGATTTAGCTTTTTTATTACTACTCTATTGTTTGCATTTCTCTCCTATAGTGGAATTTGGCGCTTGTTTCTGTTGTTCAATGAGCTATATCCGAACATGGAAAAGAAATTTGCTACTGCAATACTTTTCATGCCCTCGCTATTATTTTGGGGTTCGGCTATCCTTAAAGATACGATTACTTTTTCGGCAACTTGCTGGGTAACATATTGCATTTATCAGGTATTCATCAAGAAAAATCAACGGTTTAAATACACTATTTATCTCTTGATTGCTTCTTATGTTATCATTTCCATTAAGCCTTATATTTTTGTGGCTTTACTTCCTGGAACAGCTGTTTGGATTCTATTTAATAGGATTGTAGCAGTAAAAAGCAGTTTCATTCGATTGCTTATTTCTCCATTAATTATTGCAGTTGGTTTTGTCGCGACATCTTTAATTTTCAATGCACTTGGCAGCTCCTTAGGTTCATATAGCTCTGTTGATAAGGCAATTAACAAGGCTATTGTAACTAAAAAGGACTTAACTCGAGAGGCGTATGGAGAAAACTCATTTGATATTGGAGAAATTGATGGGTCATTTGGAAGTATCATTTCGAAATTCCCGGTAGCATTAACAGCAGGACTTTATCGGCCATTTTTATGGGATTCAACCAACCCCGTTATGTTTATGTCGGCATTGGAGAATTTCTTTCTGATGTTCTTGACATTTCGCGTGTTATTCCGACTAGGGCCAATTAAACTATTTAGAAAAATATTTTCGGAGCCATTGTTAATCTTTTCCTTCGTATTTGCCATATTCTTCGCATTTTCGGTTGGATTAACTACTGCAAATTTCGGAGCTCTTGTTCGATATAAAATTCCAAGTATCCCATTTTTCCTTTCCTTGTTGATGATATTGGATCAGAGTCGAGCTGTTGAAATTCAAGAACGAAAAAGACAGCGACTTGAAGAAGAAGAGGAAGAACGCAAACAATTAGGTTTAACATAAAAGCATGCAATTATCTCTACATAACCGATTATTACTTGGTTTGTCGTTTCTCGAGGGAGGAAGTTTAATGGCAACCGAATTAATGAGTGCCCGTATGTTAGCCCCCTATTTTGGCTCTTCATTATTTGTATGGGCAACAGTTCTAGCTATAACCCTAGGAGGCTTAACCATAGGTTACTTTTTGGGAGGAAGTATTTCTCAACATGATCGTCGAGATAAAATACTGTTGCTTACTCTCTTGTATTGTGGCATTCTCATAATGCTTATGCCTTTTATTGCGCAATGGGTTTTGAATTTTGCTCATCTCCTATCCTTTACAGATGCAGTTATTACAGGCGGATTAGTAATCATTTTACCTCCAGTTATTGGAATGGGTATGGTTTCGCCTTTGGTTGTTGCCAATTTGGACAATTCGGCTGAATCGAGTGGTAAACGAGCTGGATTGGTGTATGCAATTTCCACAACTGGTGGAATTGTATTCACCTTTTTATTTGGATTTTTTGTCATTCCACGATTTGGTTTAATACTCCCATGCATCGCAACTGGCTTTGCTTTAGGATGTATTCCTGCATTTTTGATTTTTAAGAATGGTTGGAAAAAACCGGGTGTTTTTCTTTTAGCAGTAGTTTTTTCACTTGGTTACCATAGCTGGCAAACTCGAATTCGTAATGAAATTATTGAAGTGTTATATCAAAAGGAAGGATTGTTAGGACAAGTCTTAGTGGCTGATATACCCGTACTTCATCATGATTCAGTACAATATGAACGAACGCTATTTGTAAATCGAATCATTCAAACTTCGTATAACACTAAAAATAAGAAATACAATGACCATGCGTATTTCAATGTTACAGGCGATGTTTTATCGATGTTTCCGAAAGAATCCGATATGCTGTTATTGGGTTTAGGTGGCGGAGTTTTAGCACAAGATGCAGTAAGTAGAGGAATGCACGTAGATGCTGTTGAGCTCGATGAACGTATAATTGAAGTGTCGAGAAAATTCTTTGGATTAGGTGATGAAGTTCAGGTGATACAAGATGATGCTCGACATTACATCAATAGAACTGAGAAACAATATGACTTGATCATTTTTGATTTGTTTAGAGGAGAAGAAACCCCTGCACATGTGTTCACTGCAGAAAGTATAAGTAAAACCCGAGAATTATTAAAGCCAGGTGGATTAGTATTAATTAATTCGAATGGATATTACCGTAATGATATTGGTAAAGGAAATCGGTCCTTATATAAGACAATTCGAGCTATGGGTATGTTTAC
>JAKQKB010000084.1 GCA_029560875.1 Bacteroidota bacterium | reverse complement strand
CCACAGAAACTGTTGCATCACATTCTGACTACTATAGCCATAAACTGGCATATTATCACTTTTGGAATTAATGTAATTGCCAGAAAAATTGATAGTAAGATAATCATAAGGTGATGCAGATGCATTTATTTGAACACTATTTCGTTTTATATCTGTATTGGGAATCATCCCATTTTGAGTGGAATTAGTGTACGAAACTCTTACAGAATAATTATCACCACTGCCCTCAATGGATAAATTATTTGTAAAAGTTTTACCATACTCAAAGAAATTTCTAACATTATCAGGAAATGATACCCATGGAGTTGCTTGTCTAACACCTCCTACTACTGGAGAATTCCATTGTGTAATCTTCAATCCCACATCAAGTCTTGGCCCCCAACTCTCATCAACATAGTCATTTAACCCACCGCCTTTACCATCATAAAATTCAAATAAGCCACCAGTTCCTTGTCCGTATGAGTTCTGAAAATCAGGTAAACGTAAAGGTGTTTCAACGGTGGTATTACTATTAAACGAAATACCAAATCGTCTATCCTTATCTGCTGTTTTAGTTTTTATAATTACCACACCGTTTGCAGCTCTAGAGCCATATAATGCAGCAGCATTGGGCCCCTTTAACACTGTAATGGTCTCCACATCATTGGGGTTAATATCTGCAATTCCACTCCCCCTATTTACACCCTCGTTGTATGTATTGCCAAAGTTTGAGTTGTTTACAATAACATTATCTACCACAAACAGAGGTTGATTATCGGTACTCAGGGAATTTGCTCCACGTAAAACCATCCTAGTAGATGTACCAACAGCGCCTGAAGTATTTGTAATTATTGCGCCCGAAACTTTGCCCTGCAGAGAATTGATAATGTTTGTTTCGCGGGACTTCAGAATTTCCTCATCGGATAAACTTTGAATAGCATAACCTGTAGCCCTTTCGGCTCTTACAATTCCAAGCGCAGTAACTGTAACAGCCTTTACATCCACAGGTTCAACCTCCATTACAACGTCAATAATAGCACGTCCTTCAATAGGAACTTCCTGCATTTTATATCCAACAAAACTAAAACGCAAATGCCTTGCTAACGTTGAAACGGTTATATCATACCTACCCTCAGCGTTAGTAACCGCTCCCAAGGCAGAACCCACCACAACCACAGATACCCCCTGTAATGGCAATTTATCATCAGAGGAAGTTACAACCCCCGATATTTTCACAGTTTGAGCCGATAATTGAAAAACAACCAACACAAAAAAAGCTGTGAGAAAAACACACAGTCTTCGCATAAAAAATTATTTAATTAATACTTAAGCAAAGTTAAGGCAAATAAGAATATGGGGCAAGAAAAAAAATAATAACATATTCTATAATATTCAAACATAAACTTCTAATATAACTAATAAAAAAAGGCCGTTAGTAAAAACCAACGGCCTTAAAAGAAAGATTAATTATGGAATAAGTTCATCTCCACCTGCCCACCAAACTTTATCAACAAAAACATTGATAGCTGGTACATTTTCAGGATTATTAGAAACTTCACTGTAAGCATAAGGAAATCTATGTACAAAGCCAAGTCCTGTTGCGGAGTTATTAGGATTGGTCATTGTAGGAATTCCTGTTCTCCTGTAATCATTATATGCTTCTATCGATTGAGCCTCAAACATAGCAATATACTTTTGAGTCATAATTTCATTCAACTCATTGCCTAAGGTTAATCTAGGAGCAACTTCAGCAGTATAATACGCTGCAGGATCTCCAACGCTCTCACCCCAGTAACGGTCACCTATATATGCAAAAGCTTCTGCAATTGCATTTTGCAAAGACGTAGTCCAAGTTGCATCTCCTGTTCTAAATTTTGCTTCCGTCTCAATGAAAAGCAACTCATGATAAGTCATTAAAGGAGTCGGAGCAGCCCAACCATAGTAGTTAGTGGAAAGTGCTGATTGTGAATAGCCACCTTGAGTCTCCATAGCCTCTCCGCTTGGTGCAGGGCCTAAATCACCATCCAAAACAAGCCAAGGTATTCTAGGGTCATTCCTAGTATTCATGATGTTATAAAAATTCTGAGATATTGAGTTATGATCCCTATTATACCAATATTCTCCCCATGGATTAGCATTCGGTAAATCATCAACATAACCAGCAAATAGCATTTCCTGATTCATACTTGTAAATCCATTTGCAATAACTGCTAGAGCATTAGTTGATGCATTCGCATCACGATTACTTAACCTCATGAAATAACGTGCCTTTAAAGAATAGGCCGCTCTTATCCATGCCGCTCTATTTCCTCCAAAAATCAAATCTTTATCAGCGTACTTAGAATCAGAAGTCGCTGCAGTCATACTTGCAATACCGTCATCAAGTAAATCCTGAATAATAGGGTAAATTTCAGACTGATTCATAAATGCAGGTTTCAAATTGGCCATACCTTGAAAAGCCTCATCAAAAGGAACCTCACCCCACATATCTGTTGCAACAGCTAGGTTATAAGCCATCAAAATCTGAGCAACTCCTCTACACCAATAATTGTCTTTTTCAGTACCATCTACAGGATCTGTCTTCTTTATGATTGTATGACAAATATTCATAACATCGTAAAGAGAATTCCATGAATTATTCATAGTAGAAGATGAATTTGAAGACTTACGCTTATCTGCATCAGCAGCCTGTCCCCATGTCCCAGCATTGTGCTCAATAAAAATTGTAGCATACCATGCAATATCAGTACCAGTTGTTTCGTAAGCAGTTTTAACAATCGCATCGGGGATAAGGTTTTTTGCATCCATTTCCAATGCATCATTCTGCTCTTTATTAACTTCATCCATAGCATCCTCGCTACACGAAGTTACCATTAATAAAGAGAAAGAAATTAAAATTAAATATTTCGATAGTTTCATAGCTTATCAATTTATTTTAGAATGTAAGATTTAAATTAAACCCGTATGAAGTGGTTTGAGGTAACGACATATAATCCATACCACCTTGCATATTACCTTGTCCTTGAGAGGTTTCAGGATCAAAGTTATCCATAGCTGACCAAAGCAAGAAGTTACGAGCAACAAAACCTAACGATGCTTTTTTAATCTTTAGAGGGCTAACAAATTTGTCAGGAATATTAAAGGCGACAGACACCTCTCTTAATTTAACAAAAGAAGTTTCGTATATCCATGCCTCAGGAATAGCTTCTAATGCAGAGTATAATTGTTGGTATGCATTTCTATCAGCCGAGCCGCCTCTTTCTATATCATTAGGTGTACCGTCAGCCTTGTAACCATTGTATATAAAAGGAGTCTCACGATCTTCGGTAAACTTAGCAGTACCATACAAGCCTATCAACCTATTACTACCTGAATACATTTCACCTCCCTGCTTCCACTCTATTTGAGCAGAAACGGTAACATATTTCATTATAGTAAATCTGTTTATGAATCCAACTATAAAATCAGGAGACACATCGCCAATTTTACCAAACTCACCAACCATTGGTAAGCCATCGTCACCCACTAGTATACGGCCTTGTTCATCGCGAGCAAATTTCTCACCATATATAGAAGGATACGTATCTCCAGCAGATGCTCTAATGTTTGGTGTAGTATATCCACCCAAATCGATACTCTGAACTCCTTCAGCTAACTCTTTAACCTCACTTACACTCTTAGTAAAATTCAAAGTCAGATCCCATTCAAATTGTTTTATTTTAACAGGAGTCGCAGTAAGGATAATCTCATGACCAACTGTCACCATTTTACCAGCATTCATAACTAATGAAGAGTATCCAGTAGATCCTGCCATAGGCACAGCAAATATTTGGTCAGTTGCAACCGAATTATAGAAACTATAATCCAGTCCTAATCTATTGTTAAAGAACTTCAAATCCAAACCAAATTCATAAGTACGTGTATTTTGAGGTTTTAAATTTGGATCATATAAAGACGAAGTCAACTTATAACCAGTAACACCATTGAATGGATAAACTAAACCATAACTCAAGAATCCACTAGATGCACCACCACTAACATAAACAGGAGTAGGCTGGAAAGAACTTGCAGCTTGACCAACCTCTGCGTAAGATGCTCTTATCTTTCCAAACGAAAGTAATGAATTCCCTTTTAGAGGTCCAAGTTCAGTAAATAAGAAACCTAATGATACTGAAGGGTAGAAGAAACCTCTATTGTCACGAGGCATAGAAGAAACTTTATCGTAACGACCAGTAGCATTAAAGAATAACATGTTCTTGTAATCTAAACCTAAATTAGCAAAAACACCACCGGTTCTTCTATGATAAGAATCATAAGCTGAGTTCTGTGTATTTGTATTCGATAAACTATTCCATCCTGGAGTTGTAAATCCAGAACCATATGTATTATAGTACTCACTTTGATTATCATCTATCTCGTTTCCTAATACTAGATTACCAATAAGATCCTCATTAAATTTGTGATTAAAACTCATGGTTAACAAGGAATTGATAATCCTACGGTTTAATCCGTAATTATTAATCTCCCCTCCAGTTGGCTCAATATACGTAAATACTGGATTGTTTGGAGTTGGATACTGTGCAGCTGAAGGTAAATTACCATACCCCATCTCTTTATAATTCTCATTATCAGTTCCGTAATTATCAATACCAATTTGATATTTAATTGTAGCCCATGAAGTAGGTTTAAATTCTAAATAACCATTTCCAAAAAAACGTTTTGTCGTTTCATAGTAATGATTATTGTTAATAGCCCAATAGGGATTTACACCAACAGCACCTCTTCGGTAACTAATCTGACGGTAATTTCCAAAAGTTCCTTCTTGACTATAATTACCACCATTTAAATCGTAAGAAGGAGGGGCACCATAAACGGTAAATAACCAACTATCGTTACCTGAGGGGAGTTTTTTCATTGAAATATCGGAATAATTTCCAGAAAATCCGACGTTCCATTTCTCTGCTAATTTAAAGTCTCCACCCATCTTAGCTGTATACCTATCCATCCCAGTTTTAGCGATAATACCTGTCTGATTTGTACTACCAAAACCTATAGAATAATTTCCATGCTGAGTTGAATTACTAATATTAATGCTATTAACATAAGTTACACCATTTTTGTCGTAAAAATTCTTAGCATTTTCATAAGATTTAGGAGTAGTCCAAATGCCTTTATACGGATCAAAAAACTCTCCGGTATGACCTGGATAACTATTACCACCATAAGTAGCATTTAAAGGTAAATCTTCAATTTTAGGCCCCCAAGAAAATGAATTAGCAGGCGCAAAACCGAAGTTCGAACCCTGAGCATAGGTAGTCTGTAACTCTGGTAAAATTGATACTTTATCAATTGTTACACTAGATGCAACTGTAACAGTAGGAGTTCCAGCCGTCGCTCCCTTACCTTTTTTTGTAGTAATAATAATTACACCATTCGAAGCTCTCAATCCATATAAAGCAGCAGCAGCCTGACCTTTAAGAACATTGATTGATTCAATGTCGTTAGGATCAATATCAAGAGCCCTGTTTGAATAAGAAGTACCCGTAACATTAGAAGAATAATCGCTTTCACTCGTAATCGGTAATCCATCAATAACATACAATGGAGTATTGGTTCCACTAAATGAACGAGCTCCTCTAATGAGAATTTGTGATGGAGCTCCTGGCATACCGGAAGATTGGCGAATCTCAACACCCGCAATTTTACCTGAAAGCGCTGTCATTAGGTTAGGGTTTGCTCCTTTAACAATATCGTCACCTTTAACATCTTGTACGGTATAGCCAAGAGCTTTTTTCTGACGTGTAATACCTAGTGCCGTTACAACTACTTCTTTCATCTCAACAGATTCAGATTCAAGAGCAACATCAATAATTGCTCTTCCTACAATTGCAACATCTTGCACTTTAAACCCAACGAAACTGAATGTCAAGGCTTGTGCATTTGTTGGAGCATTAATTTCATACTTACCATTGACATCAGTGGCTCCACCAATGGTAGTACCTTTTACAATAACTGAAACGCCAGGTAGCGGCATTCCATCCTCGGAACTAGTAACTGTTCCGGTAATCCTTACCGTTTGTGCTTGCACCATCTGAATGCCTACAAGCAACAAACTTGCAAGAAAAACGCATAGTTTTTTCATAGAACAAGTTTTAGGTTTACAATAGAGGTTAATAAATTTTCAACAAGGCTAATGTATAAAATAAAAAGCCTAAAAACAATAACTTTTTTTAAAAAAAATTAACATTAGCGGGATTGTTATACTAACTATCTTATGATAAAACTCATATAGGTTACTTTAAAAACACAATAGAGTATCATAAAATAAAAAAGGGGGAGAAATCCCCCCCTTTATTATGTAATCTGTAAAAATTATGGATTTTGATCTTCTGGACCCATTTCTGGATTGTTATCAAGCTCAGCTTGAGGAATCTCGTAAATAAACACTGGATCCTCAGCAGCTATAGTATTGCCAGGAACTGCGGCAAATCTATGATTAGTTCTGTTTAAACCTTTCTTTAATCTCATTAAATCATAGAAAGCAAAACCTTCGCCCCAAAGCTCAATTCTTCGCTCTAAAAGAATTCTATCAAGTAAAGCAGCACCAGTTTCAGAAACTGTTGGAGGTGTGGCAAAACGAACATCCCAAAGGTCTTGTAATAAACCTTGAGCCACAGCCTCTTCAGCAGCAGCACCAGCAATAGCCATACGGATACGAGCTTCCGCTTCAATTAACAACATCTCTTCTGGACGCATCATAACATAATCAGCGCTGAATTCTTTGTCGCCAGAAGATGCGAACTTATAGTTTGTATATACTGGAACACCACCAGTAGTAGTTGCTGATAAAAGATCATCTCTACGAATATCTCCTGCTTGCATTTGAGCATAAAGAGTTGAGCAAAGATACTTTGGACTATAACCTAAACCAGCATAACCACCAATAGTCATATCTAAGTGTGAGAAAAACGAAGCATAAATAGTTGATTGCTCCTCGTTAAGAGGTAATCCCCACATCCATACCATTTGGCTATAGTTGTCGAAGCCTGACTCGTACTGCGCAATTGAGTTCAATGAATAACCTTGACGAGCAGCATTTGCATGAGCAGCAGCGCTTGCCCAGTCGTTCATAACTAAAGCAACTTGAGCTCTTACACCATTAGCAACAGAAAGATTAACCTCAGAAATATCTCTACGTGGTAGATTTGCAGTCTCAAACAAATCAATAGCCTCATCAAGATCTGCTACGATTAAATCGTAAACCTCTTGAACTGTAGCTCTTGGTTTACCAGCATTAATAGGTTCTGTATAAATTGGAAGTCCAGGATCATTCTCATGACCAACATAAGTTTGTTGGAAATGCTGAATTAATCTGAAGTAAGAGTATGCTCTCATTGTTAAAGCTTGAGCTTTTAAGCTAGCTTTTTCCTCATCGGTTGCGTTTGTAGCTTCGCCATAGTGCTTAATCACCTCGTTAAGGTTACGAATACTACGGTAAAATAGAGACCATACATAAGTTGGACGACGATAAGTAGCGCCTCTGTTATCGATAGTATAGTCATATCTGAACCAATGCAAACGACCAACAACGATATCCTCACCCATTAAGTCAGATACTAAATCGATAGCTTTTACACCAAATTGGTCGTGATTATCATGGTACTCACGCCAATCGCGAGTTACACCATCTATAACAGCCTTAGAACCCTCTTTGGATTTAAAAACCACATCATCTCCTATAGATGCTGAGGGGCCAGTTTCCAAGAAATCCTTACTACACGAAACAAGGATTCCCACCAGCAACAATGATATTATTGATAATTTTCTCATGTTTTTAATTTTTAAAAGTTAAGATTTAAACCAAATGAGATTGTACGTAAAGGTGAGTAAACATTATCAAGGTTACCATCAAGAGATTGTTGTGGATCCATACCCTTACGTTTCGAAATCACAAATAAATTTGTACCGGTTACAAATACTTTGGCACCTGAAAATCCATACTTCTTAATGAAATTAGTTGGCAAGTTATAGCCTAGTGTAACGTTTTTGAAACTAATATAATCAGCATCGGTCAAAAATCTATCTGAAGCTGCATTAACGTTTTGATCGTTATCGTTTATTGGAATATTAGAATCAGTATTATCAGGAGTCCAAGCCTTTAAGATATCTTTATGGAAGTTTGTACCATTAGTTAATGTACCATGCATTAAACCAGCGTAGCTACCATCGTAAACCTGACCACCAACACCAAATGTAACTAAGAATGAAAAATCAAAGTTGTAAATTTTGAAAGAGTTGGTAATACCTCCAGTTAAATCTGGAATAGATGAAGTTCCTGTATAATAACGAGTAGCATCGCCGTAAACTTTAGTAGTCCTAGTTGAGTCTACAACAACATTACCATCACCATCTAGAGAAGTGTAGTCAATATACCACATAGATTTTCCATCAGCAGGGTCTACACCAGCATATTTACGTAAGTAGTAGTCGTAAATACTATGTCCAACCATCCATTTTTTGTTACCGTTAATCATTTCTTCTTGAGGTAACTTGGTGATTTCATTCTTGAAATGACTTAAGTTAAGATCAACATACCAAGAGAAGTTTTTGTTTTCAAGAACTTTAGCATTAATTTCGATATCGAAACCACGGTTTTCAATTGCACCAATATTTGCATCATATCCAGAGAATCCTGTTGATGGAGGTAGAGGTTGTGTAAATAGTAGATCATCACTCTTACGGATGTAATACTCGAAATTAACAGTGAAACGATCAAAAACTCTGGCCTCAATACCAGTATTCAACTGTACGTTTTTCTCCCATGTTAATTCGGGTGTTCCAAGACGACTTAGTAAAAATCCAGGATATCCAATGTTAGCATATGCAGTAGAGTATAAAGCTTGGTAAGCATAGTAACCAACTCTATCGTTACCCATTGAACCATAACTAGCTTTAATTCTTGCATTATTTAACCAAGCAAAACCTTTAAGGAATTCCTCTTCAGAAATTCTCCAAGATGCTCCAACTGACCAGAAATTACCCCAACGATTATCTTTATAGAATCTTGAAGATCCGTCAGTTCTAAAACTTAAAGTTAAGTAATATTTGCTAGCATAATCGTAGTTAACGCGACCTAAATAACTTTCAAGACGGAAGTTATCTTCATAAGAACCAGAAGCTTCATTGGTTGCACCAGCATTCAACTCATACAAATCAGGTAGAGGGAATCCTGTACGAGTAGCAGTTAAATAATTGTAAAGGTATTGAGTACTCTCATGACCAACAAGAGCGTCAACATTGTGAACACCAAAAGTCTTAGAATAGTTTAATAGTTGGTTTGAAGAAATAGACATTGTTCTACCATTATCTCTAGTAGATCTACCACCGAATGACTGAGCATCACCAACCTCCATGTTCTGGTGAGTTAAACCAGTATAATTTGAATAGTCAACACTACCATTGAATGTTAGTTTGAAATCTTTCAAGAAATTAAATTCAACAAATCCTCTTGTAGCAATATCATCTGTCTTGTAAACTCGTTTATCCAACGAAATTGTTCCTAGTGGGTTGCTATTTGCACTGTATGCGCGAGCACGGCCATAAGAATCACCATAGTCAAACTGTTTTTTACCATTAGCATCTCTAACTAATTCACCAGTGTTAGGATCTCTTAGGTAAACAGGATAAATAGGAGCAATCATTCTTGACCACATAAAAGTATTTACATAAGAACTACCACTAGATACAGGATAGTTTTGCTCAGAAGCAGCTGCGCTTAGGTTTAATCCTACTTTAACCCAATCCTTCATTCTGTGCTCGTTATTAAGACGCAAACTATATCGTTTAAAGTTTGATGCCTTAACAACACCTTCTTCGTTCAACATATTTGCAGACAAATAGTAGTTTGATTTCTCAGTACCACTGCTTGCTGAAATTTGGTACTCCTGACGAACACCTGTTTGATGCAACTCATCGTACCAATTATCATTCCATAACTTATTAGCCTCTGGGTTCAACTTACCTGTTTCCAGAATAGTATATTGTCCTACAGGAACAGAGTAAGGGTTATAACCACCAGTATAATCGGCAATAAGATCTTGAGAAGCGGTTGCCCTTGCGGTTGCATCATCATCACCTTGTGATAATTGGTAGTTGTATACCTTTTGCCACAAAGCTTCCATGTACTGTTTGCTGTTAAGAACATCATACTCAGGAATTGCTCTAGTACTAACACCAACATTAGCCACAACATTAAACTGGGTTCTGTCCTTTTTACCTTTTTTAGTGGTAATCATAATGATACCGTTAGCAGCTCTAGAACCATAAAGAGCAGTAGCAGAAGCATCTTTCAACACGGAAAAATTCTCAATATCCTGAGCAGGAATACTGTTAATATCTCCAGAGAAAGGGAAACCGTCAACTACATACAAAGGAGCAGATGATGCATTCATTGAACCAATACCACGAATACGAATTGTAGAAGTTGTACCAGGCTGTCCTAAACCAGAAGTTACTTGAATACCAGAAGAAAGACCTTCAAGAGCTTTTGTAACGTTAGATACTTGAATCTCTTGTAGTTTTTCAGTCTTTACAGCAGAAGCGGATCCAGTAAACGACTCCTTTTTGTAAGTTCCATAAGGCGCAACAACAACAACCTCTTCTATCTGCTTTGTTTCAGGCTCAAGAACTACGTCAATAATAGCACGTCCTGCAACTGCAACATCTTGGGAAACATACCCAATAAAACTTATAGATAATGTCTGAGCATTAGCAGGCACGCTTAATTCGTACTTACCATTAGCATCAGTAGCACCACCTACTGTAGTACCTTTCACAACAACAGAAACGCCAGGAAGTGGCATTCCATCCTCGGAACTAGTAACGGTTCCGGTGATTCTTACTGTTTGTGCTTGAAGGAGTTGAACTCCTACAAACAGCATACTAGCAAGAAAAATCGCTAATCGTTTCTTCATAAGTTAATTTTTAGAGTTAATTAATTAAAGGTTAAAAAATGATTTACACTTTTTTTTCACAATGCAAATATAATTTTTTTATTAAAAAAGTAACACTATTTAACCATTTTGTCCGAATTTTAACATTTAATCAAAATAAACCGCCTTAAAATTAACAATCATTAATCATATATTTTGCTAAAAACTTTTTAATTAATCAATTAATTATCAATAAAAATGCTCTCCTGTTAGAGAGAGCATCTTATTGAATTAAGTAGAGCTATTTACTTTATTTTTCCTTCCACAATTGATAATATTGCCCTCTCCATCTCAATCGTTTTCGACACGATTTCATTTCCACGTTCAATATAATTTTGTGTTACGGTTTTATCTTTTAAACCTGCCGCATTAATTTTAACATTTAAGAATGCACCCATAACACCCGAACGGGCTGCTAATGCGCCAACACCAGCATCGGTTACTGAGTTCGGATTGCCGTGCTCGGCCATTGCTTTAATTACTTCCATGGACTCGTAGCATAGCTGCATAACCTTGAAAGGTACTTCTATTGCATAAATAGTGGCATCTTCAATAGCCTTTGAACGTGCGGCTTTTTCCTCGTCGGTGCCTTTTGGCAAACCAAAGGCATTCATAATCTTATTGAAGGCATTGGTGTCCTCATCAACCATTTTTGTTAGCTGCTCCATGTAGTATTTACCCTTCTCAGCCCAGTTGGAGAACTCCTCCCAACGCTCGTCCCAGCCTGCCTTGTGCGACGATAGGTTTGCAACCATAGTTGCAAGTGCAGCACCAAACGCTCCCATAGCAGCAGAAATTGAACCACCTCCAGGGGCTGGAGATTCAGATGCAGTTTCCTGTGCGAATTTTTCTACGGATAAATCTACCAATTTCTTGGAGTTCTTATCCTCAAGGATGTACTCAATAATTTTTTTATCGGGATCGAATGGGTAAAGCTCATCTAAGCCCATTGACTTTACTGCAATCTTTATAATCTCTCTATCGGGAATACCTGTTGAGCGTTGCTGTTTGCGAAGAAAATATTTTCCTGCATCGAGCATTGCGCTTAATGGCAATACACCAACAATTTCGGAGCCAGTTGCACGCAATCCACGCTCTGTAGCACGTTTATTTGCTTCTTCAAAAGCAATATGTAAAGGTGTAACGGTAATATCGGTTAGGTTGATAGATACCTGTGCAATTCCAAACTCATCAATAAACCAGCCAATGGCTTTACAAGCCTTAAGTGCACCTGGAATCCATATCTCGTTCCCTTTTTCGTCTAAAGCAATTTTGCCTGTATATGGATTTCCTACACGTTGTGGGCGACCTTTCTCACGAATATCAAAAGCAATTGCATTAGCACGACGAGTTGAAGTGGTGTTTAGGTTAACATTGTATGCAACTAAGAAATTACGAGCACCAACTGCAATAGCGCCAGTTTGAGGTAAGAATTTGGCAGGACCAAAATCGGGTTTCCAAGCGGCATCATTCATCTTATTTGGCAAACCTTCGTACTCCCCTGCCCTACAGTTGGCAAGGTTTCTGCGTTTCTCCTCGAATGCAGCAAACTCGTAGCAATAAACAGGAATTCCTAGTTCCTCACCAATGCGCTTTGCTAATTTACGAGCGTAAACAACCACCTCGTCCATTGAGATGTTGGCAACTGGTACTAAAGGGCAAACATCGGTTGCACCAAAACGTGGATGCGCTCCGTGATGCTTGCTCATATCAATTAATTCCATTGCCTTACGGGTTGCACGGAAAGCAGCCTCTATAACCTCGTCGGGTGTACCAACAAATGTAACCACTGTACGGTTTGTTGCTTTACCGGGATCAACATCAATAAGTTTTACGCCTTCAACGGCTTCAATCTCATTAGTAATTTGCTTAATAATTCCCATATCGCACCCTTCGGAGAAATTGGGAACGCATTCGATAAGTTTTTTGCCACTCATTATAGTAAAGTATAATTAGTAATTGAGTTATTAAGTTATTTAGTATTTGCGAACACTCGCTTAAGGATATCGGTCACCCTTGCTGCAGGATTTTCGCGGATGTTTTTTTCTTCCTTTGCAATCAGTATAAATAATCCGTCGATAGCCTTTTGGGTAACGTAATCCTCAAGGTTTGGATTTACAGCCTTGCCGCCTGTTAGCAATGTTATTCTATTGTAGTTAGTTGCCAATGGTTCCCAGTACGATGTTAGGTTTACCTTATTAATAGCATCACGGGCAATTGGTTTGAACGCTGTTTGAAGTTGACTCGAAGTTGTTCTTTTTAAATACTCCGTAGCAGCATTATCCTCACCTTTAAGAATTCCCATCGCATCGGAAATTGTCATTGAGGTAATTGCATCGACAAAAATTGGTAGCGCTTTTTCGGTGGCCTTTTCGGCAGCCCGATTCAATGTCAACGTAAATTCATCAACCTGCTTAGTGAATCCCGCTTTAATCAAAGTGTTTTTTACCTTCTCGGCTTCAGAAGGGAATGGAATAAAAAGCTGTGGATTCTTGAAAAAACCATCGGTTTGAGAAGCTAATCCAGTTGAGTTCTTTGCACCAACCTTAAGCGCTTCCTTTAAGCCCTCAGTAATTTCGGCTGTAGTTAAAGGCTTACTTCCTGTAGGAATGGAAGTTGGAAAAGATGTTGGAATTGAGATTTCCGCGCATGATACCATTATTAATAGTAGCGATGCAATTACAACTGTACGCATAGTTTTAGTATTTAATCACCATTGATGATTTTGCCATTCAAAATTACCACATCAACCAAATCGGTTGTGTAAGCGTAAGGCATAAACTCAATGGATGGTATTGGTTTCGTGATAAATACGTTTGCCACCTTGCCCTTGCAAATGCTACCATGAGTATCTGAAATACCCATTGCATATGCGCCGTTAATGGTTGTGGCGTTAATAACCTCCTCGGGTAGCATTCTCAACTTAACGCATCCTAGTGACATAATGAATTTCATATCGCCCGAAGGTGATGAGCCTGGGTTATAGTCCGATGCCAAAGCAACGGGTAAACCAGCCTGAATCATTTTGCGAACGGGTGGGTCTATCATCCCTAAGAAGAATGCTGCACCGGGCAAAAGTGTTGGCATTGTGTCGGAGCCGAGGAGCGCTTTAATTTCATCATCGCCTGTAAACTCCAAATGGTCAACAGATAAGGCGCCGTACTTTACTCCAACCTGAATTCCTCCAGAGTAATCTAACTCGTTGGCGTGAATTTTTGGACGAAGTCCATACTTTATACCGGCCATAAGGATTCGCTCTGTATCTTCAACGGTAAAGAATCCTTTATCGCAGAAAACATCAATATAATCGGCTAAATCCTCCGCTGCAATTTGAGGAATCATCTCGTTGATAATTAAATCAACATAATCTGATTGCTTTCCCTTATACTCCGCAGGTACCGCGTGC
>JAKQKB010000081.1 GCA_029560875.1 Bacteroidota bacterium | reverse complement strand
TTAAAGAATTTCATTCTTTACTGCTTTAAAAACCTATGGATTTTCAATCCATAGTGGTTTAGTTAGAAAAGAAACTGGCTACACCTTCAAAGCTTTGGCCGAGTTGGAATACTACGTAATTAGTGATCGTGAGGATTTCTACCCAGGAGTTGACCAAAAGGGATATCACGCATCGGAACCATACGCAAAGTACGAAAATCTTCGTCGCGAGGCATTGCTTTACGTTGCTCAGGCAGGTGGAAAAATTAAGTACGGACACTCGGAGGTGGGTTGTTTTATGACCGAGGATAAACTCTATGAGCAGCACGAGATAGAGTTTTTACCAACCAATGCAGAGGATGCTGTTGACCAATTGGTAATAGCTAAGTGGATTGTACGTATGCTAGGATATCGCTACGGCGTTGAAATTAGCTACGCTCCTAAAATCATTGTTGGTAAAGCAGGTAGCGGTTTGCATTTCCATATGTTAATTGAGAAAGATGGTAAGAATTTATTGGTTGAGGATAGTAAACTAAGCCCATTGGCTAAAAGAATGATTGCGGGTATTCTTGATTCTGCTGATGCTCTAACTGCATTTGGAAACACTATTCCTACATCATATTTACGCCTAGTGCCGCATCAAGAGGCTCCAACCTATATATGCTGGGGCGATAGAAACCGTTCGGTTGTTGTGCGTGTTCCACTTGGTTGGACTGGCGCAAACAATATGATTGCCGATGCTAATCCAGTTGAATGTGGTTGTCAAGGTCCAAAGGAAAGTAAGCAAACTTACGAGTTCCGTGTTGCTGATGGTTCTGCTGATCCACACTTAACTGTTGCAGGATTAATCATTGCCTCATTGAACGGTATTCGCCGTGCCGATTCTTTGGAGATGGCAGAGAAACTATATGCGCACGTAAATATTTTTAGCCCTGAATTCAAAGAAAAATTAGCATCACTTAATCAACTTCCAGCATCGTGCTTCGAATCCGCTGATGTTTTAGATAAGAAGCGTGCAATTTTTGAGGCCGATGGTATTTTCCCAAAAGGAATGATCGATTCTAAAATTAAGAAGTTGAAATCATACAACGATAAGGGTTTGAGCGAAAGAATCTACGGCAAGAACGAGGAAATTAAGACACTAGTTGAGCAATATATTCATATTGCCTAAGGATAAATATTCTGTAAAACTTAAAGCCCTGCGATTTTTCGCAGGGTTTTTTGTTATGTGCATGAAACAATTGGAAAAAATATTATAAATTACATCCGTAAAAGGCTGTTTTTATGGCTTCAAAGGTAGCAATACTGATAGTGAACGGAGTCCTTCCATTCGAAAATTTACAGGATTCATTGGAGGGCTCAGGATATTCATGTGTTGTTATGGAGAATATGGCCTCGGATATCGATTTGCCTAGTTTTAATGTTTGTATTATTGGTGTTTCCAATTTAAATCAGAAGGATAAATTAGTATCGCTCTCAAAAAGATATCTCGACAAGCCTTTTATATACTATTTAAGCAGCGAGGTAATAGCGCAGGCCGATGAATTTGATATTATTTGTGAATCGAACCAAATAAACACGTCGTTTACCAGCCGAGAGATAGAACTAGTTATTGAACTTACGAGCATTAAGCGGATGCAGGTTTTTGCATCATCATTTTCCGATAAAAATCCCAACTCGAATCATGTTCGATTAAAAAAAATTATTCCTGAGGAGCAAGCATGGCGGGTTCTTTTTGAACAGTCGCCCAATGGAATTCTTTTGGCCGATCATCATGGGAATATTATTTACACAAATCAAGCTGCTGGCGAAATGCTAGGTTATAGCCCACTGGAATTGATAAAAATGAGGTTTCACGATTTGGTTTCGGAAGATGTTAAGCCTCAGGTTGATATAAATATTCGACGAATTATCAATGGAGAATCACTTATAACAGAGGTTTACAATTACCGGAAGGATGGCAGCAAGCGTTACGTTCAGCTTCACGAGGCTCGGGTAATTTTCCCGGATGGGAATTTCGGAATACTTGATGTCTCAACTGATATATCGAGGGCCAAGCAGGCCGAGGAGGCTCTGTTTGAATCGATGGAGAAGTATCAGATTTTAGTAGAGAAATCGAACGATGGAATTATATACGCTAAGGATGGGGTAATTACTTACGCAAACCCTCGAATTTTGGAGATGCTTTCCATTTCACAAAGCGAATTTATTGGGCATCCCATTACAAAATTTCTTCATCCTAAGGAACATGGTAAAATTTTAAGCAGGTACGAACGCCGGTTAAAGGGAGAGGCAGAACCCACAATTTACGAAACTACGTTACTAAACTCGAAGAATGAGTCCATACCGGTTGAGTTTAATGTCAACCTAACAAAACTGCAGGGCGATATCATTACGATAGTTTTTATTCGGGATATAAGTCTTAGGAAGGAAACAGAAAAGGCTATACGCGAAAGCGAGGAGAGTTACCGAGGGTTGTTCGATAATGCAAGCGAGGCCATTTACATTCTTGACTCTAGTGGGGTATTCTTGGATGTTAATATTAATGGTCAACGGATGTATGGTTATTCAAAGGAGGAAATAGTTGGTTTGACTCCAGAGGACATAGCTGAATCCGGTTTGAATGACTTTGTGGAAATAAAACGAAAGTTAAAGTTAGCATATCAGGGTCATAGCCAAACATTAGAATTCTGGGGCCGAAAAAAGAATGGCGATGTTATACCCAACGAGATAATTCTAAGCAAGGGAAATTACTTTGGTTTGCAGGTTGTAATGGCTATGGCTCGCGATGTTTCGGAACGAAAGAATGCTGAAGCCATACTTAAGGAGAGTGAGGATAAGTTTAGAACGCTAACCGAACAGTTACCTGTTGGATTATACAGATTATCTTCTGCAGGCGATATAATTTACTCCAATCCAGCATTCGCTGA
This sequence comes from Bacteroidota bacterium, assembly GCA_029560875.1. Taxonomy (GTDB): domain Bacteria; phylum Bacteroidota; class Bacteroidia; order Bacteroidales; family Tenuifilaceae; genus SB25. Next base: position 98,553 of record JAKQKB010000081.1, on the reverse strand, counting down.
TATACTTGGCTTTACATCTGTTGATAAACTCATAGGGCAGAATATTTCAAACTTCTCAAGTAGTAATTTTATAGGGAAAATAATTGAAAAAGATAATGTAGATGTTAGACTTCCGAGCGAAGAGGAGATGAAGAGGATTGATGGTTCAAGAATATGGGTTCGCAATCAAGTTCGAGTTCACTATAGCGCTGATAATGAGATTTATTATGCTGATGGAGTAATGCTCGATATTACAGACCGGAAGTTAGCTTTAGACTCAGTCCGCGAAAGTGAGGAGAAGTTTAGAGCTATGGTTTCCGCAATCCCTGACCAGCTATTCCGTATATCAGGCGATTGCATACTCATTGATTTTGCCCCATCGGAGCAGACCTACTATCCATCTTTAGTTCTAGATATGCTTGGTAAATCGCTTAAGGATATTTATCCCAAGGATGTTTTTGATAAATTTAATCTTGCAATTTCGAACTGTAAACAGGGGCTAACTCTCGAAACATTTGAATATCAAATTGCCACAAGAAATGAAACCTACTACTATGAAACGCGAATAGTACCTTCGGGGAACAATATTTTTCTAGTATTGCAAAGAGATATTACTCAGCGAAAAAAAGTAGAGGAAGAGGTTCGTATGTTGGCACAGGCTGTAACGAATGTTCACGACAGCATATCGATTACCGATTTAAACAATAACTTCTTATATGTTAATCCTGCGTTTACAAGCATATACGGATATTCACTCGAAGAAATTGTGGGTAAAAATGCTTCACTACTAAAGCCTATTGATGCCGAAATGGAGCATGGTCAAACAATTCTGGAGGAAACAATTAAACATGGCTGGCAGGGCGAGTTGATAAATGTGAAGAAGGATGGCTCCGTTTTTCCAATTTACCTCTCCACTTCGTGTGTCTTTGACGAAGATGGATTACCAATGGCTCTGGTGGGTATAGCAAACGATATTAGTGAGCGAAAGCGAACTGAGCAGGAGTTGATTAGAGCAAAGGAGAAGGCAGAAGAATCCGACAGGCTTAAAACAGCGTTCCTCTCGAATATGAGCCATGAGATTCGCTCTCCTATGAATGCGGTGCTGGGCTTTATTCAACTTATTAAGGCCGATGAGCAGTTGTCTGAAACAGGAAAACAGTATGTCGATTTAATTCAGAATAGTGGCAATCAGTTATTGTCCTTAATTGAGGATATTATTGATATTTCGAAAATTCAATCAAATCAACTTCGCTTAGCAAAGAGTTATTTTGATTTGAATCAGTTATTGGAAGAGTTGTTTTTGGTTTTCTCAACACAACTTAAGGCTAGGGAAAATGTTCAGGCAATGCTTTTTCGCCCAGAACTTGCCAACCCTTCGCCATTTAGCGTATTCTCCGACCCTGTTCGTATTAGGCAAATACTAACGAACTTACTCAGTAATGCCATTAAATTTACTCCTAGCGGTAGCATTAAATTTGGCTATACTGTTATTATCGACGACTATTTTCCACGAATACAATGCTACGTGAAAGACTCAGGTATTGGCATTTCAACTGAAAATCAGATGCTAATATTTGAACGGTTCCGACAAGCCGATGATTCGTATACTAGATTATACGGAGGCTCTGGATTAGGTCTGGCTATTTCAAAAGGTTTGGTTGAGTTGCTGGGTGGACATATTTGGGTAGAAAGTCAGGTAGGCGAGGGCTCTGAGTTCTTTTTTACAATACCCTACATTGTTGATGAGCAAAAGGAAATAGAACTATCGAGGAGTTTTAACAAACAAAATGAAGGAGTTAGCTTATCTTTGAAGGGTAAAACTATACTTATTGTTGAGGATACAAAGGATATTAGGCTGTACTTTGAAAGAATTCTTGAGCGTAGGGAGGCTCGCATTGTTTTTGCATCTACAGCTACTGAGGCTCGGAAGCTGTTTAAGCAAGAAAAAAATATCGATTTAGTTTTGCTAGATATTAGATTACCCGATGCCGATGGCTACGACCTTGCGTTGGAGTTCAAGAAAATTAAACCCGATTTGCCAATAATAGCACAAACAGCCTATGCCTTACAATCGGAACTGAATAAAAGCATTGAAAGTGGTTGCGATGATTATATAACTAAACCATTGGATTCAGAAGCTCTGTTTGATAAGATTAACAAACTTATAGGCTAAGGAGCCAACCTCTCAATCATCCATTTTTCGTTAATAAATGAGTATTGTATTCTATCGTGTAAGCGGTTAGGGCGTCCCTGCCAAAACTCAAAAAGTGTGGGTTTTAGAATATAGCCACCCCAATTTTTCGGGCGAGCAATGCTTTTGTTGTGAAACTCCTCGTCAAAGTCTGACGTCAAGTTTTCCAAGTATCGTCGACTAGGAATTACACTGCTCTGTGGCGATGCCCAGGCTCCAATTTTGCTTTTTTCGGGGCGTGTTCTAAAGTATTTATCGCTTTCGGAGTCGTTTACTCTTGCAACTTTGCCCTCAATTCTAACCTGACGTTCCAGTTCGGGCCAATAGAAATTCATTGCAGCATAGGGGTTTTGGAGTAAGTTTTTCCCTTTGCGACTATCGTAATTTGTGAAAAAAGAGAATCCCTCTGCATCAAACTGCTTGAGAAGCACAACCCTTGCTGAGGGTTTGCCCTCGAAAGTTGAGGTAGCTAATGTCATAGCGTTTGGCTCTGGCAATTGGGAATCAATGGCCTCATTCAGCCAAAATTCGAACTGTGCAATTGGGTCGGTACTAACTTCCGATTCATTTAGCGACTTAAGGGAGTATTCCCTCCTAAGTTTAGCAATATCAACCTTTGTCATTCTATCTGTAAATCTATTTTGGTTTTATGGCTATTAATTGCACTACGAATGCTCGCATTTAGGTCGAAACCCAGTATAAGCCCAAAAGCATTGAAGTAAAGCCAAATCTGAAATACAATTAATCCCCCCAGCGAACCGTAGAATTTATTGTACTGCCCAAACTGATTTACATAGTATGAAAAACCCAACGAGGTAATAATAATTAAAACGGTTGCTAGCAATGCTCCAGGCGAAAAAAAGCGAAATTCCTCCTTCTTGGCTGGGGCTAAATAGTAGACTACAGATATTCCAAAAAAGAATACCGCAACTACTAGTAGCCATTTTCCAAACAAAAGAATGCTCATAATAGCCTTTACCTTAATTAACCCCCAATCCACCAAAAGGTTCAAAAAATGTTCGCTGAAAAACATCAGCGCAAATCCTAACATCACAATAAATGGCAGAATAAAGGTTAGCAAAAAGGCAATAATATGTTGCTGAATGAATGTTCTAGTTTCAATGGCATGATAGGTTGCATTAAATGCATCTATTAAAGAACTAACGCCATTATGGCTAAAGAAGAGAGCTGCTAGAAAACCAAACGAAAGTAAACCAGTGCTTTTCATTGTTACAACCTCAATTAACGTGGCCTCAACTGTTTGGTAAGCGTGCACAGGCATTATACCCTGAATTACTGATAGGAGTTGCTCCTGAAAGTTTGATATGGGGATATGTGGTATTAAGGTAAAGATAAAAATTAGTGTGGGAACCGTTGCCAAGAAAAAACTAAACGCAACGGATGAGGCCCTTGTAGTTATTGCGCCGTTTACAATTCCTTTAAAGAAATATCGAATTACGGAAGTGACGGGAACACCCTTTAATCCAGGTGTTGAAAAGCGGTCTACGCGCCTATAAAACCATTTAAGGCGTATCCAATTAGAGTGTCTAAATTTCTTTAAAAAACCGATTTTCTTATTTTCAACCATTATATCAACTAAACCTTTTTGAGGTTCATATCAATACTTTTTATTTGATGTGTTATGGCTCCAACCGAAATATAATCGACCCCACAAAGCGCATAATCTCTAATTGTATCGAGTGTTATTCCGCCCGACGATTCGGTTTCGAATTTCCCGTTTATTAGCCTTACAGCCTCGCGCGTTTTTTCAACCGAAAAGTTATCGAGCATAATTCTGCGCACGCCACCAACCCTAAGAACAATTTCGATATCCTCTATTGAGCGGGTTTCCACTTCAATATCAATGCTTAATCCTTTTTCTTTGATATACTGATTCGCCTTTAGAATAGCGCTTTCAATTCCGCCTGCAAAATCGATATGGTTATCTTTCAGCATAATCATATCGAATAGCCCCATTCTATGGTTGTGCCCGCCACCAATTTTTACAGCCATTTTATCGAAAACACGCATGCCTGGTGTGGTTTTTCGGGTGTCGAGTATTTTAGCGTTGGTTCCATGGCAACGGTTTACGTATTCGCGGGTTTGGGTAGCAATACCACTCATACGCTGCATAATGTTCAGAACAATTCTTTCGGCCTGTAGTAAGGTGTGTATATTACCTTCGGCTTTAAATACAAAGTCGCCAAAAACCAATTCTTTCCCATCGGATTTGAATGCTTCAAACTTTACATTTGGGTCAAGGCGATGGTAAACTCGCTTTGCAATGTCAGTTCCAGCAACAATACCATTTTGCTTCATCATAAGATGAACAGCGCCTGTTTCAGAGCGAGGAATGCACGATAGCGATGAGTGGTCGCCATTTCCAATATCTTCGGCAATGGCTAAATCTATTAGCGAATTAATAAAAGGCTCGTAGTTCATAAACAGACAAGGTAATTACTGGTTGTTGCTATCATCGTCGTTCTCAATTCGGAGCTGGTGTATGTAGGATTTTCCATCCTCAGTTTTTAGAAAAATGGATACGCGCAGCACGCTATTTTTTGTTTGTAGTTTACCAATAGCAAATGCCGATAAATCCTTTACACCCTGATGATTTATTGTGAATTTTACTGGTTTGTTTCGCTCAAAGAAACTTTTCATTAACTGTATAGCCTGTGTTTGACTGTAGAAATTCTCCTCGTCAAAAATCTCCAACTCAATAGTTTTGTAAAAATTTTTTGAAAGAGCTTCAGCATCGCCAGCCTGAATGGCATCGGCCGCTTTCTTAATAACATCCTTTGGTTCCTGTTGATTAACAATTGCATCGGCAGTTGAAATAACCAGCAGGAATAGTGCCAATAAATAAAGTCTAAGTTTAACCATCTTTCTCATTTTCTGCATGTTGAAAAAATATGCTTTACTGTTAATTTATTACAGAGTAAAACATAGTAACAAACCTTAAGCCAAAAGGCATTCAAAAAAAGATAATTATAGGTTGAATTCGTCCCTAATAAAACAACCGTTCCATAAATCTTGGGTAAATTTAGGCCGTATTTCTTAAAATACCTAATTTTAATGTTTGTTATTGAAGTACAAATTTAAATTGTAGCGACCTAATAGTATGAAGATAACCCTTATTCTTGTTGGGAAAACCGATAAGGACTTTTATATAAAAGGAATTGATGAGTATGTAAAGCGGATTGCTCGGTACTGTAAGTTCGAGATTAAGGTTATACCCGAGTTGAAGAATACGAAGTCGATGTCAGTTGATGTACAGATGCAGAAGGAGGCGGAAAGCATTCTACCATTGATTCAGGGTGCGCAGGAGATAATTCTGCTCGATGAGCATGGACAGGAATTCAACTCTGTAGAATTTTCAAAATTTATAGAGAAGAAAATGGTTGTTGGTCAGCGCGATTTGTTTTTTGTGGTAGGAGGACCCTATGGCTTTGCAGATAAGGTGAAGAGCGTGGCGCATTCCAAAATATCGCTATCAAAATTAACCTACTCTCACCAGTTAGTTAGGTTGGTTTTTGTGGAACAACTTTACAGGGCGTTTACCATTATTAAAGGAGAGCCATACCATCATCCATAATTTAAGGCCTGATTTTTGTTATAGATTGATGCATTAAATTTTAGTTTTTAAATGAGCAAACGTTTACTTGGTGCAATACTCGCCATTTCTGCAGCGGCTGTTTTAATCCTGACGTCGGAGTTTGCCTTCCGCTTAACCCCAAGTATTCAGTTTAACCAACCCAACGCCAATAAGCTTCAGCGTAAAATTGAGCGTGAGTTGGAGCATTCCAAGCATTTGGCCCAAAAATTTTTAAAAAGCACTGAGGGTACTAGTAACTCAGAACTATATGAGCAGGGGATTGGCTTTGCCGAAAAAAAACTTCGCACAAGGGGAACTCAGCTATTTATTTTCAATGAAGATACCCTAAGCTTCTGGACATCGAAAATTGATTTATCATCACTTAAGCGCGACACATCAAAGGTAACTCTTCAGAAATTACAGAGCAACTACTACTTTGCCCAGTGGATAAGCATTGGGAGTAAAAGCGTACTTATTCTTGACTTGTTCTACTCTGAGTATTCTTACCAGAATAAATACCTTCGAAATACTTTTGCGAACCATTACGGGGGGCTCGATGACTATAGAGTCTCATTGGAGTTAATTTACAACGGCATTCCTATTCGACCCAATGGTGTCGAAAACTTTTACTTGGTTCCCGTTGACGATTTCAGAAAAAGTTCAATTGCTGTATCAAAGCCAGTAATTCAGTGGATTAGTTTTATTCTACTTGTTATTGGCATCCTTTTTTTGTTTAGTATAGATTATTTTAGACGACGTACCCTACTCAAAGTATTAGGTTTTATTGGAGTTGTTTTAGCAATAAGAGCCATTAGCCTATACTTAGGCTATCCGATTAGGGCGGATGGAATGCTTTTTGGCCCTAAACTTTTTGCCCACTCAAACTTCAATTCATCTCTTGGCGATTTTCTTGTTAACTCAGCGCTAGTATTTATTTGTGTGGCATTTATTTATAGGAATATTTCAAGATTAGCAAAGTTGATTGTCGGTAAACGGAAACTCATTGCTGTATTAACTGCTCCTATTGTAATTGTTTCGTTTTTTTTAGTTGATGGAATGTTCACTTCATTGGTTTTACATTCCACTTTGACTTTGGAAACATATCGTATCTTTAATATATCAATCTACTCTGTGATTGGATATTTTTCTATAGCGCTTTGGGTTGCATCTGCTATTCTGGTTACAAATGCTTGGCTAAGACTATTTTTTGAAAAATTAAAGTTGAGGTGGATACTAATTGCGCTGGTAATCGGACTGTTTGTTGTTGCAGTCTTTTCTATTCTTATGGGTATAATGCCAACAATTTTTGGTTTTATATGGATGATTATAACCATTGGAATTTTTATAGGGTTTATAATTTTCAAAAGGGATACGATTTCACTTCGTGGATTTTTAGTAATACTCGGGTTCTTATCGTTATACTCAGTTACAGTTGTGTCGCATTTTTCGTTTCAGAAGGAGGAGGATGTTCGAAAAGTTTTGGCAATAAATCTGAGTTCCGAGCGCGACCCTGTTGCCGAGGTACTTTTTGCGCCATTATACCACAAACTCCTTACCGATACTCTTGTTAGAACTTATATTCGGGATATTGATAAGTACAATGTTGAACTTTACAATCATCTCCGTAAAAATTACTTTAAGAACTATTTAAATAGATATGAGCTGCGTGCCACCGTTTGTTTACCAAACTCACAGATTACTGTGGATGCAAATAACACTGTGGGCTGTAGCTATTTTTTCAATAGTTTGATTGACAGGTATGGAATTCTTATACCCTCCTCCCGATTTTTTTATTTGAATCTTCAGAATGGTTCAATAAGCTACATTGGTGAGATTGGCTATAGATTTGGCGATGAACTACGCAACCTTTACATTGAGATTGATAGTAGGCCTAGTTGGGAGTTATTGGGTTATCCTGAGTTATTAATTGATGGAAAAGGAGCGCAATCGGCACTCAAGGGCTACTCTTGGGCCAAATACCACAAGGGAGTTCTAATAACTCAGGCTGGAGATTTCCCATACCGTTTAAAGTTTGAGCGCGATGAATCAGGTGGGTCTACATATCAAACGATGAATTATCTGATGTATAATCATCTAATATACAGACCCAATAGTGAGGATGCAGTAGTTATAAGCCGACCGCGCGAACAAGTATTAAACACCACCGCCTCATTTGCCTATAACTTACTGTTCTTTTTTGTAGTTCTACTGTTATTGCTTAAATGGAATGGTTTCCCAATTCAACTTCGGTCGTCGAACAATAGTTTTAAGAATAGGATTAGCTGGGCGATTAGTTTAATTATAGTGCTATCAATGGTAATGGTGGCAACAGCAACAATCCTTTACAATATCAAGAACTTTAACCAACGCAATGAGAAAAACCTTAGTGAGAAATTACTCTCCGTGATGTTTGAGTTGGATAAAGATATTATGCTGATATATAGACCAAATAATTACGATTTGGAAAGATTGAGCGATAGGCTAATTGAACTCTCCAATATTTTCTACACCGACATTAATATATACAACACTTCTGGAATGCTTATGGTTACATCGAGACCCGAGATGTTTGAGAAGCAGTTACTCGGTCCCCGAATGAGCCATTTGGCTTGGTTTCAAATGGCCTATATGCATAGTCCAAAGTTTGTGGGTAACGAGAAGATTGGCGATATGTCGTTTTTAAGTGCTTATGTGCCAATTGTTGGCTCCAATGGCGAAACGATTGCTTATCTGAACCTTCCATATTTTACGAAGCAGGAGGAGCTACGAAGTGAGCTTTACTCCATAATCGTTGCAATTATCAACATCTACGCACTATTAGCCCTATTTGCCATTGTTGTTGCAGTTCTGATATCAGTACAAATTACCCGTCCTTTGGAGTTGATTAGGGAGCGTATTAGCATGGTGAACATTGCTGGCCATAACGAGTTAATTGAATACTCGGGCAACGATGAGGTGGGGCAATTAATACGTGAGTATAATAGAATGGTGGAGGAGTTGGCATGGAGTGCTAAGGAACTCGCAAGGAATCAGCGCGAAAGTGCTTGGCGCGAAATGGCTAAGCAAATTGCCCATGAGGTTAAAAACCCATTAACACCTATCAAGTTAAGTTTACAGTACTTGGTTAAGGCCAAAAAGGATGGAGTTCCTGATTGGGATCAGCGTTTCCAGAAATTCTCCGAGTCCCTTGTTGAACAAATCAATACATTAACAAACATCGCCAACGAGTTTTCGTCGTTTGCCAAGTTGCCCAACGCCAATATCAGCGAGGTTAATCTGTATAAACTTTTAACCGACATTGTAACCCTGTACTCTGGTTACAAGAATATGAGTATTACCCTAACAAACAAATTGTCGTACGAGCCCACTGTTATGGCCGATAGGGAGCAACTGCTAAGGGTATTTAATAATTTGGTTAAGAATGCAATTCAGTCGGTAGAGCGCGGAAAGCAGGGTGTAATCAGTATAAGTATTTTGTTGGGATTCGATAAATCCGTAAGGGTGGAGGTTCGCGATAATGGCTCTGGAATTCCCGACGATATTCTGCCCAAACTTTTTACTCCAAATTTCACCACAAAATCGGGAGGTTCTGGTCTAGGTTTAGCCATTACACGTGAGATTGTTCATGGTTTTGGTGGCAGTATAAAGGTTAACACAGTGGTAGGAGAGGGATCATCATTCACTGTTGAACTCCCATTGGGAAAGGCAGATGAATAGTAAAGTAAATTTATCTATCCAACTCCTAACTATATATTCTTTTTGGGCGATAAGTACTTATTGAATAGGAAAAGCCCAATTATAGTTGCAACTCCAATTAAACTGAACATAAACCAGAGAAGGCTGGGTCTGCCCATTTCGGTTACAAATCGAACGTAAGCAAAAGCCCCAAGAATTCCTCCAATTCCACTTCCAATAACTCCATACAAGAATGAGTAGCCAAGGTAAAGAGCCTTTTTATCTTCTGGTGCAATTAATCCAATGTAGGATATAAATTTTGGATGAGCAGTCATTTCACCAATTGAGAATATCATCATACCAAGGAGAAAAACCCAGGCATGGCTTGATATTGCCAATACTCCCATTCCAATTGTTCCCAGTGCAATTCCGAATATCATTGTGGGTAAAGCCTTTGTGTTTTTCACAATGGACGAAATTATTAGTTGAAATGCAATGATAGTGCCTGCATTTATAACTGTAACATGCTCTGCATCGAACTTCCAGTTTGGATTAGCGGTGAAATTTGCAAGAACAGAGTTTACAAAGTTGTCAACAGGGGTCATGTCCATGTATTCCTTTAAATACCAAAGAACTGTGTCGAACATTTGAAAGTAAAGAATCCAGAAACCTGAGTAAATGACAATCATCAAAATAAATTTGTAATCGCGAATCACCAGAATCATCTCCTTTAAAACTTGGATAAGACTCTTTTGCGTTTGTGGGCGTTGAGGCTCCTTATAAACAAACAAGTTAAGCAAAAGCAACCAGCCTGTACCTACAGCGGCCATTATAAAAATATAGTTCCAGCCAAGTTGCTTAAGGGCAGGAATTAAAAATAGTGGAAAAAGGAACGCCCCAAGGTTAATTGACCAGTAGAAAATGCCAAATCCGAGTGTTGAATTGCTGCTATTGGTTGTGCGAGCAATTGTTCCCGATATAATGGGTTTGAACACACCAGCCCCAAGCACCATTAGCAGTAAACTCATAAATACAGTTGTGTATGAGGTACTTATGCTTGTAAAAAAATAGCCCAAACTCATGACAGAAAAGGCAAAGAATAGGGTTTTTCGATACCCAAATCTATCGGCAATAGCTCCTGATACTATAGGCAAAATATAGAGTAGAGGTGTAATAACACTTTTGATAACCCCAACGCTTTCCTTGGAAAATCCAAGTCCTCCTTCGTTCACGCTTAAAACTAGAAAAACGGATAAAACGGACATAACTCCGTAGTATGAGCCACGTTCAAAGAACTCCATTACAATAACTGTCCAGAAATTCTTAGGGAATGATTTTAAGCCAGACTTCTGCATAAAATTCAACATTAGGGTTAGCTATAAACTTTGGCAAAATAGAAATAAATTGGAAAATATTGTATGATAATTCCTTTTAATGCAGAAAAAACCGAAATTGGTATTTCCTTTATTGGCATAGAATATGCTATCATTTTTATAAAACTACCCTCTAGTTGGGTTTAAAACGCAGAACCAATGAAAAAACTACTATTCTTTACTTTGGTAATTGTCTCAATAGGCCTGCAGGCTCAAGAATATGCTTCTTCGATACCCGATTGGTACGATAACCCACCAACCTCGAGCAGAAAGTTCTATGGTGCAGGAGTTGGCACATCCCGCACAATTGATGTTGCCGAAAGCAAGGCATTGCTCGATGCAAAAACCAAGATAGCGGAGCAGGTTGGTAACGTTAAGTACGACAATAAAAAGCATACAACCAAGGTTGGTGTGAATGGCAAGCAGGAAGAGATAGTTCAAAGCAAACAGATTGAAGCAAAACTTACCGATGTTAGGCTAGTTAAAAAAGCCGTTATGCATGACGGAGATAGTTATACCGTTTACGTTTTATGCGAAATAAGAAGGAGGAAATAGGTTTCTTCTTTTTACACTTTTTGGGGTATCTTGTTTAAGTTTTATGGTGCTTGTTTTTTTTGCTAGGGTAATCTTAAACTATGCAAACTAGGAGGGATTTAAATGTTTTGGGAGCCTTCTACATCGGTTTATACAGTTCCTTTGTGGATAACATTGTGGTGTGGATTCCTTTGGAGAAAATTCTTTTTTCAGGATGTATGGCAAAAAGTACCAATTCAACCAATTTAGGGAATACTGTTGATGGCGATTTAAAGGCTTACTCAATCACAATACAATAAGGTGATTGATAAGTTCCCAAGTGCAAAAATTGTTATTCCAGGGCATGGAAATTTTGGTGGAATTAAACTTTTAACTCACACCTATAAACTTAGCCAAAAGCAGTAAAATCAAAAATGAAGAAGGATACGATATTCGGATTTAAAAGGAACGTTTTTTTTGTTGGATTAACCAGTTTCTTTACTGATACATCTATCAAAATGATTTATAGCGTAATGCCATTATTCCTATTATCAATTGGAGCATCAAAAACATCAATATCCTTAATTGAGGGAATAGCAGAAAGTACTGCATCGCTATTCAAAGCCTTTTCGGGATACTGGAGCGATAAGATTGGGAGAAATAAACCGTTCATGATTATCGGGTATGGAATTACAGCATTGGTTACACCTCTCTATGCATTTGTTCGACTACCTGTTCAGGTTCTTTTCCTTCGATTTATTGAGAGAATAGGGAAAGGCCTACGGACAGCACCCCGCGATAGCCTTATTAGCAGCTCTGCAAAGCATAACGAGGCAGGCAAAAACTTTGGATTTCACAAGGCTATGGACAACAGCGGAGCTATTGTAGGCCCACTAGCGGCATTTGTGGTACTTTACCTGTTTCCGCTAAACTACACCAACATCTTCATAATAGCCACAATCCCAGCAGTACTTGGAGTTTTATCAATAATAATATTTATAAAAGAAACAAAGGCAGAAAACATTGGCAACAACAACCGCTTTCATTTAAAGCAATTACCCCGAAAATTTTACTTTTTTCTTGCCATAATATTTGTTTTTACTTTAGGCAATTCTGCCGATGCTTTACTACTGGTAAAAACTACCGAAACAGAAATAAACAAGGCATACATTCCTTTCGTTTATATGATATTTAATGTGGTTTCAGTATTTTTAGCAATTCCTATTGGTAAAATATCGGATAAAATTGGCCGAGAAATACTAATTATTCTGGGATTTCTCCTATATGCCATTGTTTACTATTTATTTGGAAGATTCAATAGCATAAGCGTATTTGTATTTCTGTTTATACTTTACGGCGTTTATAGCGCACTAACCGATACTAGCCAGAAAGCAATGATATCAGATATTGTAAGCAAAGATTTAAAGGGGACAGGATTTGGATTGTACCACGCAGTACTTGGAATCACTCTGCTACCAGCAAGTTTAATAGCAGGGTTACTTTACGATAAAGTAAACTCAAACGCTCCATTCTATTTTGGGTCGGCAATGGCTTTAACTGCCACTATTCTAATGATTGTGTTTGTGATTAGTGAGAAAAGAAAAAATCACGCTGTTTAGCAACGTGATTTTCAAGTACCATGTAGAAATAGTTGATAACTATAATTCCTCAACCTGCCCGTTAACAACCTTAAAAACATTCCAGGTTTTCTCGGTAAAGCCTTCGGGTATTTGGAAAGATTTCAATAAACGATTTCCACTATAAACCCTAACAGTAGCCTTAGATACAGAAAGATTTGGCGAACCAGGTTTCTCGTGAGCAGAGTAGTTATGTACAAAGAAAGCATAGCTTCCATTGGCATCAATTCTTTCAATAGTGATTGTCTCAGGCCCAAAGCCATCCATATCATCTCGGTCGAGCATTCCTGAACCATCGGATAAAACACGAGTATTACGAAAACTAATATGGTAAGAGTTCGCCTTCACGAAGTGAGCATCCAAATCCAAAGGCTGTTGCTCCCAATCTAACACAACCCTAAATTGGCTGATATCCATTACAGGTGAAACAACCAAACGATTCTTAAAAATGGTTTCGGCAACAATATCCACATTGTAAACTGCAGTGATATAGCCGCTCTTCTTGAAGATAGTTTTGTACAAACCATCGGGTTGTTTGGGGAACATTGCCCTACCGGCAGAATCGGTTTTGAACGCTCCAACATTTTCTACCATAACATCGCCCCCTTCAACTGGCTCGCCAGTTAAAGCATCAAAGAAACGAAGTGTGTAGATATCCTGCTCCTGCTCTGCAATAACGTCTTCAAGGGCTTGTCTTGCTTTATCGATTTGTGCTACTGATTTCAGGTTGATGCAAATAAGCATTGCAACCATTAATGCTGATATTACTGTAATTTGCTTTTTCATATCGTTGTTTTTTATTCTATTGTCTAAACTTTATCAAACATCTTACCAAAGTTATTAAAAATAGCCAAATACTCTACACTACCCCTTCAAGGGTTTGAAACCCTTGAGGGGGTAAATATAAAAAATGCCCACCTCAATAGAGGCAGGCATTTCCAAAAAATATAAACTTTACTACTCTGAGAATTTCTCTAGTAATATTTCAAGAATCTTTGTTGCTGCTGTAGAAACAGAGGTTCCAGGACCAAAGATTCCTACTACACCGTGGTCGTATAGGTACTGATAATCCTGTGCAGGAATAACCCCGCCAACAATTACCATGATATCCTCGCGACCTAACTTCTTAAGTTCTTCCATTACCTGAGGAACTAAAGTTTTGTGACCTGCAGCAAGACTCGATACTCCAAGAACGTGAACATCGTTTTCAACGGCTTGTTTAGCTGCCTCGGCTGGGGTTTGGAACAATGGACCCATATCAACATCAAAGCCGATATCGGCATAACCAGTTGCAACAACCTTTGCGCCGCGGTCGTGACCGTCCTGACCCATTTTGGCAATCATAATACGAGGCTGACGACCTTCTTGCTTTGCAAACTTATCGCAAAGTTCCTTGGCTTTTTTATAACTATTATCGTCCATAGATTCAGCTGAATAAACACCAGAAATTGAGCGGATAACTGCTTTGTAACGGCCAACCACTTTCTCGCAAGCGTATGAAATTTCACCTAAAGTTGCACGTTTCATTGCAGCATCAACCGATAGTTCAAGTAGATTACCCTGCTTTGTTTCAACACAACGGGTAATTGCCTCAAGTGCTGCTTTAACCTCTGCTTCGTTACGCTCTGCACGTAGTTTTTGTAATCTACGAATTTGAGCCTCACGTACTGCGGTGTTATCAACGTCGAGAATTTCAATTGGGTCTTCCTTCTCCAAGCGGTACTTGTTAATACCAACAATGGTATCTTTGCAAGAGTCGATACGTGCCTGTTTACGAGCAGCTGCCTCCTCAATACGCATTTTTGGAACACCTGTCTCAATTGCTTTCGACATTCCACCCAACTCTTCAACCTCCTGAATAAGTTTCCAAGCCTTATGAGCGATTTCGTGAGTTAAATGCTCCACGTAGTATGAACCAGCCCAAGGGTCAACGGCCTTACAAACGTTGGTTTCCTCCTGGATGTAAAGCTGTGTGTTACGAGCAATACGTGCAGAGAAATCGGTTGGAAGTGCAATAGCCTCATCCAACGCGTTGGTATGCAAGCTTTGTGTATGACCAAGCGCAGCAGTCATAGCCTCAATACAGGTACGTGCAACGTTGTTGAATGGGTCTTGCTCTGTTAAGCTCCATCCCGATGTTTGGCTATGCGTTCTTAGCGCTAACGATTTTGGATTCTTTGGATTGAATTGTTTTACAATTTTAGCCCAAAGTAAACGAGCAGCACGCATTTTGGCAATCTCCATAAAGTGGTTCATACCAACTGCCCAGAAGAACGATAAGCGAGGCGCAAAAGCATCGATATCGATACCAGCTTTAGTTCCGGTACGTAGGTACTCCAAACCATCGGCCAAGGTATATGCTAGTTCAATATCTGCAGTTGCTCCAGCTTCCTGCATGTGATAGCCAGAGATAGAGATGCTGTTGAACTTAGGCATATTCTTCGATGTGTACTCGAAAATATCGGCAATAATTTTCATTGAGAATTCAGGTGGGTAGATGTATGTATTACGCACCATAAACTCTTTTAGAATATCGTTCTGAATTGTACCGCTTAATTGCTCAAGGGTTGCACCTTGCTCTAAAGCAGCAACAATGTAGAATGCAAGTACAGGTAATACGGCACCGTTCATTGTCATCGATACGGACATCTTATTCAATGGAATACCATCGAAAAGAATTTTCATATCCTCAACAGAATCGATAGCAACACCAGCCTTACCAACATCACCCACAACACGCTCATGGTCTGAGTCGTATCCGCGGTGGGTTGCTAGGTCGAATGCAACTGAAAGTCCCATTTGGCCTGCAGCCAAGTTACGACGGTAAAACGCATTTGACTCCTCAGCAGTGGAGAAACCTGCATACTGACGAACAGTCCAAGGTTTCATCACATACATAGTGCTATAGGGACCGCGAAGGAATGGTGGCAAACCTGCAGCATAGTTTAGGTGCTCCATATTCTCCAAATCGTTGGCAGTATATGCAGGCTTAACTGGAATACGCTCAGGAGTTAACCAGTCTGCCACAAGATTAGAACCGCTCTTATCGGCTTTAACCTGTTTTATATTGATTTTCTTATAATCTGGTTTCATAATTTAAATTTTTAGACGCTAGATGTCAGACATTAGATTTCAGACTTCGTTAAAGTTTTTTTAAAGCCAATCATCATTTTCTGAAGTTCATTTATCTCGGAGATAAATACAGAGGTTGTTTCTTTATTTAGATAATTAATCTCTATACCTATCAACAAAAGATTTTCAACCTCATAGGATGATGAAATCGCAATATCAATAAATCTCATAAACTCTTTATCACCTCGCCCAGAGCCTTCAGCAATGTTTGAAGCAATAGATATTGCTGCACGTTGAAGTTGAGAGATATAGCCAAAACGCTCTGACGAAGGAAGTTTTTCACACAGGATGTAAACATCCTTTGCGATATCCTTAGCCTTTTGCCATATTTTCAACTCCTTAAAATTGTGCATTTTATCTGATGTCTTGTGTCTGAAATCTGATATCTTGTTACAATATATTAAGCAACGATTGATACTGTTTAAGTGTTTCAAGCAAGTTGCTCTTCACATTGATGTAGTTTTTGATTCCTTTAGCCTCTAGTTCAGGCTTGCAAGCAGGATCACCAGCAACTACATATATTGCTTTACCGTTCAATTTCTCAAACGCCTCAACTGCAAGGGTTGCGTACTCCTCATCGGAACTACAAATAACCACGATATCGGATTTTGCATCAAGAGCAGCCTTAACACCCTCGTCAACAGTTTTGAAGCCAATATTATCAATTACCTCAAAGCCTGCCACTGCAAAGAAGTTGCAGCTAAACTGAGCTCTTGCTCTACGCATTGCCAAGCTACCAAGGGTTAGCATAAACACCTTTGGACGACGTCCGCTAACATCGGTTCTGTAGCGCAACTCTTCAAAAGCCTGAGCGCCACGATAAGGAACCAAAGGTAATGCAATTGCATCGGCAGGTTTTTCAGATGCTTTGCGGGTAACAGCATTGGCACTTACAGCCTTTGCATCTGCAATCTCATTGAAGTTTGGATACTGGTTAGTTCCAAGTACGGTCTCACGGCGATTTGCAATGTTGGTATCGCGCTTGTTGGAAACCTCAGCAATTTGATCCTGAACATAACCTTTAATGAACGCTTCCTTATAACCACCCATCTCATCAATCTTCAAGAATTGATTCCATGCATTCTCGGCAATAGAGATGGTTAAATTCTCTATATAGTAACTTCCTGCAGAAGGGTCTGCAACTTGACCCAAGTAAGATTCCTCGCGTAGAAGCAGTTGCTGGTTACGAGCAATTCTCTCTGAAAAAACAGATGACTCAGCGTATGGAGCATCGAATGGAAGAACATTCAACGAATCAACGCCTGCAAGAACTGCCGACATACCCTCGGTAGTTGTGCGAAGCATATTTACATAAGCATCGTAAACGGTCTTGTTCCAACGGCTTGTTTCAGCATGAATTCTCATTTGAGCCGATTTAGCCGATGCTGGATTGTAAGCCTCAACCATTTTTGCCCAAAGCAAACGAGCTGCACGGAACTTTGCAATCTCCATAAAGTAACTGGAACTAATCGCAAAGTTGAAACTCATTCTGGTTGCAACCTCATCAACAGTAAAACCTTTCTCTGTTAAAACTGTTAGATAGTTGCTAGCCATTGCAAGCGCAAAACCTAACTCCTGAACAATAGACGAACCGCTATTGTGGAAAATATGTCCGTTAACACCTATCACCTTGAAATTAGGGAAATTCTTAACGGCGAGTATAACTGAAACCAACCCTTCGAACGAAGCGTCGTTATCGCAGCAAAACTTACCGTTTAACGTTAGTGATGTTAATGGGCTGTAATCGATAGAAAATCTAATTTTTTGAGCATCGAAACGACTTTGCTCCAAGTATTTTACAATGAAAGGCAATGCCTTTGCGGTAGCAAAACCTCCAGTAAAATTAATTTCAACCTGATTTAGGTCGATATCCTTAAGCAAACGGCTTATGGAATCGAGAGTGGGTTCACACTCATTGCAAAGATTGAATCCTAGCGATTCAACACCCTTTGCAAGCATATCAATGGCTTTACGGTTGGCATCGGTTGGTTTGTCTAAGCAAACCTCAATGTCCTGACGAATTAACCAATGATTGCCCTTCTCGTGATTACCACGAACGTAAGGGAATTGTCCGGGTTTCACATAGGTTGTTTCGATATTAGCAAGGTCTTCGGAGCGATAGTAGGGCTTAACATTGATGCCCTCGATAGTTTTCCAAATCAATTTTTTATCGTAATCAGCTCCTTTCAAATCCTCGCGTATTACCGATTCCCATTCCTGTGTAGAAACTGGGGGAAATTCGGTAAAAAGCTTTTCGTTGCTTTTTTCTGCCATAATCAGACTATTTGGATTTCGGATTGCAAAGTTATAAAATGATGTAAATGAGAATGCAATTTACGGCAATAATTAAAGCAATGATGCTGTTAAGCATAACCAATTTGAAACAGATGAGCCAAGAAGGATGTCGGGAAGCAATTATCTGATGAACAAATTTAACGTGTGCGTTTCTGCTGATTGGCTGATAAGCGTGGAGATAATTCGTTGATAATTGAATTTATCAACGAGATTAAAGAGGTGGTTTTAGTTCTAAGGATTGAAGTAATCAATCAAACTGGTATCAGAATTAACCACAATATGTAATAGATAGCCAATTTATACTAAAGGAAATTACTAAAAACAAGAAAAGGAGGAAAAAACTTCCTCCTCTTTTCTATTCTTCAAGTTGTTCTTTCCTGTTTTGAAGTTCAGTTTCCTGATTTCCCCTTAAATATACTTGAGATTTTCTCTCATTGCCTTCAAGGTCAATATTGATAATGATTAAATTCTTAAATTTTTGGTCGATATAATTCACATCAATAAGGTTATCGGTTTGAACATAAATAAAAAAAGTTCTATCAATTTTAATATCTACAGTATCAGTAATAAACTTGTTGTTAATTTTTAATACAAAATTGTTATTTAAGCCACTAATGTCTATATGTTTTTTCAAAACATCATATAGATGAAGTAATTCGAGTTTGCTTTTTGACTTAATGTAAACCTCTCCATTTACGGTTTCTTTTTTAACAAGCAATGTCTCAATGTTTTGAGGATTGATGAAGTGTTTATTAATATCTACTTTTACTGAATCTAGGTAGTAAGTAGGATTGTTTTTTTGCTGAGCAAACAAACTAAAACAATTAAAAACTAAAATAATTGAAACAAGAATAATTTTATTCATAATTACAATTTTTGATAGTTAATATTTTTCCAGCAAATACTCTTCCTTCATTTGCACCCCTTCTGTTTCACCCTCAACTTTTACGTAGAGTTTACCATCATCGCGTTTGGTGTAAACAATTCGTTGAGGAAAATCGTGTTCGTAGTTTGCGAAAATCCAGGTATTGTCAAAAGCGTCGATAAGTGTGAAAAGTACGGGGTAACTATTCTCAATTGTGGCAATGTAAATCCAGAATTTCCCCACTTTATGCAATTGTAAGGATTCCCTGAATAAAGTATCGCTTTTAACAACATGAAAGCCTGTACCTTCCAAAGTGTAATCGTTAACCTTACTCCAGTTTTCAAAAAAAACACCATCGCCCTGAGTACCTTTCCATTTGCCAATTAACCATTGGAACTGGGTAATATCATCGGTTTGCGCACTTGCACCACTAATTTTGCCTAGCATAATTAACAGTACGATATAAAGACTAACCCTTTTCATTTTATATAGATTATTCGATAAATATAATGTTTTTAAGTATCCAATGCTAGATACTTAAAGCCTTAACTTGTTTTAAAAATTACTTTCTAAACTTCCTAATAAAATCCTCAACCTCTGGAACTCCACCCTGATATATCAAATACCCATTGTATGGTTCGCGCTCCGTAATCTCAGCATTTATTGGGGTTAACATTAATCGGCGAACCTCGGCAGGGTCGTTGGTTTGTCCAAGCGCCCATCCTAACTTAATGTAAGCCGTTTCAGGCAGCATATTTTCTGCAGGAATAATGCCTTTAGCCATAAGGTCGCGACCAGTATCGTAAACATACATATGTGCATAGCCCCAAAGCGTTTGAACGGTCATATAGATATGAACGCCTTTCTTTGTGGCGCGCTCAATGGCAGGGTAAAGGGGTTTGTTGATATGGCCCAAACCGGTTCCTGCAATGATAATTCCTTTGTATCCATTATCAACCAACGAGTCAATAATATCGGGCTGCATGTTGGGATAGTAGTAAACAATTGTAACCTTCTCCTCGAAGTAAGGCATAATTTTAGCTTTGCGATCCTTCCGGCGATGATTGTAATTCTCAACAATAGGTTTTACGCCATCCTTCCGGCTAACTGTTGCCAAAGGAGTATTGCCAATGGTGCGGAATGTACTACGGTACGATGAGTGCATCTTACGCACACGTGTTCCACGATGCAGGAATCCGTACTCATCGGATGTTGGCCCAAACATACAAACCATAACCTCAGCAATATCTGAGTGTCCTGCTGTGAGAGCTGCGTGCATTAGGTTTAATGCGGCATCGCTACTGGGGCGGTCGGAACTTCGTTGTGAGCCCACCAAAACAATAGGTACAGGTGGGTTTTGCACCATAAAAGTTAGTGCTGCAGCGGTATGGCTCAAGGTATCGGTACCGTGACCAATGATGATTCCATCAATCCCGTTCTCAATCTCCTTACCAATAGCAATTGCTAGAGCTTTGTACTGTTCGGGGCCCATATTCTCGCTGAACACAGCGAAAAGCTTTTCGGTGTTTAGATTGCAAATATCGGCTAATTCTGGAACTGCACCGTAAAGTTCTCCGGGCGAAAATGCCGGAATTACAGCACCTGTACGATAATCGAGCCGCGATGCAATTGTTCCGCCAGTACCAAGCAGCTTAACCTTTGGCAAGTTGGGTGTGAAAGGAAATTCCTTTTCGGGAATTTTGTAGGTTGCTTTGTAGTATCCAACCTCTTTCATGCTAGTAATTGTGAAAATATCGATACCCACGTTGTAGCCAGTATCAATCTTAATAACGATATGGCAATCGTCGTCGTTCTCGGCACGAGGAAGAACTGTACCTTTAAATTCTCCACGATTTGTTTCAACTACAGCCTTACCCCAAACTCTAACATTATATTTTTTAAGCACTTCCAATGCTCGTCCTTTATATCCTTGAAAAATATCTTCCATAGCAATAAGTATTCATGTGGTTAATTAACTATTTACCCTCTCCTCAATCCGCTTACGGAGTTCCTTTAAATCGGCATTACCTAAGGCCTGACGGTTTAGCTGCCCCATAACCCAATTCACAACAATATCGGGGTTGTTGTCCTTTGTAACGCGAATCTCTTTGAACTTTTCAATCAGATAGTCCACTGGAGCGGATAACTCTTCAACAGTGCGTTTCTTAAAGTTGATACTGGTAAGCACGGAATTGAAGTCCATATTTGGATGCTGGTAAATAACCGGAAGCATCAATTTTGATAGGGATTGATGTAGTTTTTGCTTTGAAAGAAAAGCAAACATCTCCACAATTCTACGATAACTAAAGTCCTTATGTATTGGAATATGCCCCTCAATGCACTTTAGGTTATGGCCAAGCAATGTTCCCACAAACCTTGCAGAGAATCCCATATTGGAAATCTCCTCAATTATTGGGACTAAGTTACGGCGCAATATAAAGCGGTGTGTATCTTCAGGAATACGCATATTGGCCAACTGCTGGAATCGCTGCCAGATATCAACTGGAAGGTTTCCGCTCAACTTCTTGATATACGAATCTTCCAATGGAATTGGAGCAGAATCGGTATCGGGGTACATACGGTCAGCTCCGGGTAGTACACGCTCAAAAAGCGAAGTACCATCGGCAAGCGGACGGCGTGTTTCGCGAGGAACACCCTCAAATGCCATACGGCAACGCTCATCAATAACATCAAGTGCAGTTGGAATATCCTCCTTTGGTCCCCAGATTAGCACTATTGCATCGTCGGCCGATGCCTTAAGCAACGATGCCAGTTTAACTGTATCCTGCTCAGATAACGGATTCACCAAATCCTCATCGCTGGTAATATTGGGTTTCTCAACGCAAGCAATAACCTTTAGCCTATCGCTTAACTCGTTGGTAAAACTCATTCCTGGCTGGGTAAAGTGCGATAGAATGCCGTGGAAAGCAGGCAACGCAACTGCCACAAGTTTGTAGCCATTATCGGTATATTTCTGTGCAAGTTCGTGCTCGAGGTTATGCGAGTAAGCATCAATCTCCATGTGGCGTAAAGCCCAACTGGTAGGATTTGCAACTCGCTCAAGTAGCATTTTGCGGATATTTAGCAATGCCCACTGTCGAAAACACTCGTTATGCGATAACTCTGGCAACCATTTACTGTGCGATACTCCCTTAATCTCAACGCGCGTTCCGCCCTCGCAGCTCACGTTGGTATCCTGACGTGCTGCGCCAATCCCAGTACGAACCTTTCCTGTGCTTCGGTTTAAGAATCGGATGTAATCACCTGCCTCGCGAAGCTCATCTGGAGTAAGACACTCAGGATGTGTAACAGTTTCAATCAAAGGCATACCCAAACGGTCGGTTTTGTATATCCGTTGATGGCCAATATCCGATATCTCGCGGCAGGCATCCTCCTCAATACTTAGCTGTATAAGGTTTATCTTTTTGTTCTTGAGTTGAAGTTGTCCCCCAACACCAAGAATTGCTGTACGCTGGAAACCCGTTGGTATTGAACCATCCAAGTACTGTTTGCGTGTGATATGCACCTCGCCCACGATACTCATTTTGCAAAGCAGCGATATCTCAAGCGCAATTTCCAACGCCTCTCGGTTAACGGGGAATGGCGGGGTATCGTCAATCTCGTATGTACAGGTTGTTTTATTGTTTATACGGTAAATAACCTCTTTCTTAGTTTTAAACTCCATTAGCGCAGTACCATCGTACTCGCCCATCTCGCTCAGAGTTGGACGCATATGTCGAATAATTTCCGCGTGAAAATCTTCGCTCTCGTGGAAAATGCCCGCGGGGCAACGGCAGAATAGTTTTTTCTGTGTTTTAAGCTGCTGGTGCACCTCAAGCCCTGATTTGAATCCAATCCGACGGTAATCCTCAGGAGTGGCGTTGCTACGGCGAACATAGCCAATAGCCTTCATTGTAGCCAAATAATTTCTCTGGGGGTCGAATTGTTTAGGAGTGGTAGTTTTCTTGGCCATTTTTAGAAAATCGGAAAAGGGTTAATGGGTTTTAAAGTTAGTTTTGTTTTCCGTTTTTCCAAATGATTTTCAGTCGAAATAAATATACCCCGAGTTTAAAACTCGGGGCTATGGGGGTTTTAGCCAACTGGAGCAACCTTATTTACATTCTGCATTAAGAAAATGTCACTCAACCACAATCTCATCGGCAAAAAGCCACGAGGGTGAGCCTGCGGCTGGGTGCCAATCGGGACAATTACCTATACTGTGAGCAACCATCTTAATGTAACGACAAGTTACACCGTTTACATCGGCTGAAAAATCGTGGCGGAACATTCCCTCGTTTTCGGGTTTTACCTGCGAATCAATTGTTGCAATAACATTATAGCTGTTTCCATCTGTAGAGGCAAGAAATTCAACCTGCCTTGGTACAAATATCCATGATGGGTTGGATTGAAAGAATCCAACTGAGACTGATTTTACAGCTTGAGTCTCGCCCAAATCTAGTACTGCTGTCATATCGCTACCCTGAACTGCCTGCCAAATACCGTCGTTGTATGAACCGGTTCCTTTGCGACCATCAGCCAATGCCTGTAGGCCTCCACCCATGTACTTTTGTGCAGGTGTAAATCCTAACTCTATACTTTTTCCTGTCGATTTCGATAGCACAAGTTCCCTGCTAAAAACTTCACCTACTCTACTATCGCCAATAAACGCTGCGGCATTAATGGATGTTGATTTTGTAACAGAAAATGGCTTGGTATATTTGGTGGATTTTGTTGTGGGCTCAGTTCCGTCGGTGGTATAGTAAATTTCCAGATTCTCCTGTCCTCGCTCAATGCTTACTGTGATTGATTTAAAATCCTCGGATAACTGGCTGTTTATTGTTACTGCACTTTGCTCAAAGCCATAGTTCACGCCCAAACTAGTTAATCGGCCATAATGCGTGCGCACACGCTTTAGGAATTGCTCGTAGTTGCGCTCTACAGGGCTTGTCCAAAGCACCTCGCTAATAGCCAAAATACGTGGGAATAACTTGGAGTCAACGGTTTCTTGTGGTGCGCGTTCGCTCCACATATTACACTCGCCGCCAATAATCAACTCCTGCTGCTCTGCTGCAACACCATCCGGAATTGGATTAAACGAGTAGACCTTTTGTAAATTGGTAACTTCTACCGGATAATCGAAGTAACAATGGCTAGTAGGCGATACAATTACTGACGCACCAACGGCTACAGATGCTTCGGCTCTATCAATTCCTCGCCAAGCCTGCACAGTGGCATTGTGAGGGCGACCACCATCCAGAATCTCATCCCAACCAATAATTTTTCTTTCCTTTGTTTCCAAAAACTCGGCTATTCGGCTTATAAAATATCGTTGTAACTGCTCATAATCGTGCAGTTTTTGCTTTTTAAGTTGATGCTGACATTTTGGGCAATTCTCCCAACGGTACTTTGGGGCCTCATCGCCACCAATATGGATATAAGGGAAAGGAAACAGGTCAACAACCTCGGTTAATACATCCTGCAAAAACATATAGGTTGAATCGTTTCCTGCGCAGTAAATATCCTTGAACACGCCCCAACTAGTTTCAACTTTTAATGGTTTACCCGTGCACGAAAATTGAGGATAGGCCGCAAGTGCAGCAACAGAATGCCCGGGCATCTCAATTTCTGGAACAACATTAACATAGCGTTCTGCTGCATAGGCTACCACCTCGCGAATATCGTCCTGGGTGTAATAGCCTCCATAGTTTGTACCATCGGTTAACTGTCGCCAAGCACCAATCTCAGTTAACTTTGGATACTTTTTAATCTCAATTCGCCAGCCTTGGTCTTCGGTTAGGTGCCAATGTAGGATATTCATTTTGTGGTAAGCCAGCAAATCGATATAGCGCTTCACAAAATCCTTGGTCATAAAATGACGGCAGCAATCAAGGTTCAGACCACGCCACGCAAACTTGGGTTTATCAACTATCCGCACATTTGGAATTGATATTTTGCTGTACTTTGAATCGGCATTTTCAAAATCGACTGGCATTAACTGACGTAAAGTTTGAATAGCATAGAAATACCCCGAACCTGAATTGGCCCGAATTATAATTCCATTTCTTGATACAGATAACTCATAACCCTCGCTACCTAAAGAATCACGAACACCAGTCATAGTAAAATAAATATATCTACTGGTTGCAGATGAATTCACAACATCGGATAACTCCAACTCAATCCCTTTAACTTTAAGCATCTCCTGAAAATACTTAGCAACTTTAATGGCTGCGCTATCGGACTTATCAACAATAATTTTTGTAGATTTACTTAGTTTGAAAGTTCCCTGCTCCTGAATCATTTGAATGGGCGCTGGAATAATATTTATCTCTTGCTGCTTGCAGGATAAAAGTGCTATGCCAAGCAAAATTGGAATGATTATATGTTTCATCGGTTCTGTTTAGTTTGTTTAGATAAAATGGGTTCGCAACCCTAAAATTAGTAAATGTTTAGAAGATTTTTCACTTGAATTTACGTTGAGAACAAATTGTCTATAAAAACTGTTGTTTGGGTACTTAAATCATCTGAAAAAAAATCAATCAATATGACAAAGCAAGAAATTTTATCGGCATTCCAGTTTCGCCACGCCTGTAAGGAGTTCGATAGCACTAAGAAAATCTCCAATGAGGATTTTGAGTTTATTCTCGAAACAGCAAGGCTTTCGCCCAGTTCATTTGGTTATGAGCCTTGGCATTTTATTGTGGTTCAAAATCCAGAACTTCGTGAGAAAATAAAAGAAGGGGCATGGGGAGCACCGCTAAAATTTGATACCGCAAGCCACGTTGTAGTTTGCCTTGCAATGAAATCAGAGTTGACACGTTACGATAGTCCTTATATCAAGCAGTTCACTAAAGAAGTTCAGAAATTATCCGACGAGTATATTGCCCGCCGAGAAAAATTTTACGAGAACTTTCAGAAGAGTGATTTTGACCTAACCGACGACCGCAAACTTTTCGATTGGGCAACCAAGCAAACCTATATTGCCATGGGCAATATGATGACAGCCGCTGCAATGATTGGCATAGACTCTTGTCCTATTGAAGGTTTCAACCAAAAACTCACCGATGCAATTTTATCAAAGGATTTTGGTGTTGATACAAACAAGTATGGAGTTGCGTATATGCTTGCATTTGGTTATAGGAAAAACCCACAAGGAGTTAAAACCCGTAGAGCATTGGAACAAATAGTTACTTGGATGTAAATGAATATCCAATTAAAAATTATACTACCTTTAACATCAAATCTCTAAAACCTTTATTTATGAAAAAATTAATTCTATTAGTTGTTATTGCTTTTGTTGGCGTTACATTAAATGCACAGGATTTATTCTTCCCAACTAAAGAGGGAACAGTGCTTGTTTATAAGCATTTCGATAAAAAAGATAAAGTAACCAGCATTGTGAAGTACACAATAAAAAGCATAAAAAAGTTGGGTGATGATATGGATATTACTTACCTCTGCGAGGTAAACGATGCAAAGGATAAAGCCGTTTACAACGAGGAAATTACAATCAAGAAGCGTGGCGATAAAATGTTCTTTGATATGACCAACTATATGAGCAAGGCTGCTTTTCAACAAAATGGACAAGTGCCTGCAGAACTTCAGGTTACTGGGAATAGCCTTGAGGTTCCCAATAACCCTACCCCTGGACAAACTCTTCCAGATGCATCTCTTGAAATGGCCATTAAAATGGGTTTTATTGCAATGAAAACCACTGTAAATGTTACAAATCGTAAAGTTGAGGCTATAGAGGATGTTACGGTTGGTGCAGGAACATATAAAGCCTACAAGTTTTCATCAAGCGTTTTAGTTGTTACCATGGGTATTAAGGTAAATACTGCCTCTACCGATTGGTATGTAAAAGGAGTTGGAGTTGTAAAATCAATAGGATTAGATTCAAAAGGAAATAAAGTTTCGTCTATGGAACTTATTGAAATGCGTTAATACACAGTTTCTTCGTAATAATAAAAGACGCAGACTAAGTCTGCGTCTTTTTCAATTCATAACAATCCTAAACAAATTACTAACCCGATTAAATCCAAAACTATTTTCTTAATTTTTTAAATCCATCTTCAATTTTCATCCAGTAAATATCTGAGTTTCCATTCCCGGGCAATATCCTTCTTTTTGCAATTGAACTTAGACTCCAATTAGGCTGTATATCGCTAAATTTTATTGTTTTTGAGGTTGAAGCAAAGAAAAGCACTTTTCCATCGAGCGAGGTTGAAATACTTATGGCATTTGGACAAGGTAAATTTAATTCTTTAATCAAATCGATTCCCTCAGTCCAGGTATCATCAGCATTGTGAAAGAAAAGCATATAGGTAGCACGCCTCATATTTGTTGAGTCGCGTTCCGAAACACATCCAATTAAATAACTATCGTCAGGGGCAATGCAAGCATTGAAAATAGTCCCCTTTGCGTTTATAGGCGCAGGAAGTATAATTGGGTCTTGGTAAACACCATTAACCAGTTTAGAGCGAAGAATTTGCGAAACCTTTGTTTTTGCATCGGTACGACAGAAGTAGAGTGTGCCATCCTTAGTTAAAGAGGGGTAAAACTCTTCCTGTGCATTTATATTTTCGGGTAAGGGCTTTGCTTCACCCCAAGTTCCATCAGCATTTCTACTTGCAAACCAAATGTTTTGATTATTCCACCCAGGTTTTCGGGTTTCTCCCTCACGTGGCTTGGTAGAGAGGAAAAAGATTTTATTGCCATCAACTGACAGCGCTGGCTCTGCAAAGAAAAACATTGTATCCCTAGCAAAAGGGGCAACAATTGGCTCCTGCCAAATGCCATTAACTTTTTTGGTCATCATAATTGTGTTCCAATCGCCTTGGAAAAGCGAGTAGTAAATTTCGTTTCCATCCATTGTAATGGCTAAATCGCGTTCGTACATTCCTGTGGAAATAAATCCTGGGGCAAACACATTTGGAGTTAGTTCTGGCTGATTTATTATATTCTCAGATTGTCCATATGCCGTTGTTGAATTAATTACAGCCAATATAGGTACAATGATATAAAGCAATATTAAATGTTTCATATATCGTTGTTTTAAATTATTGATTTAAAGCGTTTTATATTTCAATACCTTTATCAGAACAAACGAAACACCCATGATATGAAAAAAAATCCAACACATGGGTGTTTCTAAAGGTTAAAGGGTCTAGAATGGCCATTCCACAAATAAGATACGTTGAGAGGTTTATACCCTATGGAAAAACAAGTTAAAATCAATTTCGCATCCGTAACTTATAAAGTAACTTGCCGAAAGCGATAAGCACTTGTTGATTAATTCAAATCTTGTTAAAAGGTCTTGCATTTTAAATGATATGTTTTTTGTAAATTAGATTGAAAAAAATTAATCAGATGAAACCGGGTGCTTATACACAAATGTATGTTCAATTAGTTTTTGCAGTAAAAAACAGGGAAGCATTATTACAAAAAGATAATAGACCCCGAATTTTTGAATACATGAGCGGTATTGTAACTAGCATGAATCATAAATCAATTATAATAAATGGGGTTTCGAATCATACACACATTCTTTTAGGACTAAACCCAAAATTATCTGTTTCTGATACAGTTTATGAGATAAAGCGTGGTTCATCTCTGTTCATAAATACAAATTGTCTTACCCAAAATAAATTTGCTTGGCAAGAAGGTTACGGAAGTTTTACATATAGCCGTTCACAATTGAATAATATTTATAACTATATTCTGAATCAAGAACAACATCATAAAAAAGTTTCATTTAAAGAAGAGTACATTGATTTTCTGAAAAAGTTTGAAGTAGATTATGACGAAAGGTTTTTGTTCGATTTTTTAGAATGATATTCCGTATGCCCTACGGGCAAAAAAATAGTGATGCTAACTATACAATACATGATGCCCTACGGGCAACTTTTTTAGTTTCTTAACCATTGATTATTATCCTTTGCTTCTCACCGTAGGTGATTAAGTTTTGTAATTAATATCAGATGTCGAGTAAAATTTCACCGTAGGTGATACGGATTGAATAATTATAACGAGCAAAATTGAATTACAAAAAAAGTCGGATTAAAAACCCGACTCCTTAGTATTTTTAATATGCTTCATTAATCTTGGCTTCAATATTACTCTTGACCGTTTCAATCAATGATTCCAACTCATAGTCGGCAGGATTTATAGGTGGTAAAAAACTAACACGTATGGGTGTTCCTGGGCGAGGAATTTTAGAACCCCTTGGAAATGCTTTAAAAGCACCTGATATGGCAACAGGAACAACAGGAACATTCAACTCACGACTCAGTATTGCAAATGTTTTCTTGAAATCACCAAGTTCGCCTGTATATGTACGCGTACCTTCGGGGAAAAGAATAATCTTTTTACCGCTTTTAAGAACTTCTGCAAGTTTTTGTATGGATTCTTTTAAATCCTTATCAATATCCATTACAATAACATTGTTCTTGCTAGCCATAAATCTCGTAACCCAGTTGTTTACGTGTTTCTTTTTAGCGTAGAAGTATGTTGAGCGGAATGTTTTGCGTTTAATAAAGGATGCCACAAGTAATCCATCCAAATAGCTTTGATGGTTTGGGGCAATAATGCAAGGGCCTTCGGGAATATTCTCAGTTCCTTCGCTCTTGAATTTAAAGTATATTTTAAAGAAACCCTTCGAGATGTTTTTAATGAAGTTCTGTGTTGGCCAAGTTTTGGGAAGTTTAACTTGAACCTTCTCCTTTAAAAGCTCTGTCCAGTTTGTTCCTTCTTCCTTATTGAACAGTTTATGTTCCCTGATATGGTCAACCATTGCCTTTACCGAAGGGAAACGAACCAACTTTTCGTTATCGAACTTAAGGCCAAACTTGGTTTCAATAAAGTCGATAAGCGATAGTCGTCCCAATGAATCCAAGGCTATATCAAACTCCAAATGGTCGTCGGGCGATATCTCCATATCAACCTGACTCTCAATAAACGATTTTACTGCACGGTACTCCTCATTATCGGGGTGTTCCACTTTGCCCTTTTTCTTTTTGGGAGTTTCAGCAAGTTCTTCAAGCTTGAAACGCTGAAGTTTTCCTAATCTTGTTCGGGGTAACTCAACGTTTACAAGTGCAAAATGCATTATACGCTTGTAGGAACTTAGGTTTTTATTGAACTCGGGCATAAGAGTTTCCCTAAAATACTGTTCAGGATTTTTTATGCCCAAATCAGATAGACTCTTGTAATCGGGGTGAATTACTGCATGTAGCGCATCGTTAAATAAGTAAACTCCAGCCTCCTTAACACAGGGCGATGCTTTTTCTAACTTTACTTCCAGCTCAATAGGGTTGATATTTTTTCCGTTCGATAGAACAATAATCTCCTTTTTTCTGCCTGTAATAAATAGATACCCTTTTTTATCGATTCGACCCAAGTCGCCTGTATATAACCACCCATCCTTTAAAACTTCGGCTGTTTCCTCTGGCCTGTTGTAGTATCCCTGCATAATATTTGGGCCTTTGGCCACAATTTCACCATCGCGAATTTCAACAGTAAGTCCAGGTAGTGGATGTCCTGGAGAGCCAATTAGTACTTTTCCTGGACGGGTGAATGTTATCATCGGCGCAGCTTCTGTCATACCAAACCCCTCTAAAACATCGAAGCCTAGGGTTTGATAGAATCCTCCTACCTCCTTGCTCAGCGCAGCACCCCCCGATACCAAGTATTCCAAATGACCTCCGAATCCACGATGTACTTTCCCAAATATTTTCTTGCCTAAAGTTTTACTCTTGGTGAGTTTTACCACGCGAAATAGTAATCGGCCAATAAGACTTGCATCAATTTTAGCCTTAACCCCCTTGTAAATCAGCTCGTATAATCGTGGAACACCAATCATTATAACAACCTGATTATTCTTTAAAGTTTCCAACAAATCGGATGATTGCATTGAGGGGCTCATTACAATTGTTCCACCAACCTTAAGTGGAGCCATTAAGGAGCCTGCTAGTGGGAATATATGATGCATTGGCAACAGCATCAGCACTTGTCGTTGCGGAGTGAATATCACCACATCCTCCGATACTGCCTTGATATTAGCCAACAAGTTCTTGTACGATAGCATAACTCCCTTTGGGCTTCCGGTTGTACCCGATGTATAAATGATAACCGCAGTGTTCTCCACGTTGGAGGGTATTATTGGCTCAACGGTTATTTCAATAGCTGGTAGTTGAAACTCTCCGAAAACCAAAACTTCTGGAGAGTAACTAAGACTTTGCTTAATTGCAGAAAGCTCTTTAGTTTGTCCTTGGCTAGTAAATATCAGTTCTGGCTTACAGTCGTTCAGAATATATGCCACATCTTCGTTAGATGCAGCAAAATCAACAGGAACAACTACACAACCATTCTTCAATGCAGCGTAGAAAGCATAAATCCACTCTATTCTGTTTTCGGAGAAAATTGCAACCTTCCTGTACCCTTTATCCCTGAAAAATTGAGAGTATTGCACAATATTTTGGAATAACTCCTTGTAGGAAATGTGTTTTTCCTTTGTAATTACTGCAATTCTGCTAATGTCTTCACTGTTAATAATCATAACCTTTGGGCATTTTGTTTGTTTTTACAGCAATTTATTGGGCAAAGTTAACTCAATTATTGGTACGATACGATAAAAAAGGGAGTTGTTAAACAGCTCCCTTTTCATTCACTTATAGATTGATTTTAACGCTCAAAAATCGATTTCTTAAACCAAAAGGCCACATTTACCAACGCTATCATCACAGGAACCTCAACTAAAGGGCCTATTACGGCAGCAAAGGCTTCGCCAGAGTTTATTCCGAATACTGCAATTGCCACTGCAATTGCCAGTTCAAAGTTATTGCTTGCTGCGGTAAACGATAATGTAGTGGATTGCTCATAAGTTGCTCCTATCTTTTTACTCATCAAGAACGAGAGCACAAACATCACTACAAAATAAATTATCAGCGGAATTGCAATAAGCACAACGTCCATTGGTATTTTCACAATGTACTCGCCTTTTAGCGAGAACATCACAATAATTGTAAATAGAAGGGCAATTAGAGTGAGCGGACTAATCTTAGGTATGAATTTAGTATTATACCATTCCATACTTTTAACCCTTATAAGAACAAATCGGGTTAAGAATCCTGCAATAAATGGAATTCCTAGGTATATAAATACGCTTTTAGCTATTTGTCCAATGGTAATTGACTCAACGCTTGTGTTGGTTGGGATTCCAAACCAGCCAGGGAGTATAGCAATAAAGAAGTATGCGTATACCGAGAAAAATAGAACCTGGAAGATGGAGTTGAATGCCACCAAACCTGCAGCGTACTCAGTATCGCCTTTGGCCAAATCGTTCCAAACAATAACCATTGCAATACAGCGCGCCAATCCTATCATAATTATTCCGTACATATACGGCAGGTTGGCATTATTTTCGCCAGGAAACAATTTGAAAAAAAGAATTGCCAAAGCAAACATCAATACTGGGCCCAAAACCCAGTTCTGAAACAGCGATAAACCTAATACTTTTGTGTTTCGGAAAACATCGCCAAGTTCTTCGTACTTTACCTTTGCCAATGGCGGATACATCATCACAATTAAACCAATGGCAATTGGAATATTGGTAGTTCCGCTCGACATACTATTCCAGAACTCTGCAACACTAGGGCTAAGCCAGCCGGCAAATACGCCAATAAACATTGCTAAGAAAATCCACAGGGTTAAGTACCTGTCTAGAAATTTGAGTCGTTTTTGTGAGGGCATAGTCTTTAATTTGAAAATTAGACAATTTGAAAATTTGTTAATGAGTTTTAGAAGTACTGATGATTTTTGAGAGTATCTTGTTTATTTCTGTTAACTCTAATAGCAACTTTTCATCAAAGGGGTAAGATGGAGAATGTTTACAAATTAGTAGCCAATACTCTGTTTCATCTGCCTCCTTTGCTGCTATTTTTACCTTATGGATGAAATCCGCTTTGCTCTCGGCGTTTTGTGCTTCTCTAATATTTGAGCCAATTGATGTTCCTGCTTTTAGTAATTGTCGTGATATAACATACTTTTTATTTTCCTCAAGCAATTCACAAAAACTAACAATCTCAAGGGCAAATTGGAAAGTCTTTTTAATTATAACATTATCCTTGTCATTTCTCATAAATATTCGGTTTTGTAATAATTATCAAATTTTCAAATTGTCTAATTTTCAAATTAATTACAACCGCAACCACACCCACAACTATTTTCTCTCTTAATCTGGCTTTTGTAGAAAGAGTAAAATCCGGTCTTTATCTCATCACGAACCCTGCGGAACTCGGCAAGGATTTCTTCTTCGGTACCAGTAGCCTCGGCTGGGTCGTCGTAGCCTAAGTGCCAACGTTGTTTTACTTTTCCTGTAAATACCGGACAGTTCTCGTTGGCTCCGCCACAAACGGTAATCACATAATCCCACTCCTCGGCAATATATTTATCGACATGTGTTGGAATATGCTGGCTAATATCAATTCCAACCTCGCTCATAACCTTAATGGCATTGGGATTAACTTTTGCAGCAGGAGCTGTTCCTGCTGAGTAAATCTGTAAGCTAGAATCGAACGATTTTAAAAATCCGTGAGCCATTTGGCTTCGGCAACTGTTGCCTGTACACAGAACTAGAATCTTTGTCATATTATTATTTTTTTAAACGATTTCGGGGTTTTAGCTGACAGGTACACGAACCATCGAGCTGTTCCATATAGTCAACTTTAATTGGCAATCCATCACGCTCCCACTCCACAATTCCTCCAGCCAAATTAGCGATATTGCCATAACCTGCATCTTTAAGTATGATAAAAGCCTCGTGACTATGGATGCCTGTAGAATCGGCAAGTATTACCGCAATATCATTAGGGATAACCTCCATATTATCTACTAAAGTGCTAATTGGACAGTAAATAACAGTTGGAACATCGAATTGTTTGTAGGCAGTAAAACTTTGTTCCCGAACATCTACAATAATTGCGTTACCATCTTTTGCCACAGAGTAAGCATCCTTTGGAGTTGTATTGATTATACCTCCACTATAATAACTATTGATAAAGAAGGTTGATGTATCCATTTGAAAGTAAATAGAGTGTTGCTATCAATAAAACAATCAGTACCATTAAATTTCAAAATAACGGGGTTGATTTAAAGTTAAAGCATTCCTTGATAAACTAAAGAATTAGGTTAAATAAATACCCCAAAGCAATTATAGCAATGGTAATGGTACCGAAAAAAATACCGATTAGTTTCCATGTCATTACCTTTTTAAGCAAGGTTGCTTCAGGTAACGAAAGACCAACCACAGCCATCATAAACGCTAATGCTGTACCCAGAGGTACACCTTTTGCCACAAAAACTTGGATTACAGGTACTATACCAGCCGCGTTGGCATACATAGGTACTGCTAAAATAACTGCCAATGGCACTGCATACCATTTATCGTTCGATAAATATTGAGTAAAGAAGTTTTCAGGTATATAACCATGCATGGCAGCCCCAATTGCGATACCTATAATGACATAAAGTAAAACTTTCTTTACAATGCTCCAACCTTCGTAAATTATAATGGGTAAGCGCTCTGCAAAAGGAGTATGTTCCTTCTCCCATTGCTCATCTTTGCGTTCAGTTTTTGCTTGTATTTCTTTTACCCAATCGGATAGATACCTATCCAAGTTTAACTTTCCAAGAACAAATCCACCAACTGTGCCTAGGGCAATTCCACTTACTGCATAAACAAGAGTGGCTTTAAGACCAAACAATCCGAGAAACATGGCTACTGCAACCTCATTAACGAGAGGAGAAGTGATTAGAAAAGAAAATGTTACACCCAAAGGGATGCCACCATTCACAAACCCAATAAAGAGAGGTATTGACGAGCAGGAACAGAATGGAGTAATTGCTCCAAAAAAGGAAGCAAAAAAGTATTGTAGTCCGTAAAGATTTTTTGTGGTTAAGAATATCTTCAGACGTTCTACTGGGAAATAAGCATTTACCAATCCCATTAACGAACTGATTAGAAACAGTAAAATGAGAATTTTAATGGTGTCGTAAATAAAAAAATTAACAGAGGCTCCAAAATGCGAATTTGCTTTAAGTCCAAGTAAATTATAGGTTAACAAATCAGCGAGTGGTTTAAGCCAGATATATATGAGAATTAATGCAACTAATACTAGTGAAGTAAAAGCAATTAGTTTTGTATTTCTAGAGATATTCATAATAAAAATTTATAAAATACTGAAAAATAAACGGGCAAAACTATTCTTTGCTAATAATCAACAATATAGATATTTTAATTTTGCACGAAAAGGCATTATAAAAATTAAATCCAAGCCCTAAAAATGTAGTATACACCAACCACTATAAATAGAAATGCAATTACTCGTCTAAACCACAGTTCAAAAGTTTTAACCTTATGGTAAAAACCACCTATCCCCGATACAGTATAGGCCAAAAGCCAAGAGAAAATAATTACGGGAATACCTGTGGCCAATGCAAATACAACGGGCAAGTACAAACCCGAAGCGCTGCTAACAGTCATAGGGACAAGCATCCCAAAGTAAAGCACTCCGCTGTAGGGGCAAAAAGCCAAAGCGAATACAATTCCTAAAAGAATAGCATCGAGCGAACTCCACGTTTCTTTATGCTGCATACGTGTTGACAGCCTATTCATTGCAGGAAAGTTAACCTTAATAAAATCGAGCATAAACAGCCCAATAACAATAAGCAAAGGCCCAATTATTTTCTCGCCATACCTCTGGAAAAAGCCAGAAAATTTGAGTTGGTCAACTCCAAAGAAAATTATTAAAGGGATTGCTGTGTATGTAATTGCCCTACCCAAGGTGTACAAAATGCCATTAATGAAAACCCTGTGCTTATTCTCAATATCCCTGCTTATAAATCCTACTGCGGTGATATTGGTAGCCAAAGGGCAGGGACTAATGGCTGTCATTAGTCCCAGAATTAAAGCTGTGAGCCAAGGAGCAGAGTTGCTTTCGAGCAGTGAACTTAATAAATCTTCCATTTTGATATTTATTTCAGTCCTTATAGCAACTTGTCGATTTTCTCCTTCATAATTTGTTTGAACTTATCGGGGTTTTTACGCGCATACATAAAACCATCGTTAGTAATATTAATCTTTTGGGTTCCACCTACAATTAACAATGTTTGTCCGGTAACCCCAAGCTTCTCCGCAATGGCCTTACTGCTTTCATCATCTAAATTGATAGCTTGAAATGATATTTTTCCCGATTTAAACTGCTCGGCATAAATTGTTTCCACGTTTGTTTTGGCTTCGGCCTCCACGGTTTTACAGGTAACACATCGGCCAGTAAAATGGAAATAGTATACCTCTACTTTACCTTCAGCAGTGTATTTAGTTTGATTTTTTGAATCGCTCTGTGCATTGCACGATGTTGCTACTACTACGCCAAGTAGAATAAACAAAAAACTTAGTTTTTTCATCTTCATTTAATTGTTATTGTTTTTTAATTAAATCCTTTATCTCGTTAACATTGGCCAATCTACCACTAAGAACAACCTTGCCGTTAATTACCAGCGCAGGGGTGTGCATAATTCCGTAGCTCATAATTTTAACAATATCCTCAACCTTCTCGATATTTGCATCAATTCCTAACTCTGCAACTGCCTCGCGGGTCGATTTTTCAAGTGTTTTACACTTTGCACATCCAGTGCCTAATACTTTAATTTCCATATTTATGTTATTTTTATTGTTGATATCCAATGCAAAACGCTGAATGTAAAATGATAGAGTATCTCATTCTACATTTCAAGTTTTACATTTTACATTCTCTTTTTTCTCAAAAAAACCACCAAACAGTAGCTTTGCCTCCTCCCAATTCTCTCTCCTGATACAATACTTTATTTTAGGTGGATTAAACTCGCCCTGAATCAACCCCGAATCGCGCAACTCGCTTAAATGCTGCGATAGTGTACTACGGGCAATGGGCAAATCGTCAACAATATCGCCACTGTAGCAGCAGCTCTGACCCGCAAGGATTTCTAGGATTTGTATTCGAACAGGATGGCTTAACGCCTTGGCGTATCGGGCAATCTTCTCCTGCTCCTCAGTGTATTTTTTCTTCGACATTTTACGATTAAATATTTCGCAATATTACGAAATATTTTTATTTCGTCGAAATACGAAATGATTTATTTCTATACTGATAATTATAAGAAATTTAAATGCCGTTGACATTTTGTTTTTTATTTGATATATTTGATTCTCAAACATCTACACAACCCTTAAAGTATCCTCATAATGAAAAAGTTATACTTTCTTTCTGTTGTACTTGGTTTACTTTTGTCATCCTGCTATACCCGCGAGTTGTACTATTCCTTTGAGCCAGCGCACGGTGGTGTTTTGGTAGGTTCTTCGTACTATTACCTTGCTCAGGTAAGAGAGTACCGTTTACCTAAAGGAATTAGCCGATTTCCTGATGGTGGTATGTCAAAGGAAACTCGTCAGGTTTTTGGATTGTTCAAAACAGACAGTGTTATGAATCAAACTTTTCTGGTTCATAAAATGGATGATATTTTTGGCTGGCCATCGAGATATGAAACCAGAATAGACCGGAATGATTCATTCATCATTTACGCAATAACCAATGTTAACTTTCCCGACTCACTTGACGGAATTTACTTATTAAACCTTAAAAACAATAATTTTAAAAAATACTCCAACTTAAAAGTTTTAGCTTCAATATCGGATTTTAACCAAATAGCCTATTGTATTGATAATAAACTATCTGTTGATGATATAGATGGGACTCAACTGTACTCATACGTTTTAAACTCTAAACCTGTATTTGTTGATTGGAATACCGACGACGAGATTTACATCTACTTATCAAATCCCTATAGCGTTAAAATGCTTAAGTTATCTACAGGAAAAACCACCAATACTGAATTAGAGTATGCTCCAAATTATGCTCAGGAGAAAAACAAAACCCAAATCCTGAAAGTTATTAGTAGCTCAACCCCCAATTTAAAAGCACTGCTTAATCAGTAAATCAATTTTGTATTGTGTAAGAAACTTTTTTACAAGAATCACCTAAATCGATTTAGATATTTTTTATATTTGTTGCAAACAAATGTGGATTGATGAAAAAGCAGAGAGTTTCGTTGGACGATATTGCCCGTAGCGTGGGGGTTTCGAAGGCGGTGGTTTCGTTGGTGATGAACGGGAAGGCGGAGCAGTATGGAATATCGGAACGGACTCGGATTAGGGTGCTCGATAAGGCTAAGGATTTGAACTATAAACCCAACCAGTTAGCCCGTGGGCTTAGGCTTGGCTATACCAATACTATTGGACTAATTGTTTCCGATATTTCCAATAGTTTTTACGCAGCAATAGCTCGTAATATTGAAGATTTGGCTGCCAGCGTTGGTTCTAATGTGATTATTTGTAGTACCGACGAGGATATTGAAAAGGAACGAAAATTAATTAAGCTATTGCGGAATAGGCAGGTCGATGGAATTATTCTATCATCGTCGCAAGAAAATGCTGAGGAGTTAAAGAATTACCACTCCGATGGGTTGCCTTTGGTGCTTATTGATAGGTGTTTCGAAAATTCTGGAATTCCATCGGTGGTGGTCGATAACTTTAATGGAGGTAAACAGATTGCCGAACATCTTTCCAAGTCAGGTTATCAAAACCCAATGGTTTTAACACTTTCAACATCGCATATATCAACAGTAAAGCATAGGGTTGAGGGCTATAAATATGCTTGGCAACAAAAAGATGTAAAGGTTGATACCGTTGAGATTCCTTTTGGAGATATCAGCGGAGCAGTGAGCGAATTGCTAATGACCCGATTTAAGCAAAACTCCATGCCCGATTGTCTTTTTGCGGTAAACAATAACCTAGCAACAGCTGTATTGCAGTCGTGTAGCAACTTGGGGATTAGAATTCCTGAAGATATGGCCTTAACCTGTTTTGACGATTTACCTTACTTCAGTTTTATTAAACCTTCGGTAACTGCTGTTTCGCAGCCAATCTCCGACATCTGCACTCAAGCATTTGAACTATTGATGCATCAAATTAAACAAGAGGAAACCGATGGAGGTAAAGAGTTGTCAATTTTACCAATTAAATTGAATATTCGAGAATCATCACACAAATAAAAACCTAAACCAAACCTAATATGAACAAAAAAACTATTCCAATCTTTTTAGCATTCCTTACAATGGGTATTGCCGATGCAATGGGCCCAATGTCCGATGCTGTGAAAAATCAATATCAATTAAACAATGTAATGGCAACTCTATTACCATTCTTTGTTTTTATTGCATTTGCTGTGTTTAGTGTTCCTGGAGGACTTTTGGCATCGCGAATTGGCAAGAAAAACCTGTTGCTTTTGGGGTTGGGTTTGAATGCATTGGCTTTACTTGTGCCAACCGTTATTGCTCCTAGCTATATGTTGCTTTTGGCTTGTATTCTTATATTGGGAATTGGTACTTCGTTCTTACAAGTTGCGGGAAACCCAATTATGCGCGATGTTAGTACCAGTGGAGCATATAGCCGCAATTTGGCTTTTGCCCAGGGAATAAAAGGAATTGGTAGTACTGCATCGGCATACCTAGTAACTGCTGTTGCTACTTTAGTTCTTTTCAAAGATTTGGGATGGAGAGCCGCATTTCCTGTTTTCTTCATACTGATGGCGTTAACATTTGTATCGGTTCTTTTCATTAAGGTTGAGGAAACAAAGGCCGATGTTCCACCAAGTTTTAAGTCAAGTCTTGGTTTGTTAAAAAATCCAGTGTTTTTGATGGCGGTTATAGGAATATTCCTCTATGTTGGGGCGGAGGTTTGTATGGCAAGATTTCTTTTGCCCTTGAATAAGGCAATTGGCATGTCGCCCGAAAATGCTAGTAAATATGGTGCCCCGTTGTTTTTCCTTCTGCTAACAATTGGTCGTTTGGTTGGAGGCGTTACACTAACTGTACTTAATCCGCGTAAT
The DNA here is from genome assembly GCA_029560875.1 of Bacteroidota bacterium. Lineage (GTDB taxonomy): Bacteria > Bacteroidota > Bacteroidia > Bacteroidales > Tenuifilaceae > SB25. The sequence goes on along the minus strand of JAKQKB010000081.1, from coordinate 58,317 downwards.
TTCTTCCGAATATCCGCTCTAATGGGATTGGTTGGAATAATTCTGCTTATGGTTGGTAATCCAATGTTGGCCATTGTGGGTGTTATTATTGGCGGATTGGGTTTTGCCAATATTTGGCCATTGTTATTCTCAATTACAGTTGAGGAGAAACCAGAGGCGGCCAATGAGTTAAGCGGTTTGATGTGTATGGCAATATCGGGTGGTGCAATTATTCCTTTGTTTATGGGTAAAATGGTTGATATGGAGATGAATGCCTTTGCGTTTATAGTTCCGGCAATCTGTTTTGGATATTTGCTGATAATATCGCTTAAAGGCACAAAAAAAGTGGCAGCATAATTAACAACACATAATATACAACTCTTCATATGTCATATCGAAACGATAGTAGAATAGTACTTTCCCTTGATGCTGGTGGAACCAACTTTGTTTTTTCGGCAATTAAGGGGATGCAGAGTATTGTTGAGCCTGTTACATTGCCAAGCAATGGCAATAACTTGGATAAATGCCTGCATACAATCCTCTATGGGTTTAAAACCGTAATATCTAAACTAAACGATAAGCCTGTTGCAATCAGTTTTGCATTTCCTGGCCCAGCCGATTATCCCAATGGTATAATTGGTGACTTGGGCAATTTGCCCAGTTTTAGGGGCGGGGTTGCTTTAGGGCCAATGCTTCAGGAGCAGTTTAATCTTCCTGTATTTATCAATAACGATGGCGATTTATTCGCCTACGGCGAGGCCATTGCAGGTCTTTTACCCGAGATAAACGAAATGCTCAAAAAGGCGGGGAATCCAAAACGCTATAGGAATATTTTTGGTGTCACGCTAGGGACAGGCTTTGGGGGTGGTTTGGTGGTGAATAATCAGCTTTATATTGGCGATAATTCAGCAGGAGCCGAAATTTGGTTGATGCGCAATGGTATCGATGTTTACTGTTTTGCGGAGGAGGGTGCCAGTATTCGTGCTGTGCAGGGCGTTTACCATAGCAATTCAAGAAATAAGGAGACCGAAACCCTTTCTCCGAAGGAGATATTCGATATACTCGAAGGGAAAAAAGAGGGCGATATGGTTGCTGCCCGACTTGCATTCCAAACACTTGGCGTTGTAGTTGGCGATGCGCTGGCCAATGCCGTTACTTTAACCGACTCGCTTGTGGTAATTGGCGGTGGTTTGGCTAATTCCTACAAGTATTTTGCGCCTTCAATGTTCTACCAGTTGAACGGTAAAATTCAGAATTTGAATGGTGGCGAGGTTGATAGGCTAGAACTTAAAGCATTTAATCTTGAAGATGTTCAGCAACGTGAACTTTTCACAAAGGGCGAATTACGTAAAATTAAAGTTCCATTCAGCTCTCGTGAGGTTGATTACGACCCACTGAAACGATTTGGGGTAGGTTTATCGCGCCTTGGAACTAGCCACGCGGTGGCTGTAGGAGCGTATGCGTTTGCTTTGAAAAAGTTGGATGAGAATTAAACGCAAAGACGCTAAGTCGCAAAGTTTTTTATTCTTCGCGTCATTGCGCCTTAGCGTTCATAAGCAAAGTCAATGAATATAAAAAAGATACACCGAGGAATATTTGTAGCAATTATGTTGATTTTCTGTATCAACATAACCGCTGTTTATTCCCAACATACAATAACCCTCGATGGTGCTTGGCAGTTCCGTAAAGCCAATTCTCAGGACGTTTGGATGCCTGCTGTTGTTCCAGGAACAGTTCATACCGACCTTATGACCAATGGAAAAATTCCTGATGTTTACATTGGTTGCAACAACTTGCAATTGGGATGGATTGATACGCTGGATTGGGAATATTACCGCGAATTCGATTTGCCCAAATCGTATAAACCCAACAAGATAAACGAGTTAGTTTTTGAGGGTCTTGACACCTATGCTCAGGTCTACCTGAACGACTCCTTAATTCTTGTTACCGATAATATGTTCCGTCAGTGGCGTAAAGATTGTGCAACGATTTTAAAACCTCAGAAAAACAGCATTAGGGTGATTTTTAGTTCTGCAGTAAAAACTGCGAAACAAAAGTCCTCAGAGGCAAAAATAAAAATACCAGGAGGAGAATGGGCCTACAGCCGTAAGGCTGCTTACCATTATGGTTGGGATTGGGGCCCAAGGTTTGTAACCTGTGGAATTTGGAAATCGGTTTACATATATCAACAAAACGATATCGAGATTAATAATCCTTCAATAAATACTATCAACTTAAGCGATAAAAATGCTCTGATGAGTATTTGTTTTGAATATTCTGTGTTAAAGGATGGACGTTATAGTGTTCAACTTGTTGATACTGTTGCAAAAACTAAACTATTCGACAAAAAAATCAATGTTAAAAAAGGAATAGGTGAACTTAGGGATAGTTTTTATGTTCAGAATCCGCAACTCTGGTGGCCTAATGGAATGGGCAAGCAAAATATCAAAAATTATAAATTGATAGTAAAAAAGGGGACGAAATCTATCTATAACAAAACTTTTAGGGTTGGAATTAGAGTTGTAGAGTTAGTGAATGAACCCGATAGTATTGGAGAATCGTTCTACTTCAAAGTAAATGGAAAGCCAATGTTTGCAAAGGGTGCAAATGTTATACCTCCGCATAGTTTTATTTCCACAGTTACCGATTCTGTATGGATTTCAATTGCCAACAATGCACGCCAAAGTAACTTCAATATGGTGCGCATATGGGGTGGTGGCGTTTATCCTCCCAATGTCTTCTTTGAGGCTTGTACTGAACACGGTATTTTGGTATGGCAGGATTTTATGTTTGCCTGTTCAATGTACCCTTGGAATAGGAACTACTTAAAGAATGTACAGGTTGAGGCAGAGCAACAGGTAAAGCGTCTTAGGGCACATACTAGCCTGGCCCTTTGGTGTGGGAATAACGAGGTTGATGAGGGTTGGCACAACTGGGGTTGGAAAACCCAGTTCGATTCCATTCCTGCTTTAGCGGATTCAATTTGGAGTGGATACGAGAGTCTATTTCACAATCTACTACCTACGGTTGTAAAGAAATACGATTCCACAAGGCCATATTGGCCTTCGTCGCCAAAGTTTGGGTGGGGCCGAATGCAGAGTATGACTCATGGCGATTCTCATTACTGGGGCGTTTGGTGGGGCTCTGAACCTTTCGAGAAGTATCGGGAAAAAGTTCCGCGTTTTATGAGCGAGTATGGTTATCAGGGAGCACCTTCGAATCACACCATAAAGTTATTCAGCAATGGAGGCGTAAATCCCGATTCTGTGGAGATGCGCTGCCACCAGAAACACCCTGTGGGGTACGAAACTATACGAACCTATATGGAGCGCGAGGGTTTTTATCCTGAAACTTTCGACGATTGGGCTTACCAGAGCCAAATAACACAGGCAATTGGCTATAGGGTTGCCATTGAATCGCACCGGTTGGCTTCGCCACGCTGTATGGGAACACTTTACTGGCAGATGAACGATTGTTGGCCTGTAGTTTCGTGGTCGAGTATCGATTATTTGGGACATTGGAAGGCGGTTCATTACACCGTTCGCGATTCCTATAAATCGGTTTTGGTTTCGGCGCAGGTAACCGATAGCGTGATTGTGGTTAATGCTGTTTCGGATAGTTTACAGCCCATCAACGGAAAAATAACATTAACCATACTAAGCACGCTGGGCGATACGTTGAAGCAATGGACTAAGGACGTTTCATTACATCCCAATATTGCATTAGTTGTGGATAAAATTGAAAATCCCGTAGAAAAAATTGATTTCGATAAATACTTTATTCATACCCGATTGAGTTTAATGGATGGAACTGAGTTTGAATCCTTATCGTTTATGGGTAAAGTAGGCAAGTTGCAGTTGGAGAATCCCCAAATAGTTAAGGAGATTACCAAGAGCAACAATGGAGGAACAATAACTTTGTCATCAAAATACCCTGCATTCTTCGTGGAGTTAAGCAGCAATAATTCCGATTGCAGGTTTGAAAATAACTATTTGCATATTCTGCCCGGACGGAAATATGTAATTAAGTATAGTGGTAATTTGGGTGATAACCTGAAATTAAAATTCCTTTAACTTCTTCTAACTTCCTTTAATTCCTATAAATTAAACAATGAAACGATTAATAAACACCTACATACAATGAAAAAACCTCAACTACTTGCAGTTTTGATGCTTATTAGCATTGCGCTGTTTTCGCAGGAGAAAAGCCCTGTTGAGTATGTGAATCCATTCATTGGAACGGATTTTCACGGTCACACATATCCTGGAGCAACGGTTCCCTATGGTTTAGTTCAGTTAAGTCCCGATACACGTCTTACAGGATGGGATGGCTGCTCGGGCTATCACTACTCCGATAATGTGATTTATGGTTTCTCTCACACACACCTCAGCGGTACGGGTGCGTCGGATTATGGCGATATTCTGATTGCCCCAGTCACAGGAAAACCTATTTTTAAAAATACAGAGTATTCGTCGACGTTTCAGAAAAAGAACGAAACTGCAAAGGCCGGTTACTACTCGGTTTATCTCGATAAATTCAAAGTAAAGGCAGAGATGACTGCTACTGCACGGGTTGGTTTTCATCGCTATACGTTCGAAAAACCCAAGAAGGCTGCTTTGGTAATCGACCTTGAGCATCGCGATAAGGTTATAGAATCGTGGGTTAAGGTTGTTGGAAAGAATGAACTGCACGGATTTCGTCGTTCAAAGATGTGGGCAAAGGACCAACATATCTATTTCGTAATTCGTTTCTCAGAACCAATTTCTATGGGGCCAAATTTTGTTGAGAAGGACGAAATATCCCTTTCGACCGAGGAGAATGGACAGGTTAAAACCGAAGGAAAAAACCTAAAGCTATGGCTTCAGTTTGCTAACCCTAAAAATGGCCAATTGCTCGTAAAAGTTGGTGTTTCGGCTGTGAGCGAAGAGGGCGCACTTAAAAACCTAGAGGCCGAGTTACCCAGTTGGGATTTTGATGCTGTTGTAGCCGATGCTCAAAAACTTTGGAATGCAGAGCTCTCGCGTATAGATGTAAGCGGAGGAACTCCTGAGCAATTAACCACATTCTACACATCGCTATACCACGCAATGGTTGTACCCAATGTGTTTTCTGATGTTGATGGACAGTACCGTGGAATGGATAACCAAATTCATCAGGCCGATGGATTTACTCCGTACACTGTTTTCTCACTTTGGGATACTTACAGGGCTTGGCATCCGCTAATGACTATTATCGATACTAAGCGAACTGGCGATTACATCAATACATTCCTATCGCATTACCGCTTTGGTGGCCGACTTCCTGTATGGGAACTTGCCGCAAACGAAACGGAATGTATGATTGGCTATCACTCTGTACCCGTTATTGTTGATGCTTGGAAGAAAGGAATAAGGAATTTCGACGAAAAGTTTGCCCTGCAGGCAATGAAGCATAGCGCAAAGCTCAATCATTTTGGTCTAAAGGAGTTTAAGCAGTATAACTTTATCCCCGGCGATATGGAGCACGAGTCGGTTTCCAAAACCCTTGAGTACGCCTACGACGATTGGTGCATTGCTCAATTTGCCAAAGATTTGGGCGAAAATTCCGATTACGTTGAATTCACAAAACGTGCTCAGGCTTATAAAAACCTGTTCGACCCCACAACTCGCTTTATGCGTCCACGTATTAATGGAGGATGGAAGGATAACTTCAACCCGGCAGAGGTTGACCAGAACTTCACCGAAGCCAATAGCTGGCAGTACAGTTTTTACGTTCCACAAGATATTGCTGGACTAATAAAGTTGCATGGAGGTAAGGAAAACTTCGAAAAAAGACTCGATGACCTTTTCTCAACTTCATCGCAATTATCAGGTAAGAATCAGGTAGATATAACCGGCTTAATTGGACAGTATGCACACGGAAACGAGCCTAGTCACCATATGGCTTACCTTTACAATTACGTTGGTAAACCTTGGAAAACTCAACAGATGGTTCGCAAAATTATGGATGAGATGTACACCCATAAACCCAATGGAATTTGCGGAAACGAGGATTGTGGACAAATGAGCGCTTGGTATATTCTCAGCGCTGCAGGTTTCTACCCTGTTTGCCCTGGTAGCACACAGTATGTGATTGGTTCGCCACTGTTTCCAAAAGCAACATTTAACTTGGAGAATGGAAAACAATTCACCATTATTGCTGAAAATAATTCACCCCAAAACATTTACATAGCGGAGGTATTCCTCAACGGACAGCCATTAACCCGCAGCTGGATTGACCACTCTGAAATTGTTGCTGGTGGCGAGTTGAAGTTTGTTATGACCAATCAACCCAATAATGCTTGGGCTAGTTCCGATTCCGATATACCTTTAACCAAAATAGAAGACAACACAATTGCCGTTGCTCCTGCATTTCATACATCAACCCAATCGTTTACCGAGAGTTTGGAGTTGAATTTATCATCAATTCAGCCCGAAGCTATGATTTTCTATGCCTTATTCGATATCGATAAGCAGGGTGGAGGATTGCAATGGAGACAAGGAAATACGGTTATATTGACTGAATCGAAGATTGTAAAGGCCTATGCAGTTCTTCCAAGTGGCGAAACTAGCGCAATTATTGAGGGTAGATATGTAAAAGTGAAGGACATTAAGGATATCACAATAAAGAGTGAGTATAGTTCACTTTACACTGGTGGAGGAAAGTTTGCGTTGGTGGATGGTTTCCGTGGAATCACCAACTTCAGGGTAGGAGGATGGCAGGGTTTCCATAATCAGGATTTTGAGGCGGTTATAGATTTGGGAGAGGAGAAAGAAATAAACTATATGGGAGCCAACTTCCTTCAGGATATTGGCCCTTGGATTATGATGCCCAAAATGGTAACCTACTCAACCTCTAACGATAATGTAAACTTTACGACTATTGGGGTTGTTTCAAACACGGTGTCCGATAAGGAGCAAAATCCAACAATCAAGGAGTTTGGATTAGATGTTAAGATAAAAGCGCGATATGTGAAAGTTTTCGCAAAATCCTATGGAAAGTTACCTGCCGACCACATTAGTGCTGGCGAGCCATCGTGGATATTTATTGATGAGATTGTGGTGAAGTAATATAATAAGAAAAGGGTGTCAATTGGCACCCTTTTTTTATTAGTTATTTTGAGGTTATTTTACCTCTTCAGCATCAGTAGCATTATCCTTTTGGCTTTGCTCAATGCTCTTGCCCTTTAGATAGTTTGGCAGTTCCATTCCAGCCATTTTGAAAAGTTCCTCGAATGGAGGGATTGAACCAAGCATTCCAGAAAGGAAATTAGCCGAGGTTGGAGATTTTCCATCTTTACCCGAACCCATATTGTCCCAAACGGTAATCTTATCAATCTTAAGGTTCTTAATGGCTTCAACCTGTGTTTTAACCAATTCAGGAAGTTTATCGGCAATCATCATCATTACTGCATCCTGTGAGTTTCCGGTTGCTTTGCTTAGTTTCTCGAAACCTTCAGCCTGTTTACTTAGGATTTCGTAGATACCTTTTGCTTCAGCCTGCATCTTCATATAAATTGCATCGGCCTCTCCGCGTGCATGACGTCGAATTTGCTCTGCCATCGCCTCTGCATCAATCTCAATTTTTTCCTTATTGATTTGTGCTGGAACCACAATGTCTGCTTTCTGGGTTGCTTCCTGGCGTTCTGCACGGGCTAATTCCGCCTCGCGTTCAGCGGCGTAAGCTTCTTCCAGCGCTTTTGCTTGATTCACTTTCTCTGCAGCAATAGCTTTTCTTTCGGCTTCAGCTTCTTTTTCCCTACGGGTTGCATTTGAATTGGCTATTGTAACCTTTGCGGTGTTTTCCCCCTCAACAGCAGTAGCATCAGCCGATGAAACCTGAACGCGTTGGTCGCGGAGCGCGTTTGCCTCTCCAATGGAACCGTCGCGGTTCTTCTCTGCTACGCTCTTTTTAGCGTCGTTAATAGCTTTTGCGGCAGCCTCTTTACCTAGGGCGACAATATAGCCCGACTCGTCGTTGATGTCGGTTACGTTTACGTTGATTAGTTTCAAACCGATTTTTTTCAACTCAGCCTCTACGTTCGACGAAACAGCAGCAAGGAATTTATCGCGGTTGCTGTTGATTTCCTCAATATCCATGGTTGCTACAACCAAACGTAGCTGACCAAAAATGATATCCTTAGCAAGGTTACTGATATCCTCTTGGCTTAAACCTAGCAAACGCTCTGCGGCATTGTCCATTACGCCTGGTTCTGTGGAAATACCCACTGTAAAACGCGATGGGACATCAACACGGATATTCTGCTGGCTAAGCGCGTTGGTTAAGTTAATTTCAATGGAAAGTGGGGTAAGATTCAGAAAAGAATAATCTTGAATTACCGGCCAAATAAATGCAGCACCTCCGTGAATACACTTTGCGGAACGGGCCTCGGCGGTTTTTCCTTTACCAACTTTACCGTAAACAACAAGCACCCTGTCCGAAGGGCATCGTTTGTAACGCTTGAATAGCGAAATAATTAGGATAAATACGAATACTATCCCAATTACAATTGCAAAAACAACAAATTGACTCATATTTAGATATTTTAGGATTTTTTATAGAAATAATTGAGAAATGCTTGAGATGCTGAAACAAGTTCGGCATGACTTCATCTACACTTTCTTAACTAGCACCAAATCATCACTAATTATAGCGGTAACTTGTATTACAGCTCCAGTAGGTATATCCTCGGCTTCATCGGTCATTGCGTCGATAGTTCTGAATCCTTGATGCTGAAATTGAATTTTCCCTGCAGCTTTACGGTTGGCAGGAATAACAAGGTAAACCGTTCCGGTTTTTCCAACAGCAGAGGCCATAACCACATTGCCCGACTCAACCAATTTTCCCATAAAGTAGAAAATGGTTGCCATTATAACCATCATTAGTAGGCCGCAAATGAACGAAATTGCTATAGTTAATGGGGTTGATAGCCCAGAATCGATACACGCAATTCCTACCCATCCGAAAATGGTGAAGAACCCAATGAAATTTTTTAGGCTGATTAGTTGAAACCCGATTCCGGCATCGCCATCTACGCTTGCATCGGCATCGCCGCTTGCGTCAAAATGGCTGTCGGAATCCGCTCCAATAAAGGTCATCACAATTTGGATAAGGAAGATTACCGAAGCAGGGATGGCAATCATCCAGTAAACTTTTGATAGGGTGGATAAACCTTCCCACCACGAATTAATGCTAAGTATTTCCATTGATATATTAAATATTGTTTATGTGAAGGTATGAAATTTTTGGCCATCCACCTTATTTTGCTGAAAAGTATTTCTTAAAAAAACTTAAATTGGATTGGTTTGTTATTCATTAAAACTTTTGCAAATGGGGGAGCATCAAATTAAAGATAATACCGTAGCGTTGAATCGTGCCTTTATTATTGGCATTGTAATTAACATACTATATGTTGTAGTTGAGATTGCTGCTGGCATATACTACAGTTCTCTTTCATTGATTTCCGATGCTGGCCATAATTTAAGCGATGTTGCTTCACTTGGCTTGGCTATGCTAGCGTTTAGGTTAGCCAAAAGGAAGGCTAACGATAAGTTTACCTATGGATACAAAAAATCTACTATACTGGTTTCGCTTATAAATTCGGTTATTCTGTTTGTTGCCATTGGCGGGATACTCTGGGAGAGTATTAATCGGGTTTTTAATCCGGTTGTGGTTGATGGACAGGCAATATCCATTGTTGCTGGAGTGGGTATTGTTGTAAACACTGTTTCGGCACTACTTTTCTTTAAGAACAAGGATCACGATTTGAATGTTAAAGGCGCATACCTTCATCTTATGGCCGATGCGGCTGTTTCGTTGGGTGTTGTAGCGTCAGGTGTGTTTATAGCATTTTGGAGCATTTACTGGCTCGATTTGGCTATGAGCCTTGTAATTGTTGCTGTGATATTTTATTCCACTTGGAATTTATTTAAGGAGAGTCTTTCGCTTACTATAGATGGGGTTCCTAGCGGAATAAACCTTTCCAACATATCTTCATTATTTTTGAGCGTTGATGGGGTAAAGTCTGTTTATCACATCCATATTTGGGCATTAAGCACAACTCAGAATGCAATAACAGCACAAGTTATTGTGGATTCAAACCTCGACCTGGAGGGACAAAACAGAATTAGACAGAAAATAAAAGAACAACTAAACAAGGAGAATATTCAGCACATCACCCTTGAAATTTCCTCAGAGCATAATACTTCTGTTGACTGCAAAGTTTAATTCGTCAGTAAATTAGTGTTGTTTGGCACAAAGAAATGTTAAAATGATTTTTTTTATAAAAAGTTACACAGAAAATTGCTATATTGTTAATTGTGCTATGGGTAGTCTTTAAAAATATTTATCGCTTGTTGGTGTAATATTAGAAAACATTAGTTGCTGTTTAACTTATTATCAATGGACGATAATAACTTTCATATTTTTACAGCACCACTTTTTGTTGTGGATTTATCCACGGCTAAAATTCGTAATTGGAATTCAAGTTTTCTAGATTTAATCGGAGTTGAAACAGCCCCAGTTACAGATATTTACTTTTTCGATATCTTATCGTTTATGAATATCGAAGGATGGGATATTTTTGTAAACGACTATTTTATTGATGGTGGAAAGTACTTTATTCAGATAAATTCATCGAATAGTGATAGATTAAACTACTTGTTTCAGGCAACATCGTTGGAGGATAGGTCTGGCGAATCAATCCTTTTCCAGTTACTTAATACTGCTGATTTCCGCTTGCAGTTCATTAAAACAGGGCAAAGTTATTCTGAAAATGATGCGAATATTGAAAACAGCGTTAACGTTGCCGATAATCTTTTTTTTAAATTATTTCAACTAAGCCCTTTGTGGATGCTGCTTTACTCTTTTGAGGAGGGGCGTATTATAGATGTTAACGAAGCATGTATTGATGGACTTGGATACAGTTATGATTATTTGGTAGGTAAATCGCTATACGAAGTTAACATTCACCCTAATCCACTGGAGGTTATTACCATTAGGGAGGAAGCCATGAAGCACCAACGGGTTTTCCGACCCAATTTTTTACTTAAGGATGCCAATGGCAATTTAAAACAGGGAATCCTCTTTGGAGAACTTGTGACGATGAGTAAGGGTAGGTTTTTTCTGGCAACTTTTCAGGATATGACTCACTTCATCCGAATGCAGGAGAAACTGAACGAATCTGAACAAAAATTTTCCCTTGCATTTAAGCTAAATCCTAGTTGGATGGGAATTTGTCGTATGTCCGATGGCATTTTTGTCGAGGTTAACGACCGTTTTTTACGAGGTGTAGGATTGTCGGAAGACAAAGTTATTGGGCGCTCAATTTTTTCGCTTAAACTTATTGCCGACCCTGCAGGCTTTAGGCAAATAATAAGCAGCTTAAAAGATAAAGGAAATGTTACAAAGGATATTTTTGAGATAAACACAAGGTTAAGAGGTTTAAGGAAGGGGTTTCTGTCTGTATCTAAAGTTGTAATTAATAACGAGAATCACCTTATAATTAATTTCGACGATAGAACAGTTTTTATTAAGCTGCAGGAAATGCTTACCGATAGCGAGGAGCGTTACCGAGGAATGTTCGATAATGCATTGGCTGGCTTTTATAGGGTTTCTTATTCCGAAGGGAAGATTATTGAATGCAACAATTTCTTTGCCGAGCTTATTGGTTTTTGCAGTGCCGATAAGGTAAAAGGGTTTCCCGTAAAAGAATTGGTTATCAATAAGAAAACTCATAGTGAGTTTCTGAACAAGTTAAAGGATGAGTCCACTGCAATATTCGAGATGCCCATTCGGAGAACTGATGGAAGGGAGATATGGATTGCCAACTATGCGCGCCGATTGCCCAGTAAGGATTATTACGATGGAATTATTGTTGATATAACCGAACGTAAGAAAATAGTGGAGATTTTAGCCCTAAACGAGAACCGTTTTAGGAAACTTATTTCCAATTCAAGCGACATAATTTTTATTGTTGACACACAAGGAAACTGTAAGTATATAAGTCCTTCAATCTCCAATGTTTTAGGGTTTAGTAGTAGGGCTCGAATTAGAAATATTCGTAATGTTGTTTCTGATTTAGACCGAGTTAAGTTTTCTGAGTTTTTGAATTTAGTGAGCTCTAACGGAATGGGCTATTCCAGCACCGATATTCAATTTAGACATAAAACTGGTGTGTATAGAGTTTTAAGCCTTAAGGCATCGAACTTTACCGATACACCTGAGATAGGTGGAATTTTAATTAATGCCCACGATATAACTGAAAAAATTAAGGCACAGGAGGAGATTGCTCTTGCGCTTAAGAAGGAGCAGGAGTTACATCGGCAAAAGAATCACTTTATATCAACAGTATCGCACGATTTTAGAACGCCGTTAACAAATATTTCCCTAAATATTCAACTTTTGGAGCGCAATCTGGTTGATAATCATTTTATAAATGCTACTAAAAACCTAGTACGCCTCAATAATGCCACCAAGCGACTTACAGCGTTAATAAACGAGGTTTCGTTGGTTAGCAAGGAGCAGAGCGGTAGGCTGAGATTTACACCCGAGGAGTATAACTCAAACATACTTATCGACTCCATTATTGAGCAGATTGACTATTTGTTTCAACCTTTTGTTCAGGTAGAGGTTTTGAAGGGAATTCCACGAACTGTTATGGCTGACAGAGACTTATTGGTGCATATTGTGGATAACGTATTGAATAATGCCATTAAGTTCAGCCCTAACCAGAGCACTATAAAATTCAGTATGAAGTTGGAATTCCAAAGACTTAAAGTCGTAGTAAAGGATAGTGGTATTGGAATCCCTCAAGATGAAGTTCGGTTTCTTTTCGACCCCTACTTTAGGGCATCGAACATTAGCAACATTAGTGGAAGTGGTTTAGGATTAAGCATTGTAAAACGTTGCGTTGATTTGCATAATGGAGAGATATCAATAAAAAGTATGGAAGGTAAGGGGACTATGGTAACAATTTCGGTCCCATTATAATTAAACTATAAAGGAGTTATCGTTTTTTTCTCTATCTTTAAAATTATGGATGTTAAGCAAAATACAGTACTGCTTGTTGAGGATGATATAGACTTACGTGAGACCATTTCGGAATATTTGAACGGAGTGGGCTTTGAGGTTATTCTCGCTGAAAACGGTTCGCTGGGCATACAAAAGGCCATCCAGCATCGGCCCGATGTCATTGTTTGCGATATCTCAATGCCTGGCATTACTGGTTACGAGGTATTCAACATGCTGCATCAAATTAACACCACATCGGTAATTCCATTTATCTTCCTTTCAGCAAAGGCATCCAAGGAGGATATTCTGCTTGGACTTCATCTCGGTGCCGACGATTATATTCCAAAACCATTTGAGTTTGGCGAGTTGGTAAAAGTTATTCGTAGGAGAATCGAGAACAGGCAACGAATCAATGAGGTAAACGACGAGAAATTCCACGCAATTCTTAACAACTCTTATAGCGGAACGATAATCCTTAAGGGGCAAGTTATTGAACATGCCAACAAGCAGTTTGCCGATATGTTAGGTTATTACCAGCAGGAGATTGTGGGTAATAACCTCATCAATTTTGTGAATAAGGATGATATAAGGGCCGTTTCCGATAGTATTGCTAAGTGCGAACAGGGCGCAATAAAAGATTTTGAGCTTGAGTTTAAAGCTATTCACAAGAATAGCAACCTTATTGATGTTAGGTTTAAAGGCTCAAATGTAGTGTTCAATGGCGAAAAACGTATTGTTTCGAGTTGTTCTTCGGAAGTTGATGTGTTAAAAACTGCATCGGCCAAAGAGGGCAAGAAAGTGGGACAGGTTAAACTCTCTGCCCGCGAGTTGGAAATTCTAACACTTGTTTGCCAAGGTCTAACCAATGCTCAAATCGCTGAGAAATTATTCCTAAGTGAACGAACCGTTGAGGGGCATCGGGCACGTTTATTCGATAAAACTGGAACAAATAGTGCTGTTTCTTTGGCTATGTGGGCTGTTCGCAACAAAATTATCAATTTATAAAAATTAGGTGAAAATACTCTATTACCTTTTTTGTTCGTTTCTTAATTTTGAACGTTAATTGCTTTTTATGGAATCGAAAAAAATTCTTTTAGTAGAGGATTCACGGATTATCCAGCTCTTAATTCAGACTGTATTGTGTGATTATGGCTACGAATTGAAATTTGTGTCTAATGGGCAGGAGGCTTTGGCTGAACTTAAAAAGCAAAAACCAGACCTGTTAATACTTGATATTATGATGCCAGTAATGGATGGTTTTGTTTTGCTCGATAAACTTGAGAAACCATTTACCTTCCCTGTTCTTATCGTTTCGGCCCGTGCGGATTACGAGAGCATAGGAAAAGCAATGGAACTAGGGGCTAGCGATTACCTTATAAAGCCTTTCAACTCTACCAATCTAATTAATAAGGTTGAAGGACTGCTAGTTCATAAAAAAAACATTTGATAACTATTAGTCTGCTTGTAATTGTAAGTGATTTATTTTAAGGTTATTCAAATCTGACTTTTTTCAACTTGTTCGTATTGAATAAACCTGCCAACCGGTAGGCTGTTGTACATAATTTAATCATTACGTTTGTTATTGTTTTTTAAGTAGATTCCAATTTCGAACTGATGATTGTTAGGTGGATAAATTAATCTTAAAGATTGGAATAGTCTTACATCAGTTTGTCCAATTCGCTTTATTAGCATACTTTTGGCTTGTTCATTTACAAATCTATAAGCTATAAAGCTGATGCCAAAGTCTATTCCATTTGAGTTGGTTGAGTTAGAGCCAGAGAGTTACCATATACTGGTTGATGCAACCATTAATGGCGAGCCTGTGAAATTGATTGTCGATTCTGGTGCATCGCGCTCTGTTTTTGACAAAATCTATGATTCAGGTCAAAGGATAGAAGGCATCTCCGAGACTGTTGCTGTTGGATTTATGTCCGATAATGTGAACATAGAGCTGGCATCAATTCCCAGTTTGATAGTTGTAGGTGTTAAGTTTAAGGATTTCCCTATAGCATTAGCCGACCTTTCATCGTTACGTGAACTCTACAAAAGCATAACAGGTTTCAATGTTGCTGGTTTGTTAGGCTGCGATTTTTTGGTTCAAAACGTATCGACTATTAATTTTAGGTCGAAAAAAATTTTCATTCTGGAGCAAAATCGAAATTGATAAAACACAGTGAATTAGCTTTAGCATACGTATAATCTTCAATCAAAAATCGGGCGGTTGTAATAAACTTGATTATTTCTCAAAAAAAGTAATATATTTGCCCGATATTTTCGGAAACAAGCAAATTTTCAAATTATTAAATATTTTAAACAATGCAGAATAAAGGTGCGATACGGTTTATTGCCATTGCATTAGCGCTAGTTTGCGTTTTTCAGCTTTCGTTTACTTTGGTTACCAAAAGGGTAGAGAAGAAAGCTAGAGAGTATGCTTTGGTTGGCAGTGATGTAGATAAAAAGAAGGAAAGTCACTACCTCGATTCAGTTTCAACAGAAACTGTGTATAATTTCCTTTGGGTGCGCAAATACACTTACAAAGAGTGTAAGGAACGCGAAATCAACTTAGGTTTGGACCTTAAAGGCGGTATGAACGTTATGCTTGAGGTTTCGGTTACCGACCTTGTGCGTGCACTTTCAAACAATAGCAAGGATTCATCCTTTGTAAAGGCAATGGATGTTGCGATGAAGATGCCCGGTAACGAGCACTTTATCGATAAGTTTGGCAAAGCATTCCAACAGGTTGCTCCAAATGCAAAACTTGCCTCAATTTTTAGCACTCAAGATCTTCGTGGTCGAGTTAACTTTGACTCTTCAAATGAGGATGTTCTAAAAGTTCTAAAGGAAGAAGCTGAAGGGGCTATCGATAACTCGTTCAACATTCTTCGTAATCGTATCGATAAGTTTGGTGTAGCACAACCAAACATTCAGCGTATGGAGAACTCTGGTTTAATTGTAATTGAATTACCAGGGGTAAAAGAGCCAGAGCGTGTTCGTAAACTGCTACAAGGAACAGCCAGTTTGGAGTTTTGGGAAACTTATGAGTTTACTGATGTTTATCCAAGTTTTATTGCTGCTAACAATAAATTAGTTGAGATTCAAGCCGCAATGGCTCCTGCTGAAGAAACTAAAGCTGCAACAGAGTTAACAGCAACGAAAGATAGCACAAACGAAGACTTACTCAATAAACTTCAACAAAGCGAAACCAAGGATTCTGCCGATATCGCAAATGCAGATATGGCAAAGAAATTTCCTCTTTTCTCCTTGCTCCGTCCTAACTTAAACATGCAAAATCAGCCTTCTGTTGGTCCAATGGTAGGTATGGCTCATCATAAGGATACCGCAAGAATTAACGAAATTCTTGCTATGGAACAAATTCGTGCTCTTTTCCCTGGTGATGTGAAATTCTTATGGGGCGTTAAATCTCCAAAATGGGATCAGACCGAAAGCATGTATGAACTTATTGCTATCAAATTAACTAGCCGTGAAGGAAAAGCTCCGTTGGATGGTGGTGCCATTACCGATGCTCGCGATGCATTTGGCGACCAAAAAGGAACTGCCGAGGTTGATATGGGTATGGATGCAGAGGGTGCTAGGATTTGGGCTCGCTTAACTGGCGAAAATATTGGAAAGTGTATTGCAATTGTTCTCGATAACTCCGTTTACTCTTATCCAAGGGTACAGACTGAGATAAAAGGTGGCCGTTCACAAATTACAGGCGATTTCACCATTAATGAGGCAAAAGACTTAGCAAACGTTCTTAAATCAGGTAAACTTCCTGCTCCTGCTCATATTATTAAGGAAGAGTTAGTAGGCCCTTCACTTGGCAAGGAAGCTATCAACTCGGGTATGAACTCATTCCTTGCCTCGTTTATTGTGGTACTTATTTATATGTTGTTCTACTATAGCCGTAGAGCAGGTTTAGTTGCCGATATTGTTTTGCTGATTAACCTATTTTTTATGATGGGTATTTTAGCATCGTTTGGAGCAACTCTAACATTACCTGGTATTGCTGGTATTGTTCTTACAATGGGTATGGCAGTGGATGCCAACGTGCTTATTTTTGAACGTATACGTGAGGAGATAAGGTCTGGTAAAGGTTTAAGCCTTGCAATTAAGGAGGGTTTCAGCAATGCATTATCTGCGATTATCGACGGTAACGTTACAACTCTTCTAACTGGGGTAATTCTTTACATCTTCGGTTCTGGACCAATCCGTGGTTTTGCTACAACTCTTGTAATTGGTATTCTTACAACATTATTTACAGGTATTTTCATTACCCGTTTAATTATTCTATGGATGGAGAAACGTAATATGACTTTAACATTCTCTACCAAGTTTACTGAGAATGCCTTCCGTGGATTAAAGATTGACTTTATCGGTATCAGAAAGTATGGTTATATCTTCTCTATTGCTGTAATTGTAGTTGCATTTTCATCGTTGGCTATTAGAGGATTGAACCCTGGTATCGATTTCGTTGGAGGTCGCTCGTATATTATCCGTTACGAAAAACCAGTAACTACCGTTGAGGTTGCTAACCAAATGAAAGCTGTGTTTGGTGGCGAGGCTCCTGAGGTTAAAACCATTGGTTCTGCAAATCAGGTGAAAGTTACAACCAAGTATAAAATTGCTTCAACCGATCCAACTGTGGATGGCGAGGTTGACTCTTTAATGTACGCTGGGTCAAAGCCATTCATGTCAAGCGATGTAACTTTCAACGATTTCCAAAACAACTTTAAGCAAAGTTCTATTAAGGTAGGACCAACTATTGCACAAGACATTAAGAGGGATGCATTTATTGCGGTTATAGCTGCTCTATTTGCAATCTTCCTTTATATCTTAGTTCGTTTCCGTTACTGGAGTTACAGTGCTGGAGCGGTAGCATCATTGGCTCACGATGCAATATTTACTATTGGATTATTCTCAATACTATACTTCAGAGTTCCTTTTGGTCTTGAAGTTGACCAATCGTTTATTGCGGCAATTCTTACAATTATTGGTTACTCAATTAACGATACCGTAATTATCTTCGACCGTATTCGTGAGTACACAAAACTACACCCTAAACACTCAAGAAGAGATAATATAAACAATGCTATTAACGATACTTTGAGCCGTACATTCTCAACATCGTTCTCCACATTGGTTGTATTAATTCCTATTTTCTTCTTTGGTGGTGAGGTTATCCGTGGATTTATCTTTGCCTTGATTATGGGTATTGGCGTTGGTACTTACTCTTCGGTATTTGTTGCTACACCACTAGCTTACGATATTGAGCAGTGGTGGGAGAAGAGAAAAGCAAGAAAGAAATAATTTATTTTTGATAATATAAGAGAGGCTCAACCGATGGTTGAGCCTCTCTTGTTTTAAATAAGCCATTTCAGGAACGGTTCATTTTTATTATCTTGCGGATAAATCAATTTAAAACATGGAGATTACAATCGAGCTAGTTTTGTTAGCAATTTCGGTACTTTTTTTCTTGAGTCTTATCGCAAGTAAGGCTGGTTATAAATTTGGAGTACCTGCTTTACTCCTTTTTTTAACTGTTGGGATGTTGAGCGGTAGTGATGGGTTGGGAATTCAGTTCGAGAATATTCATGCAACACAAGTAGTTGGAACAATAGCCCTTAGTATAATTCTTTTTTCAGGGGGATTGGATACTAAAATCTCGGAAATTAAGCCGGTTATGTATCAGGGTGTGTTATTGGCAACGTTAGGTGTATTGTTAACGGCACTTTTTACAGGACTTTTCATATGGTGGATTTTAGGAATGACCTATAGTTCGGCAGGGATTGGTTTTATTACCGCTCTGTTGTTGGCTTCAACAATGTCATCCACCGATTCGGCTTCCGTTTTTTCCATACTTCGTTCCAAAGGATTATACCTTAAAAATAATCTAAGGCCAATGTTAGAGCTAGAGAGCGGAAGTAACGACCCCATGGCTTATGTCTTGACAATCACGTTGATTGAGTTAATAAAGATGGGTAGTACACCAAATTATGGCATTGCAATAGGTATGTTGCTGTTACAGTTGGCTATTGGTGCTTTGCTAGGTGTTTTATTAGGAAAATTGGCTGTTTATGTGGCAAATAATATTAAAATTGATAATAATTCGCTTTATCCCATATTGCTATTAACTATATGTCTATTTATTTTTTCCTCAGTTTATTTTTTAAAAGGAAACGCCTACTTGGCTGTTTACATTTCTGGATTAGTTATAGGCAATTCAAGGTTCATTCATAAACGCTCATCGCTTAATTTCTTCGATGGTCTAGCATGGCTTAGCCAGTTGTTAATGTTCCTTACGCTTGGGTTATTGGTAAATCCCCACGAGTTAGTTCCAATAATAATTCCTGGTTTAATAATCAGTTTGGTAATGATATTTATTACACGCCCATTGGGTGTTTTTATATCGCTTTTGCCTTTTCGTAAAATGCCAGTCAAGGATAAGGTTTTTGTTTCATGGGTAGGATTGCGTGGAGCAGTTCCAATTATTTTTGCAATTATAGCTCTTGATGCTGAAGTTCCCCACGCACGATTAATATTCAACATAGTATTCTTCTGCACTCTGGTTTCGCTTTTAATTCAGGGAACTACATTGCCACGTATGGCAGCACTGCTCAAGTTAGTCGATAGAAGAAAAAAAGTAAAAGCTCTGGAGAGTTTCGATGTGGAGTTTTCCGATGAGATTAAATCTGTTGCAACTGAAATAACCCTTAACGCCCAATCCTTGTCTAATGGATATCGTTTAATGGATCTTCCTTTACCCGAAAAAACCTTGGCAGTAATGGTTAAGCGCAATAATAAATTTTTTATTCCTACTGGAACAACTGTCTTGTGCGAGGATGATAAGTTGCTAATTATTACCGACGACCATGAAGTATTAATGGAAACATTAAAAAATATGGGCATTCATGAATAAAAAAGGACAGGCTTTCACCTGTCCTTTGCGGCTCTGTATTTCGTTTTAGATTGAATTATTTTTGGTAACCTCTATTGAAACCTAAAACTTGCTTGTGATTTTTGTTGAAAATCTTTAAATTTACAGCACTATTTTCCAATCTAAACTAATACCTGAACCTATGAATTCCCTGACTGTGACGAGTCGGGGTTTTCTTTTTTGTAATAGACGACAAAAGTACCCATTCGTTTATGTACAAAGTGTTAAATTTTTATGTTTTTCGACGATTTTAACTCTTTTTTACGTTTATTAGCTAAACGAACGTTGAATTAACGCTCTGAGAATCAGTTTTTGAGTTGTTGTTATTCATATAACAACCAAGTTTTATTTGCACTTATTGAAGTTCTACTGCTCTTATTAAGTTGTTAGCTAAATCTTTGTTATTCAAACAAACACTTTGGTTATTATTGATAATTTTGTCAATTCAATATTTATCTAAGGTCTGAAAATCTTTAATCTAGAGTTTTGAAAAGTGAGCGAGCAAAGTGATATTAATATTGTGGAAACCCCACTGATGAAGCAGTACCTGAGCATCAAGCGTCAACATCCCGATGCTATTTTACTCTTTCGTGTTGGCGATTTCTACGAAACATTTGGCGAGGATGCCATTAAAGCGTCCGAGATTTTAGGTATCACTTTAACTCGTCGGGCTAATGGTGCTGCTCAATATGTAGAGTTGGCAGGCTTTCCTCACCATGCTTTGGACACATATTTGCCAAAGCTTGTACGTGCAGGTCAACGTGTTGCAATTTGCGAACAACTCGAGGATCCCAAGAAAACTAAAACCATTGTTAAGCGGGGTATTACTGAGCTTGTAACACCTGGTGTATCATACAACGATAACGTTCTTGAGCGCAAGGAAAATAACTTTTTAGCTTGTGTTTTTCTCGATAAAAAATTAGCCGGTGTTTCGTTCCTCGATATTTCAACAGGCGAGTTTTATACATCCGAGGGTAGCATTGAGTACATCGACAAACTGCTCAACAACTTCAAACCTAAGGAAGTATTAGTTGAGCGAGTTAAGCAACGCGATTTTATTGAGCATTTCGGTACAAAACACTATACTACTAAACTCGATGAGTGGGCTTTCAATGCCGATGCAGCTCGCGAAAAGTTACTGAATCATTTCAAAACGCAGTCGTTGAAAGGTTTTGGCGTCGATAATCTTACGCTAGGTATAATCTCTGCGGGTGCAATTCTTTACTACTTAGATATAACCCAGCACCATCAGGTTGGCCATATCTCCAATATCTCCAGAATCGATGAGGATAAATACGTTTGGATTGATAGGTTTACTGCAAGGAATCTGGAGCTGTTTACATCTATCAACGATAATGCACGAACATTCATTGAGGTAATAGATAAAACCTCATCGCCTATGGGAGGCCGCTTGCTTAAGCGCTGGGTGGCTTTGCCATTAAAGGATATTGATGCTATAAACGATAGACTTAACGTTGTGGAGTACTTTACTCAGTATCCCGATGTTCGCGATTTGATGGTGGATAAAATCCGCGATATTGGCGATATCGAACGTATAATATCCAAGGCTGCTGTAGGAAGAATTACTCCACGGGAGTTAATTCAACTCAAGAATGCGTTAACCTTGCTTGTTGATGTTAAAGAGGTTTGTGAGAACTCTAACGAAACAACTTTACTCCGAATTGGCGAGCAGATTAACCTTTGCCCAAGAATTAGGGACAGAATTGAACGGGAGATTGTGCCTGACCCTCCAATGCAGTTAAACAAGGGTAATGTTATTGCACGTGGATTCAGCCAAGAGCTGGACGAGTTGCGTGATATTATGACCACAGGGAAGGATTATCTTGTTGACCTTCAGCAACGTGAGGCCGAGCGTACAGGAATTCCTTCGCTAAAAGTGAGTTTCAATAACGTTTTTGGTTATTATATCGAGGTTCGCAATACGCATAAGGATAAGGTTCCGCAGGATTGGATTCGTAAGCAAACTTTGGTGTCTGCTGAGCGTTATATCACTCAGGAGTTAAAGGAGTACGAGGAGAAGATTCTCGGTGCCGAGGAAAAGGTTGTTGAAATTGAACAGGCTCTTTATCAAAATTTAGTTCATAGTTTGGGTGAGTATGTTGCATCAATTCAGTTAAATGCATTTTTAGTAGCTCAAATAGATTGCTTGCTTTCGTTTGCTTTATGTGCCGACCAGTTTAAGTACTCCAAACCAACTGTTAACCAAGACGAAACATTAGATATCAAACTAGGACGACATCCTGTAATTGAACGTATGCTTCCTGCAGGGAACGAGTATATAGCCAACGATGTTTATCTGGACTCTTCTGAGCAGCAAATAATAATTATCACCGGTCCAAACATGGCCGGTAAATCGGCTTTGTTACGCCAAACTGCATTAATTGTGCTGATGGCACAAATTGGTTCGTTTGTTCCAGCGCAAGCTGCAAAAATTGGCGTTGTCGATAAGATTTTTACCCGCGTTGGTGCTTCCGATAACCTTTCGCAGGGCGAATCAACCTTTATGGTTGAGATGCAGGAAGCAGCTAGCATTTTGAATAACCTTTCTAATAGGAGTTTAATTCTTCTCGACGAGATTGGCCGTGGAACATCAACATACGATGGAATTTCAATTGCTTGGGCAATTGTGGAGTATTTGCACGAGCATCCAAATTCGAGGGCTAAAACACTGTTTGCAACGCACTACCACGAATTAAACGAGATGGAATCAACTTTTAACCGTGTTAAGAACTACAATGTATCCATAAAGGAACTCGATAATACTGTTATTTTCCTTCGGAAATTGGTGCGTGGCGGTAGCGAGCACAGTTTTGGTATTCACGTAGCGCGGATGGCTGGGATGCCTCCAAGTGTTATTAAACGTGCCAACGAGATATTGGTTGAACTTGAAAAATCGCAAGAGCGCCAGTCGCTTCAAAAGCCAGTTGCCGATTTGGGCACAAATAGGGAAGGTTACCAGTTAAGCATATTCCAGTTGGAAGACCCTGTGCTTAAGCAAATTCGCGACCAGATAAAAAATATTGATATCAACAATCTTACTCCTATTGATGCGCTTAACAAGTTGAACGATATCAAGAGACTTACAGGACTTTAATTCTTTTTGCGTTAAACGTGAAACTTTAATTGATTAGGAATATCTTATTGTTTTTCGAAAAGGCCTAATTCCTTGTTTCGTTTCACGTTTAACATTTCATGTTTCACTACATTTTTTTTACACCCAAACATGTTTATCTAAATCGTTTGCGATAAGCACATTTATGTCAAAAAACACTGCTAAAAAACATAAAAATTATAAACATATGTTTTATAGCATAAAAAATTACTTACCTTTGACCCCGGATTCTTATTTGGGACAAAATGATTAAAAAAGTTTTGATTGCTAACCGGGGCGAGATTGCCGTCCGGGTTATAAGGTCGTGCCGCGAGATGGGAATTCTTTCCGTGGCTGTTTATTCCGATTCCGACCGCCGTGCAAAGCACGTTCGTTATGCCGATGAGGCATACCACATTGGACCTTCACCTTCCAGGGAAAGTTACCTTAATGGCGACAAGATTATTGAAACCGCACTTAAGTGCGGAGCCGATGCAATCCATCCTGGTTACGGGTTTCTATCGGAGAATGCTGAGTTTGCTCGAAAATGTTTGGCTGCTGGGCTTATTTTTATTGGCCCTGACCCAAATGCAATAACAACAATGGGCGATAAAATTACCGCCCGTCAAACTATGATTGCAGCAGGTGTTCCTGTTGTTCCTGGAACTCAGCAGAAGGTAGTTGATGCCGATGCTGTTCGTAAGATTGTCAGCGAAATAGGCTTGCCAATTATCATTAAAGCTTCTGCCGGTGGTGGCGGAAAGGGTATGCGCTTGGTGCGCAAGGAGTCCGATTTGATTTCGGCTCTTAAAATGGCACAGTCCGAGGCTTTATCATCCTTTGGTGATGATACAGTTTACATTGAGAAATACGTGGAGCATCCACACCATATCGAGTTTCAGATTTTGGCCGACAAGTTTGGTAATACCGTTCATCTTTTTGAGCGGGAATGCTCAATACAGCGTCGTCACCAAAAGATGATTGAGGAAACTCCATCGCCATTTATTACTCCCGAGTTGCGTCAGCAAATGGGTGAGGCTGCAGTAAAGGCTGCGCAAGCTGTTGAATACTTTGGTGCAGGAACCATAGAGTTTTTGGTTGATGCAAATCGGAACTTCTACTTCCTTGAGATGAATACTCGCCTTCAGGTTGAGCACCCTATTACCGAGCGTGTAACGGGTATCGATTTGGTGAAGGAGCAAATACGTATTGCATCAAATCAACCTTTGTCGTTTAAACAGGAGGAAGTTTTTCAGCACGGTCATGCCATTGAGTGCCGTGTATCAGCCGAAGACCCATTTAATGGCTTTATGCCATCGCCTGGGTTAATACGCCACATCAGTGAACCGAACGGACTGGGAATTAGAACCGATGGTTATGTTTACGAGGGCTACGAAATTCCAATCTACTACGACCCAATGATTACTAAGTTAATCTCATGGGGACGTACCCGCGAGGAGGCTATAACCCGGATGAAACGTGCTCTTTATGAGTACAAAATTACTGGGGTTAAAACATCGATTCGTTTTCTTGAGCGCATAATGGATAATGCCGATTTCCGAAACGGTATTTACAACACTCACTTTATCGATGAGCATATGGATGAGTTGATGTCCGAGGCACCTCGTGGTGGTCAAATATTCGAGGATATGGCTGTAATAGCAACCTATTTCGATTACATCACTAAGATGGAAAAAGTTGCTATGAGCGACTTTACCGTAACGCAAAGTTGCGATAACTGGAAAACCTACGGTTTAAAAAAGAATTTACAAAGAATATAGACGACAGGAACTATAGCCTAAATACCGAAGATTATGGGATATGAAGTAAGGATTGGCGATAGACTTGCCAGTGTTAAGCTAATAAAACGTGATGGACAATACGCTACCATTGAAGTAGATGGTCAACAATATGATATTGACATTGCTATGGTTGAAAATGGCGTTTACTCCATTCTGCACAATGGGCGTTCATTTAATATCGAGATTATTCCGGGCGATGGCCCAAAAAACTACTTTGTGAATTCATACGTGAATTCACACGAAGTGGAGATTATTGATGCCCAGAGCCGTTATATGATGAGTCGCAAATCGGCCGACGACCACTCAGCCGATAAAATTATTTCAACACCAATGCCCGGTAGGGTTGTAAAAATCCCTGTTACCGAGGGTGAACCCGTTGCGAAAGGTGCAACTGTAATTACAATTTCCGCAATGAAAATGGAGAGTGAGTATAAATCGCCGATTGACGGGGTGATTAAGAAAATTCATGTTGCCGAGGGCGATAATATCAATGCGAATCAACCTTTAATTGAGATTGAATAAGTATTCGACTTATTCATTAATGTCATTTTGAGCGTAGCGAAAAATCTATATACGTTTTGAATGATAGGTTATGTGCGAGTTTACTTTTTTGATTTCAAAAATCTAATAACCAATGAAAACCTTAGACGAACTATACCAAGAATTAGAACGAAGAAATAAAATAGCCGAGGAAGCAGGCGGTGCCGATAGAGTAGCAAAGCAGCACGAGTCGGGCAAGAAAACCGCCCGTGAGCGTATTGTGGAATTGCTCGATCCCGGAACATTTAACGAGTTCGACAAGTTTGTAACTCATCGTAACACCGACTTTGGAATGGCCGACAATAAAGTAGCTGGCGATGGAGTTGTTACGGGTTATGGCAAGATTGATGGCCGTTTAGTTTACGTTTATGCTTATGACTTTACAGTGTTTGGCGGAACTCTTAGTCGTGCCAATGCTGATAAAATAATCAAGTTACAGCAATTAGCTATAAAGATGGGTGCGCCTATTCTTGGGCTTAACGATTCTGGTGGAGCCCGTATTCAGGAAGGCGTTCAGAGTTTGGCCGGTTACGCCGAGATTTTTCATAACAACGTTAAAAGTTCAGGTGTAATCCCTCAAATCACCTGCATTATGGGACCTTGCGCTGGTGGTGCAGTTTACTCACCTGCACTCACCGATTTTATTGTAATGGTAAAGGATTCCAGCTATATGTTTGTTACTGGCCCCGATGTAATCAAGGCTGTAACCCACGAGGAGGTAACCAAGGATGAGCTTGGAGGAGCAGTTACGCATAATGCCAAGAGTGGTGTAGCACATTTTATTGCCGAGAACGATGAGCAAGCGCTGATGCTTATCCGCGAGTTGATGAGTTTCCTACCTGTAAACAACATGGAGGAGCCTCCAGTTGTACCTACAACCGATGATATTAATCGTGAGGACGAATCGCTGCAAACACTAATTCCTGCAGACCCCAACAGACCCTACGATATAAAAGATTTGATTACAACCGTAGTCGACGACAAGAACTTCCTTGAAGTTCAACCAATGTATGCAAAAAACATTGTGATTGGCTTTGCTCGAATGGCAGGGCATAGCGTGGGTATTGTGGCTAATCAACCCGCACACCTTGCCGGTGTATTGGATATTGATGCATCGGTTAAGGCAGCACGTTTTATCCGTTTCTGCGATGCTTTCAATATTCCATTAGTTACGTTTGTCGATGTTCCTGGATTCCTCCCCGGCGTAAATCAGGAATCAAATGGAATTATTAAGCATGGCGCAAAGTTGCTATACGCTTATTCGGAGGCCACAGTGCCAAAAATCGCCTTAATCACCCGTAAAGCATACGGTGGTGCATACTGTGTAATGTCCAGCAAGCAGGTTGGAGCCGATGTAAATTTTGCTTACCCAATGGCCGAAATTGCAGTTATGGGTCCTGAGGGTGCGGTTAACATTGTTTATCGAAGTAAAATAAATGACGAAGAAAGCCGTCAGGAATTGACAGATGAGTACCGTGAGAAATTTGCGAACCCATACAGAGCTGCAGAGCTGGGCTATGTTGATGAGGTTATTTACCCGCGTCAAACCCGATATAAAATAATTCAAGCATTGGAGATGACGCGTAGCAAGAGTTTGCTAAACCCACCACGCAAGCACGGAAATATAGTATTGTAAAGTTGAAAATGCAAATAGCCCCACTCTTTATGGTGGGGCATTTTATTTTTCATCCTCATGGTTAAAACTAATTACTACAATCAAATCCAAAGTAATTATCTTTGACTACTTAAAATGTATTTCATGACAAAGGGTAGTAAACGAGCATTAATTATAGCATACTATTGGCCCCCATCAGGTGGAGTGGGAGTACAGCGTTGGTTGAAATTTGTTAAATACTTACGTGATTATGGCTGGGAGCCAGTTGTTTATACTCCAGAGAACCCGGAGTCGCATTTCGATGACAAATCTCTATTTGCTGATATTCCCGAAGGAATTACGGTTATTAAGTCAACAATATGGGAGCCCTACAGTATTTATAAGTTTTTAACTGGCAGTAGAGGCAAGAAAATGGGAATCGGATTTGCCTTGCAGGGTAAAAAGAAAGGATTGATTCACAGTTTACTTGTTTGGCTTCGTGGAAATCTTTTAATACCCGATGCAAGAAGGTTTTGGGTACGACCTTCGGTTAAACTGTTGGCTAAATATATATCCGAAAATCCTGTGGATGTTATTATTACAACAGGCCCACCCCAATCTATGCATCTTATCGGTAGGAAACTAAGTGCAAAAACAGGCCTTCCTTGGGTTGCGGATTTTCGTGATCCTTGGACTAAGATTTATTTCTACAACGAACTTAAGCTTGGAAGAATTGCACATCGCATAAATCAGAATCTCGAGAAAAAGGTAGTAAGTACTGCCGATTCAGTTATTGTTGTATCGGAGCAAATGAAGCGCGAGTTTTTGCCTTTGAACCCAAGGCGCATAGAGGTTATTACTAACGGTTTCGATGATGCTGATTTATCTGATATTATTAATTTTTCAGAGAAATTTACTCTATCGCAC
The DNA here is from genome assembly GCA_029560875.1 of Bacteroidota bacterium. GTDB lineage: Bacteria > Bacteroidota > Bacteroidia > Bacteroidales > Tenuifilaceae > SB25. Next base: position 30,397 of record JAKQKB010000081.1, on the reverse strand, counting down.
GTTGGAACCATTAGTCCATCGAGTAATCCGGTTGCTTTGTGGTCTGCATTATCTAAGTTGTGTTCGCAGGACATTTCCTTTAAGAACGACTTAAGAATACACCTAGCAGGTCAGGTTGATACGAATGTGCTCAATTCAATTGATAGTGAAGGTTTAATGGATAACCTGATTTTGCAGGAGTACATTCCTCATCACGAAGCACTGGAAATTCAACGAAACTCACATATTCTTCTTTTAGTGCTTAGCACATCGCCAAGTGCAAAGGGAATAATAACGGGCAAAATATTTGAGTACTTGGCTGCACGTAAACCCATTGTTGCAGTTGGCCCTGTAGATGGCGATTTGTCCATAATGCTTAACAAAGTTGGAGCAGGTAGAATGTTCGACTATAACGATGCGGATGGTATGGCTAATCAGATTCTTTTGTATTACAAAGGTTATAAAGAGTCGAACTTTACGATTGTTGATGCCGATATTTCATCCTATTCGCGCAGAAAACTTACAGGACAGTTAAGCGAAATATTAAATAGTTTGACAGAAAAAAGGTAAAATTAGACTATTTATATGCCTGATAATCTGATTTTACTGGATTGTGGCGAAAGAAAATCAAAAAAAATATCATTTTTTTTTGCAGATATTCAGAAATGGTATATTTTTGCATCACCAAAACAAAACGCGGAAGTAGCTCAGTTGGTAGAGCATAATCCGTCAGCCGACGGATAAGAGTCGCGAGTTTGATGAGGTAAAATTAAATGATGCGGAAGTAGCTCAGTTGGTAGAGCATAACCTTGCCAAGGTTAGGGTCGCGAGTTCGAGTCTCGTCTTCCGCTCAAGTTCTTCGAAAGTTCAAAGTAACTGCTTTGAACTTTTAAAGTTTTAAAACAGCAAACGCCCGGGTGGTGGAACTGGTAGACACGCAGGACTTAAAATCCTGTGGCCATTGCGGCTGTGCGGGTTCAAGTCCCGCCCCGGGTACGGAGAGCCTCTGAGAAATCAGAGGCTTTTCTGTTTTACGGGGCTAATCCGATGCTAATTTTATAGTATAAATGACTTGGGGGATAAAATCAGGGATAAACTGTGCATCTTTTTATTTCCGTAAATTTTCCTTTTCTTTAAAAAAATTCTCCTTGCTATGACACAAAAGTTCATTCCATTTCAAGTGATGGAAGAGTTTATGGTGAAAGTTCTGGAAAAATCGGGTGTTCCCATTGCCGATGCCAAAATTATTACCGATGTTCTGATTCAAGCCGATAAGTTTGGAATCGATTCACATGGTGTTAATCGTTTAAAACCAATTTATCTCGACCGTATCAAGGACGGCATTCTTAACTCTGTTACAAACTTCAAGGTTGTTCGTGAAGGTCCAACAACTGCTGTTATTGATGGGCAGAACGGTATGGGGCACGTTATATCTACCAGTGCCATGAAAATGGCTGTTGATAAAGCCAAGCAGTTTGGAATGGGAATGGTAGTTGTGCGCAATTCGAGCCACTATGGATTTGCTGGCTACTACTCATTAATGGCTGTTAAGGAGAATATGATTGGCATTACCGGAACCAATGCCCGCCCGTCTATTGCTCCGACTTTTGGTGTTGAGGGGATGCTTGGTACAAACCCGCTTACCTTTGGAATACCAACTGACGAGGCTTTTCCATTTTTACTCGATTGTGCCACATCCATAACTCAGCGGGGAAAGGTTGAACTTTATGCCCGCGAAGGTAAAGAGATGTCCAAAGGATGGGTTATTGACGATAAAGGGGAAAGCAAAACTGATTCAGTTGCTACCCTCGACGATTTTATTGCTGGCCGAGCAGCGCTTACTCCTCTTGGTGGTATTGGCGAGGAGTTGGGAGGATATAAGGGTTATGGTTATGCAACTGTTGTTGAAATACTCTCATCGGCTCTTCAGCAAGGAAATTACATGAAGATGCTTCTGGGTTTTCAGGATGGCAAGAAAGTTCCGTATAACCTTGGCCACTTCTTTATTGCTATCGATATAAATGCTTTTGTTGAACCCGATGATTTTAAAAAGACCACTGGCGATATTTTGCGACAGCTAAGAGCATCAAAGAAAATGCCTGGGCAGGATAGAATCTATACTGCAGGGGAAAAGGAGTACGATACATGGATGTACAGGAAAGATAAAGGTATCCCATTTGGCGACGACCTTTTAAATGAATTTAGGGGGATATGTGCCAATTATGGAATGAACGAGTACTTGCACTATTTTGAGTAGTTGTTAACTAGAAAGAAAAGCCCCTTTATGCACTAATTCCCATGCGATTACGCCCTTAAAATCTTATCCATTGCTTTTCCCTTAGCCAGTTCGTCTACCAGTTTATCGAGGTAGCGAATTTTACGCATAAGTTCGTCCTCAACCTCTTCAACCCGGCAACCGCAAACTACACCGGTAATTTTGGCTGCATTCGGGTTAATTTGTGGTGCTTGGGCAAAAAAAGTTTCAAAATCCACCTTGTTGTTTATTTGCTGCTGCAAAGTTTGCTCGTTGTATCCCGTAAGCCAATAAATAACAGTATCCACCTCGGCCTTTGTACGGCCTTTCTTTTCGGCTTTTTGTATGTACAACGGGTATACAGTTGCAAATGGCATTTTAAATACTCTTGTATTGCTCATTTTGTTGAAATTAAGTTACCTAATTACTATAGACTCCAGATTATCCAGTTTTGGTAAAACTAAATCTGTCACTAGGCTATGGTCGCTGGAGTATAAGCCCGATGTTATCAGAGAGTAAACGGTACTATTTTTCCTGATGATAAGGATAATGCCATTGGGTTCGTTGTTTTTAAGCCTTATGGCATAGTAGGTTTGCTCTCCTGGTAATGCAATTTCTTCAACCTCATTCAGCGTTAATCCTACAGCAGCATTTGTTGCTTTAAAAGTAGTTTTTGTTAAAAGGAAAACCTCCATTGCATCTTTAACCGATCTCTCCTTTTCAACTTTAATTGTGTAGAATAGGGGCACAAATTCTTCGGTTTCAATAAAGTCGTATGTGTAAGATAGTTCCGCCGACCCATCAATATATTTTACAACCTCTGTTTTTTCCTTTGTACCCGATGTGTCTAAAGGAATTTCGTAAAATTCACTTACTTCTTTTACAGGTGTAATTATGGCATAATCTCTGGAATTTACATCTTTACGACTTGTACACGATAAAATTATATTCAAAAAAATCAATCCTATTAGTAAATGCTTTTTCATTGGTATTTTATTTAATTGTTCTTTAGCCTTAATGCTATGATTTTTTGGGTTATGGAATGTAGCGTTTTTGTGGGTATTTATTGTCAAACATTTTGTAAAATGTAACTATAGCTAAAGCATAGCGGTTAGTGGTTTATTGGGTTTAAAAATTAAATCCCAGTAGCCAACATCTGTGATGCTGAAACTAAAGTAGTAATATTTTTTTGTCTGTAAATAGGGTTGGAGGTGGTAGGTGTTATTTTTTTAATGAACCCTGTTTATTCAGGAACTCTTTCATTAAAACTTCATCCACGTTATTTAAGCTGTCCAGTCGCTTTTCAAGCCTGATAATTTCTTCCTCTTTCTTTCTGTATTCCTCCCATAGTCGGGAATTTTCTTCTTTTAATCTGTCCTTTTCGGGTTTGCAGGATAAAAGTGTAATTCCGCACAAAAATAAAACAAGGAAAAATTTCTTCATTTTTTATAGTTTTTATTGGGAACAGCCGGGGGGGTGGGCTGTTAGAGAGTTAGAAGCCAGCGGCTTCATCCCACGTTATAGCAATACTAAATTACTAAAAACTTTCGTTTTTGCATCATCAGCCCCAGTAGATGTAACCGCGTGTTGGCGTTTTGTTATTTTATTCATTATTAGTCAACTATTATAAATTTGCTCTTTAATGTAAGTTTTCTTATAAAAGGTTCCTCACCTCAGTGCTTATTTCAAAAATTTCTTTGTTCCTTTTTATTGTATATATATTAACTTTTCCAATTTCAAAATTACCTTTAAAGATTGAATCTCTATTTGGAGATTCCCCGTTTATTCTTAAAACTATATCGCCAAGTTTGACATTATGGCAACTTCCAGTTATTAAAGAGGAAATAATTGGGTTAACACTTTTATTATCTTGATATTTTAGCCCTATACCATCGCTAATATATCTATTACAGAATAGATTATTATTTTCTTTTCTTTTAATGTAAAATAGACTGTTTTCATAATCTATTAATAAATTGAAATTTTTTAAAAATTGACCACCAATTATTCCATCGCAAAAAATAGATAAATCTCCATTCTTACCATAAGAACAGTCAATGACTACACTGTCAATCGAATGATTAAAAAATTTAATATTAGGTATTTTATAGTACCGGGATTTATTAAAACCGTGATAACTTGCATTAAAGTACTCTATGCTAAAATGTTTTAAATTAGCAGTCTCAAGTGAAGAAGCATTTTTTTCTAAAATTGTGATATTACGAGAACTGCCAGTATCTATTAAAAAAATACCCGAAATAGAGTCCGTTTCGTTTAAATATATTGTGCCCATCGTTGAAAATAATCCAAAAATCACCATGTTATTCATATGATGTATCGTGTGAATTTTTTGGAATCGATTAATTATATCATCATCTTTAGAATATAACCTCAATTCATTGTCATCATAGTTAATTTCAACTAGATACTCAGCAAAAAATGAAATTCCAATGACTCCATCATATAAGCCTCCACCATATTTGTTGTGGTCTAAAATGCCAAAAGATTTGTTTGTTGTGAAATTGTTTATAGTAACATTTATTACGTTCTTGCTTGGTTTTATATTAAATTTTTCTTTTACATTTAACATGCTATCAATTGAACTTGTGAAAGCACCTGTGTCAAATAAGAATTTACACTTTGTCTTGTTAACTTGAACATTAATAAATATTCTATCCCCTTTAAATTCAAAGGGAATTCTATATAACTCTTTCCCAAAGAAATTTTTTGTTAAAATTAAAAGTGTTATTAAAAAAGCAATTCTCAACATAATACATTTTTAATATTCTAATGTTAATTAATTTTTTAATATGTGTTATTAGGTAAATAAATTATGCCATCCTCTTACAATGAACGCCAACGGTCGGTGGTTTGGGCTGCTGGGGAGTTAAGAGCCAGCGGCGTCATCCCACGTTAAAACCATACTAAATTACTAAAAACTTTCGTATCTGCATCATCAGCCCCAGTAGGCTAAACCACCTGTTGTATGCAGTTTTTTTGAAAATTAAAATCTAATAGACAGGTCTAAATGTCCGCCAAGGCCGATTTCAACAATACGTTGAAGAGTGGAAAGTCTAACTTCCTTTACGTTATTTTCTATCTTAGAGATATAGCCTTTGTTTGTACCACACTTTTCGGCAAGTTCCTCTTGTGTCATTCCCTTCTCCAGTCTAGCTTGCTGAATGAGAACGCCAAGTTTAAACGCCTCAAACTCTTTTTCGAATTTTTCTCGTTTATTAGTACCGCGTTTGCCGTATTGTTCTTCGATAAACTCGTCTAGCGATTTCAAGTTACTTTTCTTTTTCATACTCCTCCATTATTTTCAACGCCTTCTCAATTTCTGCTTTCGGTGTTTTCTGTGTTTTTTTCTGAAAACCATTTGCGAGCACTATTAGCTTTCCCTTGTCGAAGAAGCAGAATATTCTAAATATATCGCTTCCCTGCTGAATTCTTATTTCATAGAGTCCATTTGCCCCTTCAATGTGCTTCAAATAGTCTTCAGGGACTTGTTTCAAGGTTTCAATGAGCCTAAATGTCCAAATGATTTTATCCTTTACTTTCTTCTTTTGCTTTTCAAAGAAATCCGTAAAGTAATCCTTGTACAAAACTACCGTTCTAATCTTTTCATTGCTCATACGGTACAAAGATAGTAAATGTTGTCCGAAAGTGCAACATTATGTCAAAATATTTCTTTTTGAATCGATACACAGTGAGATTCCCTTAGGTCGGTCTTGAAAATTGCATACAACTTACTTATCCATATACCATATTTCCTTCTTTTACTTGAGGCTGTTAATTCATTAAAACTATAAAAAGTATATCAATAAGTTTATTATTGATTTATAAAATTATATAATAGTTAAACGTTTGCAAACAAATGGTTTAAATAATTACATTCATTTGTTTTATGTTTATGGCCTAACCTAGGAGGTAGAGAACATATTCCACTCCGCGTAGGCTGGTGCGTTCATGGCTACTCCCTCCTTGGCGCAGAATATGCAGGCGCTGGAGTTATCAAAAATCATACGGGCTTTCCATATGGCGTTGTTGCACGTGCTAAAGTTACCCAGGTAAATACTTTTACTGTTCTTTTGCAGAAATGGGCAGCCCTCCTTATGCACTGCTCGGGTTCCCGTAAAGTTGGTTCGTTTTGTTAAATAGTAATCGGGCATTGTTTAGGTTTTTTGTTGGTTCCTTTTTGATGTTTTATAGGAAGCGCCGCCAAATTGTTACCTATATTTTGCCATAAAAATATTAACAGACTGAAAAACAATAAGATGAATTTATTACTTTTGCCCTAACAGCTGTTTAGTTTTTTTGCTTAGGGAGTAAAAGTTTGTTACTCTAAATTCTTTTGGATATACTTAATTTTAATAAATTAAAATATTGAAAATCAATAATATAATAAAAATATTCAAAATGATAGGTAACTTATTCCCTCCGTTCGGAATGTAACTGTAAAAAAGAACCCATAACAGTTACAGCAATGAAAACTCAAAAACAAGCAAAAGGCTCAGTAAATACTTTAGACCAATTAAAGTCACAGCTTAACCATAGCCAAAAGTTAAACTTTTCCCAAATGAAATCTATTTGCGGTGGAGAGGGAGAGGATAATGGTGGTGGTGATATTATTATTATTCCGAAACCAGCAACACCTCCTCCAACAAATAATCCTAAGTAATAGGATGTTTTGCCTATTGACACTAGTATCTAATTGCCCTTTTTTGTATCATTGCATTGTTCACTTTCTGTACAATGCAAAAATTTGGGGTATTCATAATACTTATTCTAATTGGCTTTTCTTCAAGGCCCCAGAATGAAAATATTGTAGGGGAGTATAAGCGGTTTTCTTCTTTTTATGTCCAGGGAGATTTGATAAATGCGGAGAAGGTATTATTAAACTTATTGGATAGACGTGACTCTATTTCGCAGGAATACCTTGTGGCTAGTTATAATAATTTAGGGGTAGTTTATAACAGATTTGGGAGATACGATAAAGCTTTAGAATACATTAATCATGCCGAGAAATTATTGATTTTAAATGGAGTTTCAGAAGAGTTAGCCGATGTTTATGTAAATAAGTCCAGAATTTACGGTATAGTTAAGGAGTATGCTAAAGCAATAGATTTTCTAAATCAAGCCTTAAAGTTTTATCAATCTCAGCCAAAGCCCAGTAAAAATATTTACTATAAAATTTCTACCGGTTATTTAAACCTTGGTCTTACCTACTACGAGAAGGGGGAGTTCTCTAGTGCTTTGCGATATCTTCATCAAAGTTGTAATTTAAGGGAGAAGTTTATCCTATCGGAAAAGGCTTTGGTTTACCTAAACCTTGCAAAGGTTTACGTTAAACTTACAGATAATGTAAATGCCGAGAAATTTTTTCTTAAAAGTATAGAGTCCTTTAACAGCGAGTTTGGCCCCGATTACTACCGAATAACCAGCGTGCTATTCGATTATGGCCTTTTTCTCCGTTCAACTGGGCGTAAGCAGGAGTCGCTTCAGGTTCATCAGCGGGCGTTGGAGGTTTGCCTTAAAAACTACGGGGCTAAGCATCCGTTTGTTTCTTTAGCCTATAAGTTATTGGGCGATTACTATACCGAGGAAAAGGAATACCCTAAGGCGTTGGAATTTTACCAGAAGGCACTTGTTGCGGTTGTCCGCGATTTTAACGATACAAATATCTTCTCCAATCCAACCGTGGGGTCGGCAATTTTTAGCTATCGCCTGCTCGATAACCTAAAGGGTAAGGCTCAGGCATTTGCACTGCTTGCCGAGCAGCAGCAAAACTCTGCAAAAAGGTTGGAGTTTTTGCAGGGCGGGTACCAAACCATTAACTTGGCGCTGGAGGTTATTGAGAAAATCCGTAGCGAGTACCTCTCGGTGGAGAGCAAGCTGTATTTAGCACAGAACGAGAAGGATACCTACCTGTCGGCTATAGAAATTGCCAGTTTAATGCATGCGCTTACGAGCGACCAGAAGTACGTAGAGCGAATGTACAGCATATCCAGCTTAAGTAAGGCTCGTGTACTAACCGACGAGATTGCCGATAATGAGTTGCTCTACAGCAAAACCACCTCTGACACTATTCTTTTAAGGCGTAACGAGCTACTATCGCAAATTTATTCGTACAACAAGCTGATACAGGACGAGTCGCAGAAAACCAAGCCCGATTCACAGAAAATTGAACTTTGGAAGGATAAAATTTTCCAGTTAAACCGTGCAAGTGAGCAGAACTATGGCGATATACGGAGCCTCTCCAGCCTATTCAATGAGCAGGTTATAAAAGCTAAACCGTTGGAGTTTTCGGAAATAAAACGCAAGTTAAGTTCAACCGAAACTATTGTGGAGTATTTTATTCCACATAGGTATAATAACGGTAAACGCGACTTTTACATTTTTACACTCAACCGTAAGGGTCTTAAATATGTTAAGGTGCAGGTGGATTCACTTTTTTCCAATAACGTGGGTGCTATAAAGCAAGCAGCGGTTAAGGCCGATTTTAGCCAATCCGCCGATGTTTACAACTCCTACATTAATGCGTTGGCGTATATGTACCAAAATTTAGTTAGCCCCATAAAGGAGAACATTGCAGGAACCAGCTTGGTTATTATCCCCGACGAGGAGCTTTCCTATTTGCCCTTCGAGGCATTTATTAAGGAATTACCCCAAAGGAAAAGGTTTGGTTTCGATGGGTTAAAGTTTTTAATTTTCGATTACTCAATAGCCTATTCCTATTCTACCTCTTTTTACTATTCTGGAGGTAAAAAGGGTACCAACAGGCTCAACTCTTTTATTCCCGATTACACAACGGCTTCATTTGCTTCAAACTCATTGGCAAACTTGCTTGGCGCAAAAACTGAAACCCGCGGCACAAATAATTTCTTTGTTGGAACCGAGTACTCAGGGGGTAAAGCTACCGAGAGTTCATTTAAATCGACCTTGACCCAAAACTCCATTTTGCATCTTGCAATGCATTCGGCCACCGACACTTTGGACTCAAAGTTCTCATATTTGATTTTTGATAACAACAAGGATTCCGTTGACGACGGAAGGCTTTACAACTACGAGATTAGTATGAATAGGGTGGAGTCGCCAATGGTTGTTCTTAGTGCCTGCAATACAGGCACAGGAACTTTGTACCATGGCGAAGGAATTATGAGTCTAGGAAGAAGTTTCTTCCTTGCAGGTGCATCATCCGTAGTAAACACGCTTTGGGATGTTAACGATGAGGCCAGTTCGTTTATAATGGCCGAGTTTTACTGGAACTTATCAAAGGGAATAACCAAGGACGAAGCTATGCGATTGGCAAAGCTGAAATATCTAGAAAATTCAACTCCAACTTACTCAAATCCATACTTCTGGGCTTCGTACCAAGTGCTTGGCAATAAGTTGCCTATACATGGTACTCCTTACCGAAAGTTATGGTATATGGCTATAGCTGTAATAGTTGTAGGAATATTTCTAGTTTATAGGTATATCAGAAATAAGAGGATAAAGTTTAACTAATATCTTTCTTGAATCCTTATTAATCTAACTTTTTAAGTAGCGTTGCCGCTTGACTTTTGTAGTAGTTAGAGTTTTCTTTTAGGTCGGTAAAGTAGGTTATTGATTTTAATGTGTCCCCTGTTTTAAGGTAAGTTAACCCAAGATACCATCGTGCTTCGGTTGAGAAATCCCGATTTTTCTTAACTACCTCGTCTAAAAGTTCTATGGCCTTGCTGTAATTACCCAGTTCAATTTGCGATAAGCCAGCAAAGAAGTATGGAGCAACGTTGAATGTATCGGATTTCATCAGTAGTTCGAATTCTATAGCGGCTAATTCGTAGTTCCCCTGCCTGTAATTAACAATTGCTTGGTTGTAGTTGACTGTATTATCCTCGTCGCTACGGGTAACTGATGTAAATGCTTGGTAGGGCTTATAGTTTGTTTCAAATAAATTTTGAGGACTAGACGGCGAAATAAAAGAACGCACAACAAAGAAAAGAGCAAGCGTAGCCGCTGCAGAAATGCTTATAGTCCTTGTTAAGGTTGTTTTATACCACGATATCTTTAAATCGGCAGGTTTTGTTTGAGTTTCTTTGATAATCGACTGCTTTACGAATTGTGTAACCTCTTTGTGCTTAATGCTAGCAAAACCAGTTTGGCTATTATTCCAATCTTGAACCCAATCAGCGGTTATCGTGTCAACACCCTTTTCGTTAATTTCACTTTCAATTTGGGCAATCTCCTTCTCCTCGTCGGTCATTAAAGCTTCGCTTATAAATGCTTTTATATCGCTATGCTTTGCCGACTCGTTGTTGTATTCAGCCACAACTTTTTTCGATTCGTTGTCAATATTTTTTAGGTTGATATCTTCATTCACATCTTCAATGTCGAGTTTTGCTCGCATTGCTTTATCTACTGAATTTAACAGGTTGAATTCAAATCTGAGGTCTTTATCTTTTGCTAGTTCATCCTCAAACTTCAACATTTCCGATTCGGAAAGGTTGCCGTCCTTATAGTCTATAGCGTATTTAATGGAGTTGTTCATTGTGAAGGATGTGTAAGGTTTATGTAAGACTATTTTCGGTTCTTTTAATCATTTTAAAGTCTGGATGGTTTTGAATTCTAGTGAGTAATACCTGTTGGCACTCGCATTTCTTTTTCTTTACGTAGCCGTACGTAAGTCCCAATTTCTCGGCAATTTCCTTTGGCGAAAACTCTTGCCAGTAAAGTTTCAAGATTTGTTGACACCCTGGTTCCAGCGTTTCAAATACGTCCAGAATTATTTTTTGGTAAACTTCCTGATCGTAATCGTCGGGAATTTCCACAAAATCATCCTCCTGAAGTCGTCGGTTGAGGTAGTTTGCAGCCGCCTCCTTCTTTTCGTGCAATTTAAGCCAAAGGTTCTTACAAACGCTAAAAAGGTATGTTTTAAACTTACATGTAAGGACAAAATCGCCTTGATCTATCTTTTCAATCATAATGATTAATCCATCCTGAAATATGTCTCTGGCCTCATCTGGTGTGCCGCCCGCTTTATAAACCATAAGACGTACCATTGGCAGGTATCTATCAAAAAGATATCGGACAACCTCATTTTGTCTTCTTTTTAGGCAATCTATTATTTCGCTGTCCGTGTATTCTTGCATGGGAAAACCTTAGGTGATTTTAACAAAAATATGTAATATCGGTCAAATGAAACAAAAAAACCATCAAGAAAAAATCAAAAATATGATATAAAACATTGAATGCCTGTTTTTTTGAAAAAAGTTCGTTTTTGAGGGTAACAATTCTTACTCAAAAAGTATTAAATAATATCATAAGTGTATTTGAACCTTTTCTTGTTAAATGTGTACGTAAAATAAAAGGAAAAGTTCATCGGATGTTTGTCTTAAATTTCAAATCGATAACATTAAATACTCAAAACCCCATGCCATTGCTATCGTTAGTTCAGGAATTGTTTAGCCAGAAAAATTCGGAATGTTCCGAAAGGTTGCCTTTAAGTGAGTGCGACAATACGATTAATGCAAAAATTCTTATAGAAGATGCATTGGTGGATGTTGAAGGTCTTGCATGTTCTGTAAAAGCCGAACTAAACCAGCTCTTAACCGAGGAGTATTACTATAAATTTCTTAACAATTATGAAAGTATACCCTCCGATATTGCTATTGAAATTGAACGCAAAGTCACTCCCCGAATAGTTGATAACCTAAAGCATTTAAATATATCCGATTTCAAAAAGGAAACCTTAGTGCGAAAATGTATGCGTCAGATTTTGGCCGAAAATTGATTAGCATAGAAAAAGAGGAAGAGGGAATGGGTTTACTATAATGGGCAAAAGGTGAACAACAATAGTTTATTTAATGGTTTTAAGGTTCCTATTCCCTCTTTGGTATATCCTCTTATTTCAAAGAAAAGAATGGGGAATAGGGTGGTGTTGATGTTGATTAAGGTACTAACATAGTTTTTCGGCTCTAAAAATTATGTGATACCCTATTCCCGGATTCTACAACTATATCCGAAACGATGCTGAATTGTTACCCCTTTTTTTTACTTTTTTTTGAAAAATTTTCTTAACGCCTGAAAATCAGCATAAAAAAGTTCAATTAAATAATTGTTTAAACGAAAAAAAGGGCCTCGAAAACTCGAAGCCCTTTTAGTTTATGATTGCAAATTAGTCCCAAGTTATCTTAAACTCCGAGAGATTATCGCCTTTTGTGAGTGATTTTGGTATGTCTATCCTAATGTTCTTACATCCCGAAATTTCAAGCGCACGTTCCATCCATCCAGCAAACCTATACTCTATAACCTTGTGTAGTTTTGGGAACTTAACTAGGTGAAGCGTCACACTCTTGTCTGTTCTGCCAACAACCGTTATTTCCGAGGGTTCATAGTATGCCTGTAGCACACGGCCTGCTCTATCAATAATATGACCAGGGGAACTCATTTTTACATAAATTTTATAAACACCATTGAGTGCAATATCTGCACTGTATCGTCCGCACTGCCATGCTCCATCTTTTTCGTTTCCATACAGATGCATCGACATCAGTGCGGTAGGGGTGATTATTGCGTCCTCAATTGGATACCAGTTTGGGGCTGCAACACCCTTTTGGAATATTGCCTTTGATTTTTCGGGGAGTTGGTTAAACCATCCACTATACTTATCGGAATGCTTATCTTTTATAAATTCTGGGATTGTTTTTACAGCGGTTCCTTTTACTTGCATATACAATCAGGTTTTAGGTTTATACAATATTAGCAATCCAAATCAAAAATTAAATAAAAACAGATTAAACTTTTATTAAATGTTTGTTTAATATGATAAATATACAAAAAATTAGGATTACAGTTTGCCGAAATAAAAAAGCCCGGTGTAAACCGAGCTTTTAAGTATTTATTGCTAAGAAGATTATTCATAATCCTTTAGTGCTGTCATTAACTTTTGGCGCGAGAAGAAAATCCTGCTTTTCACAGTACCAATTTTTAAGTTTAGTTTATCCGCAATCTCCTTGTACTTATAGCCCGAGGTGTGCATTTGGAATGGTAGACGAAAATCATCCTCTAGTGCATCAATCTTTTTGCTAATCTCGCTATGCGAGTACATGGAGTCAGGTCCGTAATTTTCGGACTTGCTGTTAATCATAAACTGATTATCGCTGGAGTCGAAAGTTGTATTTTGCTTAACGGCCTTACGATAGTTGTTAATGAATGTGTTCTTCATTATGGTGAAGGTCCATGCTTTAATATTGGTATTGTCCTCAAACTTGTCCTTATAGGTGAGAGCCTTTAAATATGTTTCCTGTAAAAGGTCTCTTGCATCTTCGTGATTAGCGGTTAAGCTGTAAGCAAATCTTTCCAAGTTTGGCTCAAGTTCTATCAGCGCGGTGTTGAATTCTTGCTGTGACATATGTTTTTGTTTTTAGTTAGACTAATTATAAATAAACTGTTTATGCAAATTTAGATTAAGTCTAAACAAAAAACAAGAGAAGTATAATTGATAAATATCTATTGTAGAATCGTTCTAAATAAAAAACGGTTTGAACTGCTTTAATGGTTTGGTGTTTATGAATATTGTATAAATTACTTCTAAATAAAAAAAATCCTGCTATCGGCAGGATTTTTTAAAATTTAAAAAGAAAAAGTTTATCGAACCATCGTGGGGTCTATTTTACCGAATGCTTTAATTAAGTCTTGAGCAGAGGAAACAAAGGTTACCTTAGGTGGTACAGTGATTTCCTCAAAAACATGTCCTGTGGCAATAATTTCCACTTTTGGCAACTCCTTTGCAAATATCTCAATAACCTCTTCGGGTGTTGTATTTACAAATGAGTAGAATGATGTGAAAACCATTTTGCACTTCAACTCCTTGGTTGCTTTAATTACATCTTCAATAGGAGTCGATTGGCCCAGATAAATTGTTTTGTAGCCCGCATTTTTTGCTACATAGGCAAAGTAAAGCAAGCCCATATCGTGGAATTCTCCTTCGGGAAGGAAGAATATTATTGGGCTGGTTTTGCCCACATCGGGCTTAACGCTTGTTTTATATATATAGCTTATGTGGTTACGCACCACGTTGCTTGCAAAATGCTCGTGAGCAGTTGAAATTGCGCCTGTTTGCCATAGGTCGCCAAGGCGTTTCAGAAATGGCAAAACCAACGATTCAAAGGCATACTCGTTACCATGCTTGTTGGCGCTTTCAATTATTGGCTCAAGGATTGCAGCTTCATTAAATTCTAATGTGGCTGAAACAAGAGGTTCAATATTGTTGTTACCCAACTTATAGTCGGTAACAAATTTTGAAGCAAGGTCGGAGAGTTCTTCTAGCGACAAATTTGCCAATTTGCTAATTCTAAAACCGCGTTTTAGTAAAAGCGATATATTGATGATGAAACGAACATCATCATCGTTATACCTTCTGATGTTGGTGTCGGTTCTGTTAGGAGAAAAAATTGTATAACGTTTCTCCCACATTCTAATGGTAGCGGCTTTTATACCAGAAAGCAACTCCATTTGTTTAATTGAGTATTGAGCCATATAATGTAATTTAACTACTGTTGTTCAATAGTATAACGAAATTGTTGTAAAAAGGTTTAACGGCTGTTGGGTTGGTTATAACTTGCGTATAAGCATTAAACCATCGCGTAAAGGAAGCAAAATGTTTTCAACCCTCTCGTCGTTTTGCACGGTATTGTTGAATTTTAGAATTTCCAAAGTTTGAACATCTGTTGAGTTTTTATCCAAAACCTTGCCGTTCCATAGCACATTATCGGCAATAATGTAGCCTCCGTTTTTGACAAAGGGAAATATTAGGTTGTAGTATTCTGTGTACTCTCTCTTGTCACCATCGATAAACACTAAATCGTATGAGTTACCAAGGTTTGGAATGATTTGACAAGCGTCGCCAAAATGTGGATTAACCTTGTGCGAAACGCCTGCTTTGCTCAGGAAAGTTACTACTGTGTCCTGGAGTTCATCGTTTACCTCAATGGTGTCGATAATTGATTTTTCGGGTAATGCTCTTGCCATGCAGATTGTGGCAAAGCCTGTAAAAGTTCCAATTTCCAGTACTCTTTGGGGTTTTAGCATAAGGCAAATGAACTCTAAGAATTTGCCCTGTATTTCACCGCTTAGCATTCTGGGGTTGAATTCAGTAAGATGAGTATGCCTAATTAACTCCTGAAGCACCTCGTCGATAGGTGTTGTGTGATTTAGCAGGTACTGCTCCAGGTCGTTATTTGAATTAATCATTTTCACCTATATATTAAAGTGGATAGGAGGTTGGGGGCTAAAATTTCGTTGGCAACTTCCATAATATCGGCGGCAGAAATATTCTCAATTTGATTGATAACCGTACTTAAGTCGTCGGGCTGTTCGTAAACCAAGTAGCTTTTTGCTGCCGAAAGCATTATGCTCTCATTACTTTCGGTTGCTATGGCCATTTGACCAATTAACTGTCGTTTTGCTTTGAAGAGTTGCATAACTCCTAGCCTTTGTTCTCTTATTTTTTCAAGTTCTTTTAGAACTAACTTATATGCTTTATCTAGGTTGTCCTTATCGGTGCCAAAGTATATGGTAAATAGTCCCGTATCGGTGTACGGTGTATACATCGACTCAGTGTTGTAGGCATATCCATGTTTCTCCCTTAATGCTAAATTTAGCCTTGAGTTTGAACCAGGACCACCAAGAATATTGTTCAACAAATGCATTGCAATACGCTTAGGATTGTGTAGGTCGTACGCTACAGTACCTAAGATGCAATGGGTTTGGTATGTTGACTTATTTATGCTCTTTGACTTAGGATGATAAAGGTTTATCGACGTTCTTGGAGTCTTACGGAAATTACTACTAATCCAGCCTAAATTCCGTTCGGCTAGTTTTTTTACTCTACTGAAAGGGATATCGCCAACCGAGCAAAAAATCATCTGGTCGGTATTGTAATTTCGAGAAATAAATTCGCTTATATTTTTTCTGGTGAATTTTTTTAGATGACGTTTTGTGCCCAAAATATTTCTACCGAATGGATGACCCTCGTAAATTAGGTCTTCAAAGTCGTCGTATATTAGTTCTGAAGGGTTATCCTTATATGAGTTTATTTCATCAATAATGATATCTTTTTCTTTGATAATTTCTTTCTCTGGGAACGTTGAGCGAAAAACGATATCCGATAGCAACTCAAATGCTCTGCTATAATCGTCCTTAAGAAATGTGGCATGAACAACAGTTTCTTCCTTAGTGGTGTAAGCGTTAAGTTCGCCGCCAACATCCTCAAGCCTGCTCATGATGTGGTAAGCACGGCGTTTTTTAGTACCCTTAAAAATGACGTGCTCAATAAAATGGGCCATTCCATGTTCGTGCTCCAATTCATCGCGAGTACCAGCATTTACCATAATGCAACAATATGCCACAGGTGAATTAACACGCTTGTGTACTACTCTAATGCCATTATTTAAGGAGTGAATCTCGAAATCCATTAATGCAATTTAAACTACAAAGCTATTTAAATGTTAGGAAGGAACAAAAATATATTTTTTTATTTTCATAAGGGTTTCATTTATAGTGGGCTGAATGAAAAGTGTAAAAAAAAACTTCAAAATTGATTAATAGGTTTTGGAGGAAAACAAAAATCATATATATTTGCACCGCAATTAAGCGCTGGTGCCATAGCTCAGTTGGTAGAGCAAAGGACTGAAAATCCTTGTGTCCCCGGTTCGATTCCTGGTGGCACCACAGCCCTCGAAGAAATTCGAGGGCTTTTTATTTTATACAATCTATGCATTTGGTTGTTAAACAGAAAAGGCTTTCCAATTATTTTGAAAAGCCTTTCGGATATATGAGAATACGATTAATGCTTTAGTGTATCGGGTAGTTCTTGCCTGAAAATTAATTTTTCGTTCATAATTTGGTCGTAGGCATCGGCATTTAAAATGGTAATAATTCGGAATAATGAGTCTAAAAAGAAGAGGTTTTCATTTTCAATGATTTCCCCTGTGTTATTTTTAATGTGATATTTATGTAGAATTGTATAACCTAGGAATTCACCTTTATTTTGCTCGAGGAGACTTGATAGGCTGTCGAGTTTCTCTTGGCTAGGGTTAGTCTTCGCTTTCTCCTCCTCAATTAAGTTGTAAAGATGATATGTTTTGTTGCTTCGTTGGTAGCGAGGGGTTAATTCGCCAAAGTCAACAGGTTTGTAGCCGGGGTACTCGGAGGGCTTTGAACCCATCCAGTTATCAATGCTTTCCTTTGCTTTATCGGATGGAGTAGCTTCGCTTTTTTGGGATGAAGTATTGCAGGCCGATAAGCCTATCAAAGCAGAAGCAAGCAATACAAGGATGTTTCTTTTCATGGCTAAAGAATGTTTGATTCTTGCTAAAGTTACAAGAAAAAAGAGAAAAACACCAACTCGTAAAACTAAAAAAGGGGAGTAATCTCCCCTTTTAACACTATTTTTTGCTTAGCTCTGCGTAATGCTTGTAAAATCTTGGGATAACCTCAATTCCATTGAAAAACTGCTCCAAAGGATAATTTTCATTTGGCGAGTGAATAGCATCAGACTCTAAACCAAATCCTAATAGGATAGTTTTAACGCCAAGCACTTGCTCAAAAGTGCTGATGATTGGAATACTACCACCACTACGGAAAGGAACTGGTTTCTTTCCGTATACTTCCTCTATAGCTTTGCTTGCAGCCATATATCCAGCAGTGTTGGTTGGGGCAACATAACCTTGGCCACCATGATGTGGAGTAACTTTTACCTTTACATACTTTGGTGCAATGGACTCGAAGTGCTTTTGGAATAGCTCAGCAATCTTATGATGTTCCTGATTTGGGACTAAACGCATAGATATTTTAGCATTAGCCTTCGAAGGTAGAACTGTTTTTGCTCCTTCGCCAATGTAACCGCTCCATATTCCATTTACATCTAAGGTTGGACGAATTCCAGTGCGCTCCATGGTGGTGTAGCCTTTTTCGCCATGAATTTCGTCAATATCCAACGCCTTTTTGTAATTGTCGAGGCTGAAAGGTGCACGGGCCATATCGGCACGCTCCTCGGGGCTTACGTCCATAACATCGTCGTAGAAACCAGGAACGGTTATACGACCGTTATCATCGTGTAGCGAAGCAATCATTTTTGCCAAGATATTGGCAGGGTTTGCCACCGCACCGCCAAATAAACCTGAGTGTAGGTCACGGTTTGGTCCAATTACCTCTACCTCTACATACGCTAATCCACGTAATCCTGTGGTGATGGAAGGTATGTCGCGGGCAATCATTCCGGTGTCTGAAACTAGGATAATATCAGCTTTAAGCATGTCCTTATTGTCGGCGCAGAATTTACCAAGATTGGTAGAGCCAATTTCCTCTTCACCCTCAATCATAAATTTTACGTTGCAAGGAAGTGTGTTGGTTTTTACCATCAACTCAAATGCTTTGGCGTGCATAAAGCCTTGCCCTTTATCATCGTCGGCACCACGAGCCCAAATTTTACCGTCGCGAATTTCTGGCTCAAAAGGGTTCGATTTCCAAAGCTCAATTGGGTCAACAGGCATTACATCGTAATGTGCATAAACAAGAACTGTTGGGAGTTTTGGGTCGATAATTTTCTCGCCATAAACAACAGGATTACCGGGTGTTGGCATTACAACTGCCTTGTCGGCTCCTGCTTTAAGGATGGTTTCCTTCCAGTACTCAGCAGCTCTAACCATATCGTTTTTATGGTCGGATAGTGAACTTATAGATGGAATACGCAGTAAACCGAAAAGTTCATCCAGGAATCGCTCCTTGTTGGACTCAATGTAAGTTTTGATGTGTTCCATAGTTATTTAGATTTATATTTATTCTGATTTTTGTGAAGATAGTAATTTTTCGGCCTCCTCCATTTGTTCGTAGAAATCCTCGCCGTATGCTCTAATTATTGCATCTTTTAGGAATTTATAAATGGGCAAACCTTTATTCTCTCCAAGTTTTCGGGCAGGAGCACAAACATCCCACACATCGTAGTTTAGTGCAGTAAATGTTTCGTAGTCCTTAACACGGATAGGGTAGAGGTGGCAGGAAATTGGCTTACGAAAATCGACCTTTTTGTCGAACCAAGCTTTTTCAATGGCACAAATTGCAATACCATCCTGGAATACAACGTAGGCGCACTCCTTCCCATCTACCAAAGGTGTAACCAAATCGCTGTCGGTATCGGTTACTGATGTTCCTTGCTTTTCTACTGCTTCAATGCCTGCTTTCACCATGTAAGGTTTTACTTTTGGGAGTATTTCCTCCAGCACTATAGCCTCTTCGGCAGATAGGGGTGCCCCAGAGGAACCATGAACACAGCAAAGTCCCTTGCACTGAACAATATCGCAGCAGAATTTCTTTTGAAGGATTTCGCTGCTTACTACCTTATCATCAATTTGAATCATCATCAGTTTAGAGTGTTACTTGCAGAGCACTTTTCCTTCCATTTCCGATGGAATTGGTAATCCCATAATTGAAAGTACAGTTGGTGCAACATCGGCAAGAATACCCTTATCAACACTCTTGTACTTATCCGATACTAGGATAATTGGAACAGGATTCAAGGAGTGAGCAGTATTAGGTGTGCCGTCATCATTCAAGGCATAATCAGCATTTCCGTGGTCGGCAATGATAATAACCTCATAGCCATTTGCTTTTGCCGCTTCAACAACCTCGCTAACACATTGGTCAACGGCCTGAATAGCTTTCTGTATTGCGCTGTATATGCCGGTATGGCCAACCATATCGCCATTTGCAAAGTTAAGACATATAAAGTCGTGTGTTTTTTTGTTGAGTTCCCCAACAATGGCATCCTTTACTAGGAATGCGCTCATTTCGGGTTGTAAATCGTAGGTTGCAACCTTTGGCGATGGAATAAGAATACGACTTTCGCCATTGAATTCCTGTTCACGACCACCAGAGAAGAAGAACGTTACGTGAGCGTACTTTTCAGTTTCGGCAATTCGGAGCTGCTTTAGTCCTTTGCTCGATACAACTTCGCCTAAAGTGTTAATTAAATTATCTTTCTCGTAAATAACGTTTACATTCTTGAAGGTATCGTCGTAGCGGGTCATTGTAACGTAATGTAGTGGCATTGTTTTCATGCCAAACTCAGGCATATCTTTTTGAGTTAACGCAATAGTGATTTCGCGTAAGCGATCCGTACGGAAGTTGAAGCAAATAACCACATCGCCCTCTTTAACTAATCCTACTGGGTTGCCCTGATTATCAACCTTTACAATTGGCTTGATAAATTCATCGGTAACGCCTTCTTTGTAGGATTCTTCAATGGATTTTACAATGTCGGTTGAAGGTTTTCCCTTACCGTGAACAAGTAAATCATACCCTTCCTTTACACGTTCCCAGCGCTTATCTCGGTCCATGGTGTAGTATCGACCAATCAATGAGGCAATAGTTCCATTACTTTTCTTGAGATGATTCTCCAGTTCACGAACAAAACCTAATCCGCTCTGAGGGTCGGTATCTCTACCATCGGTTAGTGCGTGAATGAAAACTTTGTTCAAACCAAAATCCTTGGTAATATCGCAAAGGCTGAAAAGGTGCTTATCGAGTGAGTGTACGCCTCCGTCAGAAACTAGCCCTAAAAAGTGAACAGCTACATTTTTATCCTTAGCATATTTTAAAGCATCAACCAAAACGGGCATTTTGCTCAGTTGATTTTCCTTGATATCCTTGTTAATACGAACCAAATCCTGATATACAACTCTACCTGCACCAATATTTAGGTGCCCAACCTCCGAGTTTCCCATTTGTCCATCGGGTAAACCAACGTGCTCCCCACAAGTAAGGAGTTGTGAGTTGGGATATTTTTTTGTTAAACCATCGATATATGGTGTTGATGTGCTGAAAATAACATCCGATTTATCGTGGTTTCCAATTCCCCAACCATCCAAAATCATCAAAAGTACTTTATTGTTTGCCATATTAAAATGTAATTTATAGTCTAGTATATATAAACATTCTTACGTTATTGTATGTTCAGAAATAGCCTGCAAAGTTACTTATTTTTAAAATAAAAATTTGATTATCCGTTCAGGTTGCCAGTAAAACATTTTATGTGGTACAAGATTTGAAATGATTAAACATCATATCTTTGCATGCAATTTGTAAGAACTATTAATACAAAAATTTCGTTTAAGTTTATAGTTGAATGTTGAAATGATGAAGCGATTTAGTCTTGTTTCCATATTATGCTTCTTTTTTATGGGGTTATCGGCTCAGAATTATAGCGAGATAACGACTCCATTGGTATTTCCATCGGTTATTTTGGATGGCGATACTATTGCTCATATTCAACTTCAAGATGTTATTAAAAAAGGGAAACGCAAATTCAAGAGCAAACGCGAGATGCAGCAGCACTATAAACTTATTCGTAATTTGAAAATCACATACCCATACGCTCAAATAGCCAAGAATAAACTATACGAGATGGATGCCCATATTAGAACGCTCCACACGAAGAAGGAAATAGACGCTTATATCAAAAAGACAGAGAAAGAAATGAGGGCTGAGTTTGAAAAAAAACTTGTAAAACTCACTATTTCTCAAGGTAAGATGCTTATTAAACTTATTGATAGGGAGACAGGCCGCTCATCGTTTGAATTGGTTAAGGAGTTAAAGGGCGGATTCTCCGCTGGATTTTGGCAAGGTGTTGCACGAATATTTGGCTCTAACCTTAAAACTCAATTTGATGCCAATGGCGAGGATAAAGTGCTGAACGATTTGATTTATCTTTACGAACAAGGATTATTGTAATAAGAAAGGGGCTTTAGCCCCCTTTTCATTTTATCGCATCCATTTTAACATTTCAGAAACAATGGCTTTAGCGCCATCGGCAATATCAACAATTGTTGCATCGAGCATGTAGCAAGGCGTAGTAAATAGCATATTACGCTCGTCAACAACAACCTGTCCGTGACCCGTTTGTTGGTGCTTGGCACCAATGCTCTCCAGCGCTTTCGCCGTAGAAGCATCTTTACCTATTGTTATGGTTGCGTTGCCAATAACCTTCGCCAATAAGACAGGGGAGATACAAAGCGCCCCTATTGGTTTATGAGCCGAATACATATCTTTTATAACCTTAGTAACTTCTGGAATAACAGAGCAATTTACACTATCAAATGCCCAGGAGGATAGGTTTTTTGCTACACCAAAACCACCGGGGAAAATTAGTGCGTCGAAAAATTCTGGGTTAAATTCCGATAACGGTTTTATATTGCCTCTGGCAATTCGTGCCGACTCTACTAGCACATTTCGCGTTTCGTTCATCACATTTCCATTTATATGGTTTACAACGTGATGTTGTGGAATGTTCGGTGCGAAAATTTGATATGTGCAGCCATTTTTGGTGATGGCGTAAAGAGTCATAACCGCTTCGTGAATTTCGGCGCCATCGTATACTCCACATCCCGATAGCACCACAGCAAATTTCTTATGATTGCTCATAGTTGATTTGTTTTTGTTATTTTGATACAATATAATACTTTTTGTTTATTTGTAGATACATAAAGCTCGACCCAATGGATAATTTGAGAACATTTATTGGTATTGATATTAAGCCAAGCGAAGAGCTGCTAGGTGCCTTCTATAAACTTAAAAATGAACTAAAGGATGATAGCATTAAGTGGGTTGATTCATCTACGTTGCATCTAACCTTACTTTTTCTGGGAGAAACTGAGAATAACCAAGTAAATCAGATATCGGCCGAACTTCAAAAAGAGTTATTGTCTGTTCCTCAATTTAGCATTAGAATCAAAGGGCTTGGAACATTTGGCAGACCCGACCCTAAGGTGATTTGGGCTGGCTTTGAGCCCAATGATGCGCTCTTTGCGCTTAAGCACAAAGTTGACGAAATATTGCTACCCTTTGGTTTTGAGGATGAAAACAAAGTTTATTCGCCACATTTAACCTTGGGGCGTGTTAAGTTTTTGAAAAGTAAACAGCAATTACTGGATACTTTGCAATTTTATAAGGATAATGCTTTTCAGGATGTTTTGGTTGATAAAGTTATTTTATATCAGAGCACGTTAACTACCAAAGGTGCCCTTTACAAGCCAATCAAAGTGTTTTCGCTTAAATAGGTTAAACCCCTCTACCTCTAATCACTGTAATCATTGTATAAATAATAATCTTAAAATCAACAATAAGCGACATATTCTCAAGGTAAAGCAAGTCGTACTTTAGACGCTCTACCATTTGATTAACATTCTCGGCGTAGCCGTACTTTACCTGTCCCCACGATGTAATTCCCGGTTTAACTTTTTGAAGATGTATGTAGTGCGGAGCAATTTTCAGAATTTGGTCAATATAGAACTGCCTTTCGGGACGTGGCCCAACAAGCGACATATCACCTTTAATTACGTTTATAAAGTTGGGGAGCTCATCGAGTCTTGTTTTGCGCATAAAGCGCCCAACAGGAGTTACTCGGGGGTCGTTCTTGCTCGATAGAGCAGGCCCTTTAACCTCTGCATCGCTATACATACTCCTAAATTTTAGCAGAGTAAAT
This sequence comes from Bacteroidota bacterium, assembly GCA_029560875.1. Taxonomy (GTDB): domain Bacteria; phylum Bacteroidota; class Bacteroidia; order Bacteroidales; family Tenuifilaceae; genus SB25. The sequence continues at coordinate 6,641 of JAKQKB010000081.1, read as the reverse complement.
GGCTTCCCGAATTGCCCTATGCGCTCCTGTTTATAAAGTATTGGACCTTTCGACGATAGTTTTATAATAATTGCCAATGCCAATATTAATGGTAGAAGTATTATAAATGCAATAATTCCAAAAGTATAATCCATAACCTGTTTCAGGTTGTACTGCCAAGGAGGCATTAACTCAAAAGAAATATTTAACAAAGGAGAACTTAAAATGCCTGTCATTTTTACTCTACCCGAAAGGTAGTCGTACATACTTGGTATTGCCTTAATGATGACGTTTAACGAGAGTAGTTCGTTAATAATTCTAGTTAGTGTTTCAGGATTTTCTTGGTCGGTGGCAAGAATAACCTCTTCAATTTTATTTGTTTTGACTACGCTGCCAATCGATTCAAGTTCGCCTAAACATCCAAGTTTTTCTTTAAGCAAATCCCTATCATCGTTATTTATTTTGATGTATCCAATTAGTTTATACCCTTGCGATTTTTTCTCGGTTTCTAGTTCTTCATAAAGGGTCAGTGCTTTCTCGCCACTGCCAACAATAATTGACGGAAATCCAATCTTGCGCGAGTGAACCTTGTGTATTGTTTTTGTGGTAAGAGTTAAACGTGGAAAATAAGTGAGGATAAAAATCAACGAGAAAAGGCTAAGGAGTATTTGGTAGTAGCTTTTGTAGGAAACCACATAGTCGTCCAGAAGCATTGCAAAAAATATTAACAAGCAGCCTAAAAGCGTATAGCCTATGGATGCGCTAAGTTCTTTTAGCCTCGATTTTCGGAATACATCGTGGTAGAATCCCGCTAGGCCAAATAGCGAAACCCAAAAGATAGGGAAAACAAAAATTCCTATATAGAATTTTGAATCGGGAACAAATGATAGGTCAATTCCGAATAGTTGAGATTCAACTATTTTTTTTCTGTATATATTAAAGATAACCCAAGCTAAGGCACTTCCCAGAAAGTCGAATAAGATGTACTTGGCTACCTGTATTTTCTTTACCACAATTCAGTTTTTTTGAAACCGCCAATTTAGCCATTTTATGGCTAGCCTCAAACCTACCTGTTAGTTTTTACAGATTTATTTTAGATAGAATTGTGTCAACTAGTTTAGTTGCCTCAAGTGCAAGTTCTATGGTATTAGCACTTTCGGAGCGATTTACAATTCCAGAAATTGCTTTAACGGATGCTTCAATGGCTAAATTCTCGCTTGAATATGGAGTAGTAAGAATATTTATCTTTTCAGAATATTTGCCAGTCGATATTTCGTATTCAAGTTGCTCAATATCATTGGCTTGTTGAAGGTTGTAGGTAAACACCGAGTTGTTGCCAAAATCTACCATTACCATTAAGCTCTGCGGAATATTTGAGCACATAGGAAGCCCATAGGCTCTAACTTTTCTTACGTCAAGTTTCGAAAACTTCAAAGCAGTTGCAATGTCGTAAGTAAGGTATTGCTGAAAGGTTGCTTCATCGCTTATGGGTTTACCAATGTAGCGCTTAAGATTTCCAATAAATGGATTTTCAGAAGGAATGCTGTATCCATCGAAATTATGACCCAGTTCAACAAAGCAAAACTTAATTCCTATTTCGTTGGCCAATTGCTGTAGCTGAGATAGAGTTGAACTATTTAAACCATCAATGTTGTTGATTATTGGCACAACTCCCTTTTTTATGGCTCTTGATGCTATTTCGAATTTTCGCTCGTTTGTGCAGGCAATCAACAGGATGTCGCAACTGCTCAATAACTCGTCAATATCTGAATTAATGGCGGAATCCTCAGTAAATACTTTTGCAAGTTGACAACCTGTTCCGCTAATAATCTCATCAATCTGATTATTAGATATTTTCGATTTTAACAAAAGGCCAAGTTTTAGCATTGTAATTCCAAATTGCGTTGGGGCAAACATAAGACATTTTAACTTTTTGAGAGGAATGAACCGATTAGTATTTATCAACCTTTTAATAACATTTATCAGGTAGCTACATCAAAAATTGATTCTATCTTTGTAAATATTTCAAAGCATAAAATGTTACAACAGGATACTTTTCAGCATAAAGGACTTAGAAAGAAACTGGTTGAGGAGGTTGAGGCAAAGGGAATTACCGATAAGCGTGTTTTAGAGGCACTTTTAAAGGTTCCACGGCATTTTTTTATGGAGAGCGGTTTTTTGAACTTTGCCTATCGCGATCAAGCATTTCCAATTGGCGCGGGTCAAACAATTTCGCAGCCGTATACCGTGGCATTCCAAACCGAGTTGCTACAAATCAATCATATGGATAAGGTTTTAGAGGTGGGAACAGGTTCGGGTTATCAAACGGCTATACTTATGGAGATGAAGGCCAGGGTTTACACCATTGAGCGCCAGCGTGAACTTTACCTAAATGCCAAGGCTTTACTGGAGGAGATGGGGTATCATCCCCACTTTTTTTATGGCGATGGTTACAAGGGTGTGCCAAGCTATGGTCCATACAATAAGATTTTGGTTACTGCTGGTGCCTCTGAAATTCCTGAGACATTGGTCGAGCAATTGGCTGTAGGCGGCAGAATGGTTATTCCTGTTGGCGATGATAGGAGTCAAGTAATGACTCTGATTGAGAAGATAAGCGCAACCGAAATTAAAACAACCACACACGGAAACTTTATATTCGTTCCGTTGTTAAAAGGTACAAATAAGTAGGTCTTAATTTGATAATTAAGTAATTTGAAAATTTGAAAATGATACTATTGGTTGTCAGTTTTTTTAAGAACAACAATTCACGTTTCACGTTTAACTTTTAACGAATGCAATGAAAATCAAACAGTTTGTTTTTAATCCTTTTCAGGAGAATACATATTTGCTTTACGACGAAACTGGCGAGGCTATTATTGTTGATGCTGGATGCTATACTCCATCGGAGGCAGCCGAGGTTAAACGATTTACTGACGACAACAAGCTTACCGTAAAGTATTTGGTGAATACCCATTGCCATATCGACCATATTCTGGGAATTAACGTTTTGCGCGATATATACAATGTGGATTGCTACGCCCACCGCGAGGAATTGCCAACTCTGCAAATGGCGCCACAGCACGCAATGATGTTTGGACTTGTAATTGACACTGTGCCGAGGGTTGAGAAAACTATTGACGAAGGCGATGAGTTAAAATTTGGGAATACAACCTTAAAGGTAATTCATACTCCAGGACACACCCTTGGCGGTGTGTGTTTTTACTCTGAAAAGGACAAAATGCTGATTACTGGCGATACACTATTTCAGGGCTCAATTGGCCGGATCGACTTAGGGGGAGGCAGTTTTGATTCTATAATCCATAGCATCACAACAAAACTGCTAACACTGCACGATGAGGTAATGATTTTTCCGGGTCACGGCGATTTCTCTACCATTGGAAAAGAGCGAGTTAGCAATCCTTTTTTGAAAGATTAAAACAGTTGCTCAAAAACATTAATAATAATTGAGTTTTATCATTTCAGTTCGAAACCAAATTGATACTTTTGTTTTCATTTTTTAATCAATAACAATAAAACATTATCATATTATGCTATACACCGATAAATTTGTCTCTCGCCACAATGGTCCTCGTGACCATGAGATTGGTGAGATGTTAAAGGTTGTTGGAGTATCATCTATCGATGAGCTTATCGACCAAACAGTTCCCAAAAACATCAGGCTAAAACAGCCCTTAAACTTACCCGCTCCACTAAGCGAGTACGATTACTTGGGTAAGATTAAAGGAATGGCCAGCAAAAATAAGCTATTCAAGACATACATTGGAATGGGTTACTACGGAACTGTTACCCCTTCGGTAATTCTTCGCAATGTTTTCGAGAATCCAGGTTGGTACACTTCGTACACTCCATACCAAGCAGAAATTAGCCAAGGACGTTTGGAGGCACTTTTGAACTACCAAACAATGGTAATTGACCTAACCGGAATGCAAATTGCAAACGCATCGTTACTCGACGAGGCAACTGCTGCTGCAGAGGCAATGGTTATGATGCTTAACCTTCGCAGCCGCGATGCTGTTAAGGCAGGTAAAAACGTTGTTTTTGTTGATAAAGATGTTTTCCCACAAACACTCGATGTAATCACAACTCGTTGCGCTCCACTTGGTGTTGAGGTGGTAACTGGTTGCTATTCCGATTATGTTTACACTGGTCGCGAGTTTGGTGCTATTATCCAGTATCCATCGGCAAAAGGAACTGTACGCGATTACTCAGCATTCGTTGCAAAAACACACGAGGCTGGTGCACTAGTTGCAGTTGCTGCCGATTTACTTAGCTTAGCGCTATTAACACCTCCAGGCGAATGGGGTGCCGATATAGTTTTTGGAACAACCCAGCGTTTTGGCGTTCCAATGGCGTTTGGTGGTCCTCACGCTGCTTACTTTGCTTGTAAAGATGAGTTCAAACGCAGCATGCCTGGTAGAATCATCGGTGTGTCAATTGACCGTCACGGAAACAAGGCGTTACGTATGGCGCTTCAAACACGCGAGCAGCACATTAAGCGCGAGCGTGCTACATCAAATATTTGTACAGCACAGGCATTGCTAGCTACAATGGCTGGAATGTACGCTGTTTATCATGGCTCAGAGGGTATTAAGAGAATTGCAAATTACGTTCATAGCGTTGCAGTTTTGGTTGCTAACGAGTTGGGTAAACTTGGTTACACCCAGAATGTACGTAGCTATTTCGATACTTTAGAGTTCACACTTCCTGCAAATGTTAAGGTTGACGATTTACGTAAGATTGCCCTAGAGCATCAAATCAACCTAAACTATAAAGCAAACGGTACTGTAGGTATCAGCATCGACGAGGCTACTGGCATTTGCGATATCAACAATTTAGTTGGAGTATTTGCAAAGGCTGCTGGAAAAACTGCTACCGAAATTAAATCTATTAATGAGGCTTGCACAGTTCCTGCTAACCTAAAACGTACCAGCGCAATTTTAACCGAGAAGGTTTTCAACAGTTTCCATTCCGAAACTGAGATGATGCGCTACATAAAGAAACTTGAGCGTAGAGATATCGCATTAAATCACAGTATGATATCCTTGGGAAGCTGTACAATGAAGTTGAACCCTGCTACCACAATGCTTCCATTAAGTTGGGCTGAGTTTGGCAATATGCATCCATTCGTTCCTGCCGATCAAGCTCAAGGTTATATGGAGCTAATTAAGGAGTTGGAAAAGCATCTTGCCGAGATTACTGGTTTCCACGCAGTATCGCTTCAACCTAACTCTGGTGCTGCTGGTGAGTACACCGGTTTAATGGTTATCCGCGAGTATCATATTAGCAGAGGCGATGCGCACCGTAACGTTGCGCTTATCCCAGCTTCGGCTCACGGTACAAACCCTGCCAGTGCAGCTTTTGCTGGTATGCAGGTTGTTGTTGTTGCTTGCGACGAGAAAGGAAACATCAACGTTGACGATTTAAAAGCCAAAGCTGAGCAGTATAAGGATACACTCTCCTCATTTATGGTAACTTATCCTTCTACCCACGGAGTATTCGAGAGCAAAATCCGCGAAATGATGGATATTATTCACCAGAATGGTGGTTTAGTATATATGGATGGTGCAAACATGAACGCACAGGTTGGTTTAACCAGCCCAGGCGAAATTGGTGCCGATGTTTGCCACTTGAATCTACACAAAACATTCGCTATTCCTCATGGTGGTGGTGGTCCTGGCGTTGGTCCAATTGGTGTTGCTAAACACTTGGCACCATTCCTACCAAGTCACCCAGTGGTAAAAACTGGCGGCGAAAAAGCCATTAAGGCTGTAGCTGCTGCTCCTTGGGGAAGCGCTGGTGTTATTGCAATTTCATACGCATACATTTTGATGCTAGGAAACGAGGGTCTTACCGCTGCTACAAAAATGGCTATCCTAAACGCAAACTATATGGCTGCTAAGCTTAAGAATCACTTCAAGATTCTTTACACTGGCGAAACTGGCCGTGTAGCTCACGAGATGATTTTGGATTGCCACCACTTTAAGCAAACCTACGGTGTTGACACGGGCGATGTTGCTCGCCGTTTAATGGACTACGGATACCACGCACCAACTGTATCGTTCCCAGTTCACGAGAGCTTGATGGTTGAGCCAACCGAGAGCGAATCAATGCAGGAGCTCGACCGCTTTATCGATTCTTTAATCTCAATTCTTGGTGAGTTGGAGGACATTAAGAACGGTAAGGCCGATAAGGTTGATAACGTAATTGCAAACGCACCTCACACAGCACCAGAGGTAAGCGCCGATGAGTGGAAGCACGCTTACACCCGTAAACAGGCTGCATATCCATTGGAATGGATTGCATCGAACAAATTCTGGCCATACGTTAGCAAGATTGACTCTGGCTATGGCGACAGAAACCTTGTTTGCACCTGCGCTCCAATTGAGGACTATATGTAATTCTAAATAGATAGATTTAAGAAGGGTAGGAGGTTTCCTACCCTTTTTTATTTATGTAAATATGTTGAGTAAAGGGTTGTGTTTGTTTAAGTTTTTATAATTTTATCATTAGTAACCGACAAAACATTTTAATCAACAGGATGGTCAACCGAAGTTAACCAATCCTGTATCTTAGCTGCATAAACTACCAATTTATTCAGCATGGGCGAAAGTACAAATAAAAATTTAGTCGGTCAGCCGATT
>JAKQKB010000066.1 GCA_029560875.1 Bacteroidota bacterium | reverse complement strand
CCACGCCAAACCCTTATAAATAAAGGAAAGTGCCAATAATGCCACAAATGCCACTTTGTTTTTAAAATAACTTTTCATATTCGCCTTGTCTTATCCATTTGAATAATTCTTTGCTGTTCAAAAACCGCTTAAAAGTCCGTTCAGCCATTCCCATACTTTCGGCAACCTGTACGCCCTCACTTGTTGTAAAGGTGTCGGGCAACGCTATGTAAAGGGTTTGTTTGTCGGTTGGTAACTTATCTAATGGACTTGCATTTGATACAATAGAATGTACCTTAATAGCTGTTTTTTTGAAGTACTCAACCAACTTTAAAGCCCCTTGTACCGCTTCCATTCCAATAGCTTGTTTATTACCCTCATTACAGGCATACCGTACCATTTGAAGTATTAAAGCCAATCGAACAGCATACATTTCTATTTTGGCGTTTATACCGCTTATGGCTTCATTTTCGGGCTTATTGCTTTGGTCTGTTAGTTCCCTTTGCCATTCAAATAAAAGTTGTTTTGCTTCGTGTGTAAAACTCAATATTTCGGGCTGTGGGTTGTTGGTTTCGTCCTGAATCATTGAAACGTCCAAAAGGTTTGAAATAATGGTTTGCCAATTCTCAACTATTGACGGGTTTAATTCTGTTTCGCTCCAGTATTCTTTTTTCAAATTGTCGGGAACAACAAACAGTAACCTGTCTAAAAAACCGTTTTCGGTTCTATTGTCTGCCAACTCATTAAGTACGCCCGGTTGTATTGTTCCTGCAACCGAAATAAAGGGCAACGGTATATTGTATTGGTCACTTGTTTTACGGTTTACTTTTACGGTGTTACCGCTCCATACACTTAGCCAAAATTCCTGTTCGCTGCCTTTATTGTATCGGTTGAAATTCTTAAACCAACTTGCTAATTCGTCCACATTTACGCCTAAACCTCTTTTATTATAGCTGTGGACACTTACAAGGGCTTCGGGTGTAAAGTCGCTAATTAAATACTGTTCCCAAATCGGTTTTACAGGTTCGCTATACCCTTGCTGTTCCCTTTCCTTTTTTGTAAGGGCTGCAATGGTATCGTATTCCTGTTTTTTTCTTTGGTA
>JAKQKB010000050.1 GCA_029560875.1 Bacteroidota bacterium | reverse complement strand
CCTAGCACGGGACTTGGCATGGTACTTTGTAAAGACTTTATCGAAAAGATAGGCGGGAATATTCTTGTAGAATCAGAAGAGGGCAAAGGGAGTAAGTTTACGGTTCAAATTCCATTATAAACAAGGAGGAGCGACTCTGCTGCTCCTCCTCGTTTATCTAGTTATTTGTTTTCGGACAGTAAATATTTATCATCTGCTCGGCTGGTTTGTAGCCTAACTCTAATGCTTTATTAAAATCTTCGCATCCACCCTTTGTGTCCTGAACGTTTATCCGAGAAATTCCTCGGTTATAGTATGCTTCAGGGTTTTTGGGGTCGGCACTTATTGCAACGTCATAATCGGGTAAAGCTTCTTTATGATTTTCGAGAATTGCTTTAGAAACCGCCCTGTTGTAGTAGGCTTGAGTATAGTTTTTGTCTAGCGCAATTACCTTAGTAAAATCGGCAATTGAACCTTTGTAATCCTTCAGGAAAGCCTTGCAAATTCCACGTCCGTAAATTGCTCTCAGATAATCGGGCTTTAATGCAATGGCCTTATCGAAACTTTGCATAGCAGCCCTAAAATCGCCCTTTCGAAGCAATGCCCCGCCTTTAACTCCATAAGCAATATCATATTTTGGATCAATGGCTAGGGCTTTATCAATATACTTAATTGAGTTACTGTAATCCTTGATATTGGAATAGGCATCGCCAAGATTATATAAAACCTCCTTATCCGTTTGGTCTTTTTCTGTTGCTATTAGTAAGTCCTTTACAGCCCCATCGTAATCTTGAATTTTTAACTTAAAAATACCTCTTTTTTTGTAGGCATCGGCGATTGCGTTTGAACCTTCGATCATTTTATCGTAATCGGCAATAGCGCCTTTAAAATCAGAAAGGTTTGCAAATGATTCGCCACGACTATAGAACGCCTCTAGATTTGTTCCGTCCAGTTCAATGCTTCTGTTGTAATCCTTAATTGATTCATCAAAGTTCATCATTGCTGCATTTAGCAAGCCTCTTTCGTAGTAAGCCTTAGAACTCGAATCATTTAAAGCAATTGCCTTGTTTAAATCGGCTAAAGCCAAGTTTGGTTGGTTTGTTTTACGTGAAGCAACACCTCTGTAAAGGAAAAAATCAAATCGGCTTGAGTCAATAGCAATTGCTTTGGAATAATCCTCAATGGCTTCTTGGTTTTTATCCATTCCAGCAAGAGATAAGGCCCTATAGTAATAGTAGTCGGCAATGTTTGGATTCATTTTTACTGCCTTATCGAATTTTTCGAAAGCATCTTTGTATTTAAGCGAATCGAGCAAAACAACACCCTGATTATAATTTTTCTGTGCCAGCTTGGGTCTCATTATAATGTAGCCAAATACTGCTATTACTACAACGGCTATTAGCGCAATCAATATATTCTTCGATTTCATGTTGATGATATTTAAATTTTAAACTCCAAAATTAAAAGCGTTAATTTACAAAAACGATCTTTACCTTAATAGTTTTAGTCCGCAAAATTATTGTGAACGAGTAAAACACAATTAACCTTAGCCACTTCGCGACAAAACTTAAAATTACATTCAGTTGTTAAATCATTTGTAGTGTGATAGTTTGTATCGTCGGCATTTGAAATAAAGAAAATGGACTTGTAACCTTTCAAGGAAAAGGGGAAACTATCGCTATACTCTTGGTATGTGTTATCGTTATTGGTTTTAAGTGAAGTGTATAGTTTACAAACTTCTTGTGCTTTTTTTCTTAAGGAAGTTGAATTTGAGTAATCAAGAATATTTACACACCAGTTTGAGGTGTCGGGGTTCGACCAGTATGCAACCATATCGTTGTTAAGCATCATCTTAATTTTTGAATTTGCTTGGAGGGATTTTCCTGCGTAATCATAACTTCCATAAAGTCCTAGTTCTTCAGCAGCAAAAGTTACAAATTTAATAGTAGTTTTGGGTCGAAAGTCAACTTTTTTAAGAACTCTAGCAACTTCCAAAGTTGTTGCAACGCCACTAGCATTATCGTTGGCTCCTGGAGCAAAATCAAAAGAGTTACCAGTCCCATAGCTTATTATGCAGTCGTGATGTCCTCCAATAATCGAAATACTGTCAGGGTAAACTACTCCGGTAAGAGTTGCTACTACATTATATTGCCATATTGGTTCAGCGGTATAATCGTACAGCAAGAAGGAGTCAAGTTTAACATTGGTATATCCTATACTCTCAAATTTTTCAAGAATTGACATTGCCACATCTCTTCTATTATCGGCAAGGGCAAACCTTGTGCCCATATCCTCCAATGTCTGCACATACTTTTGAATACTGTCTTCGCAAACATTTTGGGCAATAGATGCTATACGGGGCTCAAAGGTTATAGTTGACGAACCTGTATCTTCCTTTGAACAGGAATTTAAAAAAAGCATCACAACAATAAAGCAAAAGGTAATGCATTGTATTTTCCATTTGAACATAATTGGCTCCGTTATCTAGATTTTACTCAACATTATTTTCGTAAATATAGACATTCAAAACAAATTGGACATTAACATCAAAAAAATTATACCTTTGGGGTTGAATCAAAACGGGACTTTATGCTCAATATCGATTTCAATTCCTTCCGAAAATACAACAATATTGGAGGTTGGATTATTTTTGCCATTGCCTCGTTGGTATACTTGGCAACCATTGAACCTACTGCAAGTTTTTGGGATTGTGGTGAGTTTATTGCAAGTGGATTCAAATTAGAGGTTGGTCATCCTCCAGGAGCACCTTTCTTCATGCTAATGGTTCGGTTCTTTACCATGCTTGCACCTACCAAGGAGTTAATTCCTGTTTTTGCCAATGCTTTTTCTGCACTGGTTAGTGCATTTACCATATTGTTTTTATTTTGGAGTATTACTCACCTTGCCCGCAAAATAGTTCTTGGCGATACTAAGCAGTTGAATTTAACTCAACTCATCCTTATACTATCCACAGGTATTGTTGGAGCATTGGCCTACACATTTTCCGATACATTTTGGTTTTCGGCTGTTGAGGGCGAGGTTTACGCAACATCATCACTATTTACTGCTTTAGTTTTTTGGGCTATCCTTAAATGGGAAGATTCAGCCGATGAACCATACGCAAATCGTTGGTTGATTCTTATTGCTTTTTTAATGGGTATTTCTATTGGAGTTCACCTTTTAAACCTGCTAGCAATCCCTGCAATAGTTTTAGTGTACTACTTCAAAAAGTATACTTATTCGCATAAGGGAGTAATTCTTGCGTTGGCATTATCGGCAATTTTGCTGCTAATAGTTATGTACGGTATAATTCACGGGGTTGTTGTTTTTGCTTCGAAGTTCGAATTACTATTCGTAAATAGCTTTGGTCTTCCTATAAAATCAGGAGTTCTTTTCTATGCGGCTTTAATTATTGCTTTACTAATTTATGGGCTACGTTATACCTACCGTAGAGGTAAAGTTGTTCTAAATACTATTATTTTAGGATTAACAGTTATCTTAATTGGTTACAGCTCCTATGCTGTAATTGTTATTCGTTCATCCGCAAATCCACCCATGGATCAGAATAGCCCCGACAATATGTTCTCCTTACTTTACTACTTAAACAGAGAGCAGTATGGCGACAGGCCCCTTATTTACGGTCCAACCTTTATGGCTCAACCTGTAGATAAAAAAGAAGGGAAACCTCAGTATGCCCCTAAAAATGGTAAGTATGTTGTTGTAAGGAAAAGTTCGGACTATGCCTACGACCCAAATTTCGAAATGGTTTTTCCAAGAATGTACAACAGCAACGACCCTCAGCATGTAGAGGCCTACAAGGTTTGGTCAGATTTTGAGGGCAAACCTGTTATTGGATACTCTCAGGATAACCAAAAACAAACCCTCTATGTTCCAACTTTTGGTGAGAACATGAAGTTTTTCTTTAGATATCAACTAGGACACATGTACTTCCGCTACTTTATGTGGAACTTTGCAGGTCGACAAAACGATATACAGAAGCAGGAGCGAGGCGATGTTCTAAAAGGAAACTGGATTTCAGGCATTTCTTTTATTGACGATGCAAGGCTCGGGCCTCAGGATAAAATTCCTACAAAATTAAAGGAGAACAAAGCGAACAATAAGTATTACTTTTTACCTCTAATCTTAGGGCTGGCAGGATTGATTTTCCACTATTATCGTCGTAAGCACGATTTTTGGGTTGTTACATCTCTGTTTGTGCTAACAGGTATTGCCATTGTGGTTTACTTGAACCAAACACCTTATCAACCTAGAGAACGAGATTATGCTTATGCTGGAAGTTTTTATGCATTTAGTATATGGATTGGTCTAGGTTTGTTGGCTGTTTACGAATTAGTAAAAAAACTTAAAGATCATCCATCTACAGCAATTGCAACTACAACACTTTGCACCCTGTTAGTTCCAGGGGTAATGGCATCGGAGAACTGGGACGACCACGACCGTTCAGGTAGTTACATACCAACAGATTTTGGTTATAATATGCTAATTGGATGTAGGCCAAACTCAGTACTTTTTACCTATGGCGACAACGATACCTTTCCCCTATGGTATAATCAGGAGGTTGAAGGAGTTAGAACCGATGTTCGGGTTGCCAACATGAGTTATCTGCGTGGCGATTGGTATGTTGACCAAATGAAAAGGAAAATGTACGATAGCGATCCACTTCCATTAAGAATGACTCACAACCAATACTTTTCTGGTAAGCGTGATGTGGTTTTGGTTTATGATAGAATTAAAGAGCCAATTAACGTTAATCAGGCTGTTAACTTTATGCTTAGCGATGAGCCTGCAGCAGAACTTCCATCGCCATTTGATAGGAATGAAAAGGTAAACTATTTTCCTTCATCAAAACTGTACCTTCCTATAGACAAAAATCTGGTAGTTAAAACCCAGACTGTTTCACCAGATAAAGAACATTTAATTGTTGATACCATGAAATGGTCGCTCAATAAGCGAATGATTATGAAGGACGGTCAGGTTTTAATGGATTTGATAGCAACTAACAATTGGAGCAGACCCCTTTATTTTGGAACCACAGTAAGTAGCGAAACATATCACGGAATAGAGGGATATTTCCAACTAGAGGGTTTGATGTATAAAATTGCACCAATAGCAAGTAAAAAGCAATGGGGGTTAGGAAATGTGAATACAGCAGAGATGTATGAAAACCTTATGGACAAGTACCGATTCCGTAGTATTAGCAACCCAAGTGTCTACATCGATGAGAATAAGTTAAGAATTATATCGAACTACAGGAATCTATTTGCCCGACTAGCAAACGCTTTGATTGATGAAGGTAAAAAGGATTCCGCACTCAAAGTTTTGGATAGGAGCATGGAGGTTTTACCTGTAAAAACAGTACCGTTGAATTACTTTGCTTTACAAATAATTGAAGGCTACTACAGGGCTGAAAACATGCAAAAAGCTGTTGAATACTCAACGTTGATGTTCACTCAGTCCAAGGAATATTTAGATTTCATTTTTTACAACGTAGACAAAGCTAAAATACAAGGATTGTATAACGACTTACAGTTAAACCTAGCAATTCTACAGGAACTTTATAAGTTAGCTGAAAAATACGAAAAGGGAAATCATCAAAAGCAACTCTATACTGAATTTGAAAAGTACATATCGATGTTGCAATAGGGTGATTTATGATTAATCTTAGTCCTCCACGTTTTTTTCAACGCTTTTTCCCAAATTTTATTTGGAACTTTCCAGATGAAAAAGAGGGAGTGTTTCTCACATTCGACGATGGACCCACTCAAGAAATTACACCTTGGGTGCTCGAACAATTGAGGAAGTACAATGCCAAGGCAACCTTTTTTTGCCTTGCAAAAAACGTTGAGATGAATCCAGAAATTTATGAGCAAATACTTGCCGATGGTCATTCTGTTGGCAATCACTCATACAGTCATATTAAGGGCTGGCATACTGATACTTCACAGTATATACAAGATATTATTTATGCAAACTCATTTATAAAGAGTAACCTATTTAGGCCACCCTATGGAAGAATTTCTCCACGTCAAATTTTGTTGCTTCGTCATAGGTATAGAATTATCATGTGGGACGTTTTAAGTATGGACTATAGCAAAAGGGTATCCCCTCGAAAGGTTGTGAAGTATGTAATGAAAAACATTCATCCTGGGGCAATCGTTGTATTTCATGATTCTGTTAAGGCTCAACGTAACCTAAAGTATGCATTACCCCGAGTTCTGGAGGGCATATCTGATAAAGGTCTAGTGTTTAAGTCTATTGTTATTGAAAATAATTTCTAGTTTTTTTGATTTTTTGGTTTGTTTAATCTATTTTTCCCAAATAAACAGTTAAACTAAACATGCGTTTAACGGTGTCGTATAAAATATAAATGTATTTTTATTTTGTACGGTTTTGGTTAAACGAACACTTAAAATTTACTGCCATGTCAAAAGGATTACTTGAAATAATTCTAATTATGGTAGTAGCAATTCCTATAGGCATTGCCACTATACGTTTTTACTTTAAGGGTTCTATTCTTTATTATATGGGAACTCTTATGCTTCTCTCCTGGGTGGTTATTGATGTAGTTGTAAACTTAAAGCATTTGTACCCAGAAACAGTTAAGGCTTACATTACTACGCCAGGCATAATTGTAATGGGTATTTTCATTATAAGGGCAATAGCCAGCAAAGTCCGCAAACCTTTGGATAATTCAATTAATGCAGTAACAAAGATTAGCGAAGGAAACCTTAAGGTAACAGTGGATAAGGCCGATATGCTCAGAAACGATGAGCTTGGAAGATTAACCATTGCCATTGAGAACCTTACCAATAAATTAAATCAGGTTATTGAGGGTATATCGCTATCTGCAGGAGAACTTGAATCGTCGGGTAATCAACTTAGTACAAGTGCTACCAATTTGTCACAAGTTACCTCTGAGCAGGCATCTTCACTGGAGGAAATCTCCAGTTCAATGGAAGAGATTCTGTCGAGCATTCAACAAAATGCTGACAATGCAGTACAGACAGAAAAAATTGCAGTTTCAACTACAAGAAATCTTGAAGAAGGTGTAAGCTCCACAAACATTGCACTGGATTCTATGAACGAAATTGCACAGAAAATCAACATAATAAACGATATAGCTTTCCAAACAAACTTGCTAGCTTTAAATGCTGCCGTTGAAGCCGCTAGAGCAGGAGAGCATGGGAGAGGATTTGCTGTGGTTGCTGCTGAAGTAAGGCGATTAGCCGAACGAAGTCGCGAAGCCGCTAACGAAATTATTTCAGTTTCAAATCAAGGTGCTCAAATATCAACCAAGGCTAAAGATTTAATGAATCAAAATTTAAACGAGATTATAAGAACCACTGATTTAATTAGGGAAATTGCAGCATCATCATATGAGCAGCGTTCTGGTACTGAACAGGTAAACACATCGGTTCAACAACTAAACAGTATTACACAACAAAATGCAGCGCTTTCCGAGGAGGTTGCAGCAAATGCAGAGGAGTTAAATGCGAGAGCAAAAGCTCTAAACGATTTAGTTGCTTACTTTCAAACAAAATAAAAGAAAAACATAACTGTTCAAGGTTTTTCCTAAACATCTGACACTATATAATTATCTATCAGGCTAGTCGTCCCTGTTAAACATTAAAAATGTAAAAGTTAAAAGAACTTTTACTAAGTTTTAATGTTCATACACTAAATATCTTATATTTGTAGTATCACTATTAAAGGGAATAATGAGCAACAATAAGATTCTATATGTAGATGATGAGCAAATTAACCTGGAACTTTTCAAAATTAATTTCCGGAACGATTTTGACATTCGTATTGCAAATTCTGCTTTAAAGGGATTAGAAATATTGCAGGAGGAGGAAATAGACGTGGTGATATCGGATTTAAAAATGCCTCATATGAATGGATTAGAGTTTATAGAGAAAATAAAAGCGACTAATCCTTCAAAAATTTGCATACTTTTAACGGCTTTCATGGAATCCGACGTTATGCTAAAAGCAATTAACAACGAGTTAATTTTTAGGTATATAATGAAACCATGGAGGAAAGAGGAGTTAAAACAGATTATTGAACTCGCATTAAGCAAAGCAGGTTAGTTTCCTTTATAAATGCATCTTGGCAATTTTACCGTAAATGTTGTTCCTTTTCCATGCTCTGATTCAACATCAATTGCTCCCTGATGAGATTTTATCATATTATACGAAATGTATAGTCCTAGACCAGTTCCTTTTCCTACATCCTTTGTTGTAAAAAATGGATCAAAAATTTTATCGATAATATTTTGAGGAATACCAACCCCTGAGTCATTAACCCGAATAATTATTTCATCAGTTTTAGGTAGGTATTTTGCCTTTATTTCAATTTCCCCTTGCTCGGGAATCGCATCAATTGCATTGGATATAAGATTCATCAAAACCTGCCCTATACCATTTGCATTGCATATAATATTTGGCAAATTTGAATCGTATTGCTCTGTTATCTTTATTCTTCCTTGGTATCGCGACTTAAGGATGACCAGAACATCTTTTACGCCTTTCTGAATATTGTAATCAGTATACTCTTCTCTTTCATTCCTCGAAAAAGCCATTAAACTCTTAATAATTTCTGTTGTTCGAACAATTCCTGTTTCAATATTTACAAGTAAAAACTTTATGGAGTGATAAATATCGTTAGAGCTAAGTTTTTTCTCTTTTTCAGTTTCAGTAAGTAAATCGGTAGAGTATTCCTTCTCAACAAGAGATTTGTACTCATTGAATAAAGACCAAAAATCATCGATAAGCGTTTGAAGCGCTTGATAACTTCCGCTGATATAATTGATTGGGTTGTTAATTTCGTGTGCAATACCTGCTGTTAACATACCCAGCGATGCCATTTTTTCGGATTGTATAAGTTGATCTTGTGTGTCCTTAAGCATTTGTATTGTTTGCGAAAGTTCTTCAGTTTTTTTGTACAACTCGGTATTGGTTGATGTTAAATCAGTATTCAGTTTTATTATCTCATTAGTACGTTCAAGCACAATTTCCTCAAGGTGATCTTTATGCTTGTTAAGTTCCTTCTGGTAATTCTTAAGTGCTGTAATATCTGAGATAGACAATAAAACCCTTGAGTAGCTTTCTTCGTAGCTTGGGAGTACCAACCAATTTAAATGGACATAAAGAGTTTCTCCATTTACAGTTTGCCTTACACCTTCGTAAGTAGATGATGTTTTTCTGTTAATAATTGCAAGGATTACGGCTTTTATATTTTCTAGGGATTCGTCGTTGTAAGTTTTGTGAAAATTTAATTGTGCATCCATTTTGTCCTTAAAACCAAAAAGACTAATGCCTGATTGATTCAAGTTAATAATCCTTATAAGTTGAAGGCCTTTTTGAACAAACTCTTTGTATTTATCAATTAAAAGATTCGAATTTTCATCAATACTAACAGACGTTTCAACATATTTTTTTAATTCAGAAAGATCAAGTTCAAACATTGCCACAGGAGAGTTCTCAAAAAGGTTCATAAAATGCTGCTGGCTAAGTTTGAGTTCTTTTGTTCTTTCGTCAACCAATTTTTCCAACTTTAGATTTAATCTACGCTTCATTCTGTAAGCCCAGTATGCAAAAAGTAAGCTTAACGATAACCCTAAAAGAATAATAACTGCTATTAAAAACCTACGTTGTTGTTTTAAAATAATTAGCGATTGCTGATTAATTTCCTGGCTTTGATCTTCAATCAGTATTTGTTTGCTATTCAACTCTTGTTGCTTTGCATCAATTTCATTGTCCAACGAGTCCAGCTTGCTGGTTGCAATATTAATTGATGAGAGTTGTGATTTAATAAGGGTTTGAAGCGATTGACTTTCCTGAATTTTACTTTGTAATTCTCTGGTTCTGAATGCCAATAAACTATCGCGGGCTTGTAATTTGTTGGTAAGATTTAAGTACTCATTCTCCGATTGTTTAATGCTTATAGCTAGGCTA
>JAKQKB010000041.1 GCA_029560875.1 Bacteroidota bacterium | reverse complement strand
AATCGTCCTATGGATACTTCATATTTGAGTGGAACCAGTTTCTACACGCAAACTTTGGGAAGTACCGATTATCGGACAAGGTATATGTATAGCGATTCTGTTATTATCAATCCTCAAGATCCTGCCGCTTCGGGACTTACTGCCTATACAGCAACTGCCTTCCCTCTTACAATGTTTGCTGTTACTTCTGCCACACCTGTAGAAGTTAGTAGCCCTGTAGTTTCGATAACTTCTACTACTTCAGGAGTTCAATTAAGTTGGGAGCAAGTTACCAACGCTCAAGCATATAGAATCTATGTGTCTGACGATCCGTATAACTTCCCTGAACAAACCCCTGTTGTTGTTAGAGAGCCAAATCGTAGCTATACCTATAATACAACCGGAGTAAATAAGAAATTCTTCAAAGTAACAGCGGTTTCTTCTTACCGTAATTCCAATCTAAAACCTAATGTTGTAGATATGTTAAATCCTAATCCGGTAAATACCGATCTGCCGGATAGGGCTAAAAAATAAAACTTCTGCCACAAACTTATCATAATAGGTAAGCTTGGGCATCCAAATTGTAAAAGCCCCCGTTTTTTTCCGGGGGCTTTTTTACTTTTTTTCTGTTTAACTCACCGATGCTTGTTTTGACTTACAATTTTACCATTGCCTACTCTGTAACCACATCCCACAAATTGTAAACACTAACAACCGAACTACAACTGGTCTCTTGCTTGTTTTGACTTACAATTTTGCCCCAACCCTCTCTGAAACCTCAACCCACAATTCCAAAACACTAACAACCGAGCTATTACTGGTCTCCAACCTCAAAATTGTGAGTTAAAACAAGAAGAATGCACACTAACAACCGAACTACAACTGGTCTCCAACCTCAAAATTGTGAGTTAAAACAAGAAGAAAGATGGGTTGGGTTGGAATTGTTCAGAAATAGTGGCTTCGAAGTGATTTTCTGTTTTAACTCTAAACCGAGCTTCAGCTTTGACAGCTGAAGGAAACTAACAAATCTTCCTGTTACCTCTGCATCTCGTTTCAACCGAAGGAAGAATCGGTTTAGAGTCAAAACTTCCCCGCTTTGAAAGTATCAGAAAATGAACAAATCTTCCTGTTGCCTCTGCATCTCGTTGCAACCACAAAAAGGATCGGTTTAGAGTAAAAGACACACCGATGCTTGTTTTGACTTACAATTTTACCATTGCCTACTCTGTAACCACATCCCACAAACTGTAAACACTAACAACCGAACTACAACTGGTCTCCAACCTCAAAATTGTGAGTTAAAACAAGAATACAGCACACATACAACCGAACTACAACTGGTCTCCCAACCTCAAAATTGTGAGTTAAAACAAGAACTCTGCGCACTGGCAACCGAACTACAACTGGTCTCCCAACCTCAAAATTGTGAGTTAAAACAAGAACTCTGCACACTGACAACCGAACTACAACTGGTCTCCAACCTCAAAATTGTGAGTTAAAACAAGAAGAAAGATGGGCTGGGTTGGAATTGTTCAGAAATAGTGGCTTCGAAGTGATTTTTTGTTTTAACTCTAAACCGAGCTTCAGCTTTATAAGTATCAGAAAATGAACAAATCTTCCTGTTGCGTCTGCATTTCGTTGCAATCACAAAAAGAATCGGTTTAGAGTCAAAACTTCCCCGCTTTGATAGTATCGGACAAAAGATAAATTTCCTGTTGCCTCTGCATCTCGTTGCAACCACAAAAATAATCGGTTTAGAGTCAAAACTTCCCCGCTTTGAAAGTATCAGACAATAAATGAAATTTTTCGTTGCCTCAAATTATAGTTGCAACCGCAGGGAGAATCGGTTTAGAGTCAAAACCTTGCTACCGCAAAAAGGATCTTTTCAGAGAAAAGAACTTAATGCTATTTTTTTTTTGCTTGACACTTATTAAAGAAAAATGCTTATAGTTTTATAGTAAGTTATGGTAGTATTTTTTTTAACTCGAGATACTGTGTTGTTTAAGCTATGATGAGCATTTGAGGAACTTACGAAAATAACAGCTCATTAAGCTAAAGCAATCAATAGTGCAGTTACCGAAAAGATTAGCGGTAATAAGATAACTCAGTTGGAGGTGAACGACGGAGGTCGTTTTCCCCGAGTCAAAGGAGTTTGAATGATTTTTTGGATTTACTTAAAGTTGAAGTTCCCTATAGCGGTAATTAACCGAAAAGGGAAAATCTATAATTATAGGCAGCTATCCAATAATCTAATTCCTTATTTTCTCCCTTCCCGTCCAATCTTTAAAAATTACATATCGAATTTTTCAATAATAGCAGAAACCCTAACTAAGGGTTATCTTCTCGTAAACCAACAACATAGGGATTTAAACGCTCCCTGCTTTTCTGATAATCCCAAGAATTGGTACCCAATATCTAATAAAACCAATTCTTGCAAAACAGAAAAACACCCGCTTTTTTCTTTATTGCACTCTTTTTGTAACAATCATCGCACATTATTACTAAAGCACAGTGCAAAAGATATTAGCAGCGTTATTTTCCTAAAGTTTAAACCGTCAAAATCAAAATCGGCATTCCTTTGCCCATTATTCAAATCCCAAATTCTCAGCTTTACAACAAAGGTAATGCCTATCGTATAATAATAAAAGAACTCTTCAAGAACAACATCTAAACAAGGAGTTTTTAGTATGAAGAAATATTCGCTAATTATATTAGTGCTAACTATGTTAGCAATATGTGCTGTGAGTTTTGCCGATA
>JAKQKB010000035.1 GCA_029560875.1 Bacteroidota bacterium | reverse complement strand
CACCAATATTATGGCACAGCAATTCGCAACAGTCGGAGGAGGAGAGTTTAAAATTCCTTTTATGGCGGATAATATTGGTGGATTTAAAATTAATGGAGTTCCATACGCAGGACCTAGATTGGCTTCGACCGGAGGTCAAGCACCAGTGCCTGTTTCGGGTACTCCATCAACTGAGATCATGACTTCAATAGCAACGGCTGGTCCGTATAATAACTGTGGGGTTCCAGGTGCTAAAAGTTTTCATTTATTATCGCCAAGTTATGGAAGTTTAGCCGGGATTTCATTAGGAACAGCGAACCCATATTATGTTCGTTTTGCTCCAAATGGGACCACATCAGTATTGGCCTATGCAGCTTCTCAAGCTCCAACTTTCTTTTCGCTTTGGATTGGAAACAATGATGTTTTGGGTTATGCAACTTCAGGTGGCGATGGTACAAACCCAATAACGCCTTCTGCAGGTGTTGCAGGTGCAGGTTTTGATGCTACTTATGATGCTTTGGTAAACACATTAACTTCTACAGGAGCCAAAGGGGTTGTTGCTAATATTCCTTATGTAAATACGGTGCCATTTTTTACTTACATTGCTACTAATCCTGTTCCTTTAAATGCTACTCAAGTAGCACAATTAAATCCGTTATTCGGAGCAATGAATAGCATGTTAGCGGCGGCAGGACAGCCAGCACGGTTCCAAACATTAACAGCAAGTTCTTCAAACCCACTTTTGATTGCGGACGAAATGTTAGCTTATGATGCTACAGCATTATTTACCGCTGCATTTCAAGGGGCTCCATTTAATTATCCAGCTCAAACGGCTGGATTTCTAGGCGCTTTATATGGTAAAGCACGTCACGCAAGTAACGCTACTGCAACAAGAGATTACATACTATTGACCGCAGGAGGAACTATCGGAACTACTAAACCGGGTTATCCAGCAACTAATAGTACTGTAGGTGTTACCTTCCCAATGGAGGATAAAGCAACATTAACATATAGCGAAGTCGCATTAGTAAAAACAGCTACAGATGCCTATAATGCTAAAATAAAAGCAGTTGCAACAGCAAAAGGACTTGCTTTTGTAGATACAAATGCACTAATGACACAAATTGCAAATGGAGGAATTTCAGCTAATGGATTTACTGTAACGGGTGCATTTATTACAGGAGGTGGTTTTTCAACAGACGGAGTTCATCCCTCACCAAGAGGATATGCTTTGATAGCAAATAAATTTATTGAAGCAATAAACACCACTTACGGCTCGAATCTTAAAGGAGTAAGTCTTGCCGATTATAGAATTTTATTTCCAAAGACACTCTAAAATTGGAATCTTATTTATAAAAACCATCACGTCTAACGTGGTGGTTTTTTGGTTTATAGCTGTTTTTTTCTTTTTTTTCTTTGATTAGAGAGCAACCTTCAGTAGCCCCTGTTTTTTTATAAAAAAAGTATTGATTTTTATATTTTAAAAAATTACCTTTGCGCACTGAAAAAGTATCCAATCGAAAAATACCGATAGGTTGTCATTCATAAACCAAAAAATAGCTATTTAATAAATACATAAGCAATGTCAAAAGTAATAGGAAAAGTTGCCCAAATCATCGGACCAGTTGTCGATGTAGTTTTCAACGGTAAAGATGTTGAACTTCCAAAAATTTATGATTCATTAGAAATCACAAAAAAAGATGGAACTATATTAGTTCTTGAAGTACAATCTCACATCGGTGAAAATACCGTTCGTACCATTTCGATGGATTCAACAGACGGTTTGAGCAGAGGTTATGAAGTGGTTGGAACAGGAGCTCCAATTCAAATGCCAATCGGAGCGGATGTATTTGGTCGTTTATTCAATGTAATTGGAGACGCAATCGATGGTTTAGGAAATCTACCTAAAGCAGGTGAAAATGGAATGCCTATTCACAAACCAGCCCCTAAATTTGAAGAATTATCAACTTCATCAGAAGTATTGTTCACTGGTATCAAAGTAATCGATTTGATTGAGCCTTATGCAAAAGGAGGTAAAATTGGATTGTTCGGTGGTGCAGGTGTGGGTAAAACGGTATTGATTCAAGAGTTGATCAACAATATTGCAAAAGGTCACGGTGGACTTTCAGTATTCGCAGGAGTAGGAGAAAGAACACGTGAAGGAAATGACTTGCTTCGTGAGATGTTAGAGTCAGGAATTATAAAATACGGTGAAGAATTCATGCACTCTATGGAAAATGGAGGATGGGATTTGTCTAAAGTAGATATGCCAGGAATGAGAGAGTCTAAAGCTACTTTCGTTTTCGGACAAATGAACGAACCTCCTGGAGCTCGTGCTC
>JAKQKB010000028.1 GCA_029560875.1 Bacteroidota bacterium | reverse complement strand
AAGTAACTTACCATCTCACGTTCGTATAGTGTGCTTTCAATGCCCTTAAAACCTCCATATACATTCACACCCGATTTCATAATAAATGATTTACTACGTGCAGTTCCGGGTGTTCTTTCGGTTGTTGGCAAGTATTTAAGTCCATCCAGTTTGCCTTTTACAAATACTGCATCACCCGAGTTCGCAATGTCAATAGCAGCTTGTACATCTTTCTTGGCTGTGAGCCATGTCAATCCATCTCCCGAATTGTCGGCCATTTCACCATCAACGAATAATGTTTTTGCGCCAATAATCTCATTGCCTTCCTGGTCGATACCAACCGTAGCTATATTCTTATAGCGAAGTGACGCACGCCAAGTATCTCCACCATCGGAACTTGATACTTCGTACAGGTATTCACCAACTTCGGTAGGAATTGCAAGGTTGGCAAAATACCAGTTTTCAGGGAAAGTAAGTACTACATAATCGTTCAGGTTTATCTTTACGAATAGTTCAATGTACTTAGTCAAATCAAGTAAAGCGGTATTAATAGATACTGTCAGGTCGGTAGCCGTTGAAATTCGATATAACTTAGTAGGACTTTCAGGAATAATTATACCATTGATTACGTCTGTTACTTCGAATTCAATAGGAGACATATTTTCCAAAAGACCTTCTATACTTGGTAAAGCATTTTGTTGGTCAACGTATTTCTTAACAAGATACCATGTAGCTGCATCTCCTACAATTATCTTAGTCCGTATTCCTATTGCTCCTATTTTCATTGTTGTACAATTATAATGTTAGTAGCTATATTTGTTTCACTTGAAATCATAGGCTTAGTTTTGTATGTAAAGTAATACCTAACGTCTGCTGTAATCTCTCCAAGCATTTTTAGAGTGTCCTCCGACTTTACTATTAACTCCATATTGTTTTCGTCAATAATGGCTATATTGTAGTCGTCTGTTTTATCAGTAGCAAACACAAATACATCTGATGTGTCTGACTTCAAAGTTATTTCAATCTTATCGAAATCATTGAAATTAGATATGTTGGGCAATGCTCCTTGCTCGTATTCTATAGGTACAATTAGGCTATCTCCTTGTGCAAATGTTTCTTTTAAACAGGTCATTGTAGGTAGTTGTTTAGTGTTTGTAAATCTATTTTATATGTCGCAAGTCCGTTTTTAGTATCTTCGATTTTTTCAAGTTTAGCCCCACTTACACGTTTATATTCAACTTGCTCGTTGTCGTTGTTTTCTAATGGCTCATACTCTGTTGCAATGTTTC
>JAKQKB010000020.1 GCA_029560875.1 Bacteroidota bacterium | reverse complement strand
GCATCAACCACAACGCCCTTCACAATCCCTTGTGAAAAGGCCATGCTGGAAAGTACGGCCAGCATAGTGGTTAACAAAATACTTTTAAAAAGTTTTGTCATAATTTACAGTAGGTTTAGTTAGTTATTGAAAATATAATTGTGTTAAGAGTTTTAATTGCCCAAAAATATAACATAAATTAACGCTGCCGACGGAGTCTATGTTAACCTTAAGCTAAACCGTCGCAAACGTTTGAAATAAGCTAAAAGTGAGTACTGCTGGCTATTTGGTCCAAAATACGGTCAGTAGCTCCCACCCCCGAAAGTACTAACTTTTTCGAATTACTACCCGCCTGAGTACAACTTTGTTCGTCGCTAAGAAGTAAATTTAGAAAATTTGACAGCTCATCGAGCGAATTGATAGAAAAAGCCGCTCTAAGTGCTATTAAATCTTTGGCTTCTTGGAATTTATGGTAGTTTGGACCAAAAATAATAGGAAGCCCGAAAGTGGCGGCCTCAAGGGTGTTATGTATCCCTACACCAAACCCTCCACCTATGTATGCAATATGCCCATACCGATATATAGACGATAGTAATCCAATGGTATCGACAATCAAAACCCTTGCGTTTTGAGGATTTACTTTTTGATTATGGGAGTAAAGAACTGTTTCAACTGTCAAGTTCTGGAGAATTGACTGAATATGAGAAGTATCTATTTCGTGCGGAACTATAATCAACTTAGCCTTCTGTGAGTTTTGTTTAATGTACCCTATAAGCAACTCTTCATCCTTAGGCCAAGTGCTACCCGCAACTATAACCTTTTCGCCATTGCAGAACTGCTCCACAAAAAGAATTGTTTTTGCCTCGGTTGCAACCCTTGCAACCCTATCGAACCTTGTATCGCCTGTAACTAAAACATTTCCAATGCCTATTCTGTTGAGCAAATCGTGCGAGTGCTTGTTCTGCACAAACAGGTACTCAAAGTTGAGCAGGAACTGACGGTACCAACCACCATACCATTTAAAAAATGCCTGGTTTTCCCTAAAAATTGCAGACACAACGTAAGTTGGGATATTCTTTTTCTTTAAGTTCCTCAGGTAGTGATACCAAAATTCGTATTTAACAAAAATAACCATCCGAGGATTTATTAACTCAATAAAATCCTTAGCGTTACGGTTGGTATCTATGGGGAGATAAAAAATATAATCAGCTCCAGAATAGTTTTTCCGAACCTCGTAGCCCGATGGCGAAAAAAAGGTAAGCACTATCTTTAAGTTGGGAAATCGGGTTTTTAACGATTCAATTAGCGGACGGCCTTGCTCAAATTCGCCAAGAGATGAGCAGTGAATCCATGCAGTTTCTGCCCCCTCAGGTATTGTAGATTTTACTTTCTGTCTCCAATTTTTGCGACCATTAAGCCAGAGCTTTGCCTTTACATTGAAAGGAGAAACTACGTTAACTAGCAGGATATATAAGCGAATACCAAGATTGTAGAGAAATACCATTGGCAATTAATTAGACCTCAAATTTATTGCTTGGCGTACAATTAAACAACTTTTTTCTGATAATTGCACTAAAATTGTAAGAAATAGACATTTCGGCAACTTCAGATATATTCAGCGTTTTTTAGTATTTTTATCAGATATATAAAATTGCAATATGATAAGCACCAATAAAAAGAAAATAGTAAACGACCCTGTCCATGGGTTTATCAACATAAATTACCCTCTTATTTACGATTTAATAGAGCATCCATTCTTTCAGCGCCTTCGGAATATTAAGCAACTTGGGTTAACATACCTTGTTTACCCGGGAGCAACACACAGCCGCTTGCAACACGCCTTAGGCGCCATGCATCTGCTCGATATGGCCATTGAAACGCTTCGTTCTAAAGGGCAAATAATAATGGAACATGAAGCGGAGGCCGCCTGTGCTGCCATTCTGTTGCACGATATTGGTCATGGCCCGTTTTCGCATGCACTTGAATACAGTATTGCCAATGGTGTTAGCCATGAAACCATTAGCAGGTGCCTTATGGAAGATATCAACAGAGAATTTAATGGCCGGTTAACCCTAGCAATTGATATTTTTGATGATAAATATCCGAAAAGATTCCTACATCAACTTATATCGGGACAACTCGATATGGACAGGATGGACTACTTGAAGCGTGACAGTTTCTTCTCGGGTGTTACAGAGGGCGCAATTGGCTCCGATAGGATAATAAAGATGCTTAATGTGGTTGACGATGAACTTGTGGTTGAAGCAAAGGGAATATACTCCATCGAAAAGTTTTTGATTGCCCGCAGGCTAATGTACTGGCAAGTTTACCTTCACAAAACAGTTGTTGCCGCAGAGCAGACCCTTATAAAAATGCTAAAACGCGCAAAAGAACTAGCAAAGCAAGATTTAGAAATAGATGCATCGCCAGCACTAAAGTATTTTCTTTTAAACGATATATCGAATGCAGAATTTAAGGGCTCATTGGAGAACAATCAAAATATCGCTTTACAAAACTTTGCATTACTGGACGATTCCGATATTATGGTATCGGCAAAACTTTGGATAAACAGCAAAGACCCTGTCCTATCAACCTTAGCAAAAATGATTACTAATAGGAAATTGCTAAGCGTAACGCTAAAAAATACTCCTTTCGATACGAAACAAATTGATAGTTTGCGTGTTAGTTTCATCAAGCTTTACCCTGAGCTAAAAGAATTCGCAGATTACTTTGTTTTTTCGGATTCATTAAGCATTAGCGCTTATCAGCCAGGCGATGAGTCGATAAAAATATTGTACAACAACGGGCAACTAACAGATATTGCGGAGGCTTCCGACATGCTTAATGCAAAAGCGCTTTCCAACGAGGTTAAAAAATATTTTATTTGTTACCCAAAGGAGTTGAGAAATATCTAGATTTAAATATTTAGTTTTGCACTTTATTAACATATTCTTAAGATGGAATTTACAGCACAAATTATAGCAGGCTTTTTGGGCGGAACAGTTGAAGGAGACCCAAATACAAAGGTTCACACAGTAGCCAAAATTGAAGAAGGTTTTACTGGCTCTCTTTCATTTCTTGCAAATCCAAAGTATATACCTTATATATATACAACAGGTTCATCCATTGTTTTGGTTAACAACGATTTTATTGCCGAACAACCAGTTAAAGCAACACTTGTACGAGTTAACAATGCCTACGAGGCATTTGCATCTTTATTGGACTTGTACGCGCAATCCAAGCAACCCAAAAGTGGAATTGAGGAACCATCCTTTATTCACCCAACTGCAAAACTAGGCTCCGATTTATACCTAGGAGCATTTAGTTATGTTGCCGAAGGTGTAACTGTTGGAAACAATGTAAAAATCTACCCACAAGTTTACATTGGAAATAAGGTAAAAATTGGCGACAACTGTATTTTCTATCCAGGAGTAATAATCTATGAGGAGTGCGTAATTGGGAACAACTGCATTGTGCATGCAGGAGCAATTATTGGAGCCGATGGATTCGGGTTTGCCTCAGGCGAGGATACCAACTACAAAAAAATACCGCAAATTGGCAACGTAATTATTGAGGATTATGTTGAAATTGGTGCAAACGCGACTGTCGATAGAGCTACTATGGGCTCAACAGTTCTACGCAAAGGCGTGAAAATTGACGACCATGTTCACATTGCCCACAACGTAGAGGTTGGAGAGAATACTGTTATGGCAGCACAAAGTGGAGTTGCAGGCTCATCCAAAATTGGAAGGAATTGCATGTTTGGTGGACAGGTTGGAATTAGCCCTCATATAAAAATTGCCGATGGTGTTAAGGTTGGCGCTCAGGCTGGCATTTCTGGCGATATAAAAAAGGAAGGTGCAATTCTTCTTGGTAGTCCTGCCAGTGAAATTGGAAAACAGCGCCGATCCATGGCCGTTTACAAAAACCTTCCTGATATGGCAAATAAAATTGCCGAACTCGAGAAAAGCATTGAAGAGATAAAGGCTCGATTAACGAATAGCTAACTAATCGTAAAGGATTTTAACGCCCGTTTAATTTATTTTCGTAAATTTCGGGCGTTTTTGTATTGATAAAAAAAGTTTTGTTGAACCAAATATAACTTATGGCTGATAAGCAAAGAACAATTAGTCAACCAGTAACCCTTACGGGTAAAGGTTTGCATACTGGAGCCGTGGTGGAGGTCTCCATTCATCCTGCAGAGGTTAATACCGGCGTAATATTCCAACGTACCGACCTTGAGGGACAACCGAAAATTGAGGCTGTTGCCGATAATGTAATTGATACCTCAAGAGGAACAACAATTGCAATCAAGAATGTTAAAATAAGCACCATTGAGCACATGATGGCTGCTCTTTCGGGCATGGGAATTGACAATGCACTTGTAAAAGTGGATGGTCCTGAAATGCCTATTTTGGATGGTAGTTCAAAACTGTTTGTTGAAGCAATTGCAAAAGTTGGAACAATTGAACAGGGTGCTGAACGTAACTACTTCGTTATAAAGGAAAAAACTGTTTGGGTAGATGAAAAAAATAACATCGAGATTGTTGCTTACCCCGATGAAGGTTTCAGCATTGATGTTATGATTGACTACAATTCTCGAGTGCTTGGACATCAATTTGCCAAACTTAAGCATATCGACGATTTTCAATCGCAAATATCTCCCTGCCGAACATTTGTGTTTTTCCATGAATTGGAGATTCTCCTTAAAAACAACCTTATTAAAGGTGGCGATTTAGAGAATGCTATAGTTATCATGGAACATGAGGCCCCTCAAAATGAATTAGACAGAATTGCCGACCTTTTTAATAAGCCACATGTTAAGGTTAAGCCTGAGGGCATTCTTAACAACTTGGACTTACATTTTGATAATGAGCCAGCTCGTCATAAACTGCTCGATATGGTTGGCGACCTATCGCTCCTTGGCCCAAGAATAAAAGGTAAAATTATTGCTATGCGTCCAGGGCATTGGGCTAACACCGAGTTTGCCAAAATGCTCCGTAAGCAGTACAAAAAAGACTTGTTAAAGCCAACTGCACCTGATTATAATCCCAATCAGGCACCACTAATGGACGTCAACCAAATTCAAAAAATTCTACCTCATCGCCACCCATTCCTGCTGATTGATAAAATTATTTCGATGGATGGAACTTCGGTAGTTGGAATGAAGAACGTAACCATGAACGAGGGTTTCTTTGTGGGCCACTTCCCCGATGAACCGGTTATGCCGGGAGTACTTCAGATTGAAGCAATGGCTCAAGTTGGTGGAATTCTTGTGCTTAACACTGTACCTGACCCAGAGAATTACTTAACCTATTTCCTTAAAATTGATCAAGTTCGATTTAAACGCAAAGTTGTTCCTGGCGACACCATCCTGTTCCGTTGCGTTCTTAATGAGCCTATCCGCCGAGGAATCGCAAACATGACCGGACAGGGCTTTGTGGGAGATCAACTCGTAGTGGAAGGTGTTTTAATGGCGCAAATAACTAAAATGAAAGAGTAATGTCACATCAACTAGCATATATTCATCCCGATGCCAAAATTGGCAAGGATGTTACAATTAGCCCATTTGCTTATATTGCAGGAAATGTAGTAATTGGCGATGGCACTTGGATTGGCCCCAATACAACAATTCTTGATGGTGCCAGAATTGGCAAAAATTGTCGAGTATTCCCTGGTGCTGTGATATCAGCAATACCTCAGGACCTAAAATTCCGCGGAGAGGAAACAACTGCTGAGATTGGCGATAACACCACCATGCGTGAGTGTGTTACCATTAACAGAGGAACTGCATCCAAGGGTAAAACCGTGATAGGCAATAATTGCCTTTTAATGGCTTATGTTCACGTTGGCCACGATTGCAAAATAGGAAACGAAATCATACTCGGTAATGGAACTCAGGTTGCAGGCGAAGTAGAAATTGACGACTGGGCTATTGTTAGCGCACACAGCCTTATTCATCAGTTTGAGCGAATTGGTGCTCATGTTATGGTTCAGGGTGGGTCAAAAATCAACAAGGATATTCCGCCATTTATCATTGCAGCCCGGGAACCTATTACTTTTGCAGGTATTAATATAATTGGCTTGCGCCGTAGAGGTTTTACCGCTCAGCAAATTGGCGAGATTCAAGAAATTTACAGAACCCTTTATAACAAGGGAATGAATGTTACACAAGCACTAACGTATATTACAGAAAATATGGCACAGACTCCTGAGCGTGACTTAATTGTTGATTTCATTAAGAGTTCCAAGCGAGGGATATGTAGGGAATACACAGGCTCCGACCCTAATGAAGGGCTTGATTAACAAAAGGAAAGGCTGTAGTAAACTACAGCCTTTTTTGCTTAAAACGTCTCTATCTAGTTTACCTCTAAAGTATAGACTAAAGCCTCTACTTGTCGAAGGTAATTACGTTTCTTAGAACCAGGAGCATAAACATACGCCTCAACATTTATGATTGTTTGTCGTTTTTCATCAAGCGTGGAGAAGCTGATGAATGGACCTCCCATTGGGTGTTTGTATACATCCCAGAATCCACGCAAAATTCCGAAGTATCTATCCTTAAACATCATTGCACTAAAGTCTGGTGGGAAAACCATTGAGGTAGTCATATAAGAACTATCTGTTGGCCCTGGTATTTGACTAACAAACTCATCACGCTTTTTAATTAAATACTCTGCAGAAAATGTATTTTTTTCTTTATAGGGAAACATATAAATTATTAACCCTTGACTAATTTTCGGCGTTTCGTGCGATATCCACATAAAATCATCGGTTTGCTTACGAATGGTGTATCCTTTGGGAATTTTTATTGTTGCATTAAATTTTTTCTTTACTGCCTCCACAACCCCTACTTCTGGATAAGTTACCGCACTCTGAATAACTCTATCTCTCTCGGCTTGCTCAAATATTGCAATAATTTTTTCCTTTTCTTTTTTTATGAACTTACCTATTGAAGAAAAACTAGGACCTACAACATACAGTACAGTTTGTGGCGAAGCCCAAACATCGCGCTTAAGAATAAACTTCGGCTCCTTAAACTCTGAAGAAGTTTGATTAATTATTAAGTTTCTATGGGATTTGAAAATATCCGTAAAAACCTCGTTAGGTATTGAAATCAAATCAAAAGTGGGTTCTGATTGGGGAATATATGGGAATTCCTGTGTTAGTATTTCTTTGTAATTAATTCCAATTGAATCGGTCCATAATGGTTTTGGTAAAACTAAAACTATTTCGCCAGCACCTCCCGTTACGTTAGGCAAATAACTAGTTTCCCCTTTGCTTCCCTTTTTACAAGAGACATTGGAGCCAAATAATATTATAACAGCAATATAAATTAATGTTCGTTTCATAGTTAATATGTTGTATTAGTCTGTTTATTCATAATATCCTAACGAAAAAAATTGTCAAGTATTGCTGGACAATTTATTAAAATTAAATCAATTTTGCTGGTTTAACTTACCAAGTTGCTTTTGAGTAACCCACAGCGTAATACCTTGCCCAACACTTAAAACGCTATCAATTTTTGGGTTCCAGTTTTGAATATCCTCAATAGTGCAACCATAAATTATTGCAATTTTATGCATACTATCACCGCTTTTAACTGTGTGAACCACTTTTTGCTTTGATGACGTACTGTCGGAAAATTCCTTTAACTCTTCAACTTTGGGTTTACTTGAATTTTCATAAATAAACCCCTCATTCTGAATAAAATTGCTGGTTTTACCCGAAGGAAGGCGGAGCGTTACTTGTGAAGAACCCGAAGGGATGTAATCGAGTTTGAAGGTAGGATTTAAAAAGCGAATAATCTCAATAGGAACGTCAATGGACTTTGCCAGTACATTAAGATTAACAGCTTTTACAACCATCACAGTGTCAGTTTCGGGATATGATATTAATGGCTTGGCTGGTGACATACTATGACTGGTATAGTTTTTCATAACATAGGTCGCAGCAATAAATGCAGGTACGTAGTTTTGTGCGGCCTCTGGTAGGTTGGGGTAAATTTTCCAGAAATTCTTTTCGCCACCACTGCGTGCAATTGCATTTTTCACAGCACCCGGGCCAACATTATATGCTGCTAAGGCCAATTGCCAATTATTAAATGTTCTGTAAAGATACTGAAGGTAAAGGCAGGCTGCCTCTGTTGATTTAACAGGGTCCATTCTTTCATCAACATATGAGCTAACATTCAAGTTGAACATCTTGGCTGTGTTTATCTTAAACTGCCAGAGCCCTACCGCTCCTGTTTTGGAAACAGCCATTGGATTTAATGCAGACTCAACTACTGCTAAGTATTTTAATTCAAGAGGTAGTTGGTACTTGTCCAAATACTCATCAAATAAAGGGAAGTACATCTCGGCCAAGCCCAGCATTTGCGAAACTTGCTCTCTCCGCTCGATGGTGTATATATCAATATATCGTCGTACGTACTGGTTGTAATCGTAATCAATAGGCGATTGCTTTCCTATTGCTGCAATATGATACTCGTACATTAAGTCCTGAGCCTTGCCAATTGTATCGAGAGCTCTGGGATTAGCATCAACTTTAGGAAAAATCCTCAAAAACGCCAACTCGTCCACCATTTCAACAATCGGACAATTATCCGAGATTTTCCTTTCTCCCTTAACGCCTCCCGCAAAAGTTAGCAGTTGACAAAACAGAAATGTAAAAGTAAGTCCAATTTTTACCTTAAAACCCATTGCAGCAATATTCTCCCAACACTATAAATTCAACAATCTTTCGAAATGCAACTACTTAAATAACTTGACAATATCATTACCATTTGCGTAAAGAAGCAATGCCAGCAGAATAATCATTCCTGTTATTTGAGCATACTCCATAAACTTATCGCTAGGTTTACGACCCGTTACAATCTCGTAAAGCAGGAATAGCACATGTCCTCCATCTAGCGCAGGTATCGGTAAAATATTCATAATAGCAAGAATTATAGAAAGAAAGGCTGTTAACCCCCAGAAAGCTTGCCAATCCCAAGTTGATGGGAATATTTTTCCGATAGTTATAAAGCCTCCTAAAGACTCGTAAGCCTTTGTCTCCGGGCTAAATATCAGCTTAAGTTGCTTTAAGTAACTTTTAATAGTGGTAAATCCACGCTTTATACCAGCAGGAATAGATTCAAAGAAAGAGTACTCCCTTTTGTCAATCTCAAAAAACTCCTTTAGCTCCATCATAGGAACAACTCCAACGATTCCTGTTTCAGGCACGTTAAGGTCGATATTAACCGTTTGTGTATCGCGTAAAACTGTAATCGATACCGTTTTGTTCTTGTTTTCCAGCAATGCGGTTTTAAACTCGTCGAAGAACAGCTTTGGCTCATTGTTAATTGCTACAAGTTTATCGCCCTTCATTAGTCCTGCTTTCTCTGCAACATCGTCCTTTCTCAACTCATCAACAATGAAAGGGAAACGAGGAACAAAAATCATTGGGTTTTTAACCAATTTAGCAACTTTATCCTCAGCAATATTAACCTTAACAGTATCGGAGCCTCTTAGCACCACAACTTCGCGGTTATCGTTGAGCAGAATATCGTGCGATATTTGCTGAAAATTTTCAACCTCGCGACCGCTTACAGTTAAAATTTTATCGCCATTCTTAAAGCCAAGCTCCAAAGCAAGCGAATCGCAGGCCACACCGTATTTAACGTTTCGGGTTGCCAAGTACTCATCGCCCCATGTAAAGAGGATTGCGCTATAAATTAGTAATGCCAGAACAAAGTTAACCAGAACTCCGCCTATCATTATAAATAATCGTTGCCATGCTGGTTTTGAGCGGAACTCGTAAGGCTGAGGTGGTTGTTGCATCTGTTCCTTATCCATGGACTCATCAATCATCCCCGATATTTTAACGTAACCTCCAAGTGGTAACCAACCCACACCATACTCGGTTTCGCCACGTTTTACTTTGAAAAGCGAAAACCAAGGGTTAAAGAATAGGTAAAACTTCTCTACTCTCGCACCAAAAAGCTTAGCGAATAAAAAATGTCCCATCTCGTGAAGTATCACGAGGATTGATAAACTCAACAGGAACTGTCCGGCTTTTACTATAATCTCCATTTTTACTTTTTATGTGATATTATTTCAACTGTTTTTATTCTTGCCTCGCTGTCGGATTGGGCATAATCCTCAATGCTAGGATTTTGCACGTACGAGATTTTGCCCATTGTTTGGGCAATAATATCCGACATTTCAATAAAACTTATATCGTTCCTCAGGAACGACTCAACCACAATTTCGTTAGCAGCATTTAGAATACATGGCATATTGCCGCCCTTTACCATTGCCTCGTGGGCTAATGCCAGATTTGGGAATCGCTCCGTATCGGGCTTCTCGAAAGTTAGCTGAGGGTAGTCGGTAAAGTTCAACCTTGGGAAATCCGATTTTGCCCTATAAGGGTAGGTTAATGCATACTGAATGGGAACACGCATATCGGGTAAACCCATTTGTGCTTTAATTGAACCATCCTCGAACTGTACCATTGAGTGAATAATGGATTGTGGATGAATAACCACCTCAATTTGCTCAGGATTTAACCCAAACAACCACTTGGCCTCAATAACCTCAAGACCTTTATTCATGAGCGATGCAGAATCAATAGTTATCTTATTTCCCATGCACCAATTCGGATGATTCAGCGCTTGGGCAGAGGTTACACTTTGCAATTGCTCTTTTGTGAATTGTCTAAAAGGTCCGCCTGATGCGGTTAGTATAATTTTTTCGATTGGGCTATGCTCTCCTGTCAGGCATTGAAAAATTGCGGAATGCTCTGAATCCACAGGGAGTATCGGTACTCGATTCTCTAATGCTAATTTGGTGATTAGTTCGCCCGCAACAACGAGCGTTTCCTTGTTTGCCAAGGCAATTGCCTTGCCGGATTTAATTGCAGCAATGGTGGGTTCTAATCCTGCAAAGCCAACCAGCGCTGTTAGCACAACATCAATGTTTGTCGATTTAACGGAGTCGATAATGGATTCTTTGCCTGTAAAAACTTTTATATCGGTATGTGCTAGTGCCTCTTTTACCGCATTGAAATTCTTTTTATTACCAATAACAACGGCATTAGGCTGAACCCTAAGTGCCTGTTGCACCAGTAATTCCCAGTTGTTTTGAGCTGTAAGTAGCTCAACCTGAAAAAGAGCAGGGTTAGCCTCAACTACTTGTAGTGTTTGAGTACCAATTGAGCCTGTTGAGCCAAGAATTGCAATGCTCCTCATACGGCTTGCTAAAAATTAATAAACTTTGCAGGGTCAACGGAGTGTCCATTCTGCCATAGTTCAAAATGAAGATGTGGACCAGTGGTTAACTCACCTGAATTACCAATAATAGCAATTGCTTCCCCTGCATCAACTCTATCACCCTGACGTTTAAGTAGTTTGCTATTGTGCTTGTAAACTGATATAAAATTATTATCGTGCTGTATGCTAAGAGTATAGCCAGTTTCAAGAGTCCAGTTCGATAAAATAATTGTTCCTTTTGCAATTGATAGAACAACCTCATTGGGGGCAGCCACCAAATCTATCCCATAATGATAAACCATGGGGTTATAGCCATTTGTCACAACACCCTTAACTGGTGGTATAAAGTATATTGTTTTTTGCTTGCTATTTTCGGAATAATTGAACGACAGGTTATACATCTCATCTGCCTCAATTTGCATGCGAAGCAAGGAGTCTTCCTCTGATTTCGAAAACTCAATGGATTTATATCGCTTAGAAGTATCGGGCTTACTCTCAACGCTATGCGGCTCACCTCCGTTAAGAATAACGTTAATATTGGAGTAATAGTCTCGCCATTGGTCTAAAACTCTCTCAAGCGAATCCACTTTTAGGGCATTCTGAACGTATCCTTTTCGAGTCTTACCATCAGGATATCCTGGTATAAACTCTCTAATTGGAGTAAATGCAATTAACACCGTGACTGATATTACTAAAGCAATAGCAAAGCCTCCAAAGAAAATAATCACATTCATTCTGGAAAGGCGAAGTTGCCATACCTCCTCAAAGGTTTGGTCGTTATATATGGTTAGCCTATACTTATCCCATAAATTACGGAATATTTTAACCCTTTTCTTTTTCTCGCTCACGGGGATACATTTTTTTGAATCACCACAAATATAGTTGAATTCTAAAAACGTTCTTTAAAAGATTGAGTTTTGATTTTATTTTATCTCTTTTTAAATATTAATTAACTGATTATCTTACTAAAATGGTTTTATACCAAAATTTTTTCTGCAAAAAAGCCTTTACATTTTGCCAATATGAAAAAGAGCGCTATATTTGCACCCGCTAAAAGAGATAATTAGTTACACAAAATATTGTATTGCGGGGTGGAGCAGTTGGTAGCTCGTTGGGCTCATAACCCAAAGGCCACAGGTTCGAGTCCTGTCCCCGCTACTAAATCGGACTCCCCATCAAAAACGATGGGGAGTTTCTTTTTGTCCTCCTCTGTAAGTCCCATTAAATCTAGCTTTAGCATAAACAAAATATTTACTTCTGAGGTTAGATATTGCCTTTTTTCTACATCTAATGTTAATCCCTGTGGGAACAGTAATTTTTGTATTCTTTCTTTGTTTAATATACTTGTTGAAAGCCAATATTTACTGATATTCTGAATAAACGACAATGCTTTATTTAGACTCACTCTAAAGTTAGATGTGTCGATTTGGGGTATTTCGTATTTAGTTCTTAAATCAAGTATTTCTTCTTCAATTTTAGTCCTGTACTTGTCGTAAATTTCTTTTTCAATGTTTCCAAAAGCATACCGCTCTTCTAGTGAGTTCTTCTTTTTCTCTAGTTCTGCAA
The DNA here is from genome assembly GCA_029560875.1 of Bacteroidota bacterium. Taxonomy (GTDB): domain Bacteria; phylum Bacteroidota; class Bacteroidia; order Bacteroidales; family Tenuifilaceae; genus SB25. The sequence goes on along the minus strand of JAKQKB010000020.1, from coordinate 60,204 downwards.
GTTGCTTTCTGAAAATGGCTATTTCCTGCTTTTCAGAGTCCTCAAAGCAATTGAATATTTTTTTTAACTGCAACTCAAACAATTTTTCATATTTAGGCTCTAAATTAAGGAGAGCTAGAACTTCTACAAACAAATTGTTTGCGCCAATATGATTTGGGTATCTCTTTGGAGTACTTGCATTCATTGAGACAGATTTACAGGTCTGGCACTTATAGTAGTGAAGATTCTTCTTTTTATTATGGTATCCAGTTAACTTTTTCCCACATTTTGAACAATATATAAAACCAGATAGCGGCCTCTCTTCGGATTCTTTTACAACTGTATAGCCGTGATGGTTTTTATTTAGCATTGATTGAACTTTCCAAAATAATTCTTCACTTATAAGGGGCTCCCAGTTCCCCTTAATACATATTCCTTCAAGCAATGCATTGGTCTGAATCCCACAATAGAAAGCCTTCTTCCAGATAGCACTAAGCTTCTGTTTTCTTATTACTATGCCCAAGGTTTTTAAATTTTCAATAATCTTATAGTCGGGCATCCCTTGTGCTTTCCATTCCCATGCCATTCTAAGTTTTTTCCCATCTTCATTAATCACTATTTTTTGCACGATACTTCGTTTCTCAAAATCAGCCACCTTTGGGCCAAATACGTCATAACCAAATGGAACTTTACCTAAATTTTTACCCGATTGAATTAATTTTTTCATTCCAGGCAAAGTGTGACTTAATCTATCCAGATTCTGCTTATTAGCTTCTAATAATTTTTGATGGATAATATTTCTTCCCTCTTTTGTTGATGTGTCGACTCCGCTTGACACTTCAATTAAATTAACACCCAGTTCATCTACTAGTTCTGTTGCAATTGCAATTGCATTGCCTCCTGTCCTGCTAAACCTGTTCATCACATAAACAAGAATTGCATGGGGTTTGGACTTTGACCTTCGAACTCTTTGTATAAGTTCTGTGAATTCTTTTCGGGTAAAGTCGTCCGAAGCGGATTCGTTTGTGTTTCCGAACACATCAGTAATTGTTAAGCCCTTACTTTGTGCGTACTTATAGGCTTCTTCTTTTTGATATTCGAGGGAGTAATTGTCTGTTTGGTTCGAGGAGGACACTCGTGTATAGAGCCAAACATTCTTATTTCCAACATTTTTTGACGTTGGCTTAATTTTCACAAATTTTCTAAATCTACTTAAATCATCCATACTTTAATCCATTATTATTTTTACTAATACTGCTAAATCAAACATTTTTTCGGCTATTTCATTAACCTCAGCATCCGAACAATCTTTGAAGAAATTGAATTGCCTTATTTCTTCAGGACTTAACTTTGCTCGTGAATAAACTTCTTTATAAGCATCACCTTCATAACTCATTGGTATTAAATTATTTTTTGGTCTTACCCTTTCTAGAATCAGGTAAGGTTTCCAGCTCGAACTAGATGCTTTATATATCTAACCATTAATTAAAAGTTTAATTTTCAGAAAAAAAAATTTATGGATGATAAAATTTGTTTATTATATACATGATAGACAGTGTGTTAGTTTAAGTAGTGGAGTTGACAGCTTATTGATACCTTGGTCATTTATAGTGACATTACATCAAGTCAATACTTGCTATATAATTGATATGCAGGTTTTTGATAAAAATAAAAATAATAATTTTATGATTGGAAAATCTGCTTATATAATATGGTATCAACTTTGGGTTGGGAAATTGGGGGTGAAGTTGAAACGTTTTGTTTCAGTAAAGGCTCTTTACTTGCTCTTCAAACTTATTTTTTAATCAACTCTAGTATGCGTATTGTTCAGATATTCAGCAGTATAAACAGTCTCCATATCTTGCGAGCCCTTCAAAATCATCATTTTTTGATGAATACTTTTTAATATATAAAAGGAAAAATATGACTGTAAAAGAGTTAAGAGAATTAATAACGATAAATATTGAGCCCATAGACTATGTTACTATTGTTGCTTCAAATGAAGACGTAGAATATAAAATGAACTACGGATGGAGTGGTATGGGGTTCAGGGTTCTTATTATTTCCAGTGTTTCATCAAATATAAACTACACAACACAATCTGTGCAGCCCATCTTCAGACACTTTATTGAAATTATCAACCACAATAATTTAGAAATAAACTATACAACTTATATACTAAACATGGAACTTGGAATTTATATTCTGAATTTCTATGAGGGAAAAGACGTTGCCTACACTTTTGAAACACAAATGGACAAGATTTACACATTAAACGTTCGCTTTTGTCCCGTAAAGGAAATTATCAACTACGCAGAGGCATCTATTAATTTCAATAATTTCATAAATAGTTTGAAGACGAAGTATGATGATTATAAGATAGATATATGCTCTCTAACTCCAAAGGGATTGTGTAGAGAAAAAAAAATCCAGAAGTTGTTTAATGACGAATAGTAAAATAAGTGTATGGCCTTATTCTATGTGAAAGAAGCATAAATAGACTATGCCGCCATTATTTTCTTCATTTTAATAACTGTATTCTTGCTAACATCGTGTAGTTTCATACACTTATTCAAAGAGATTCCATTTTGAATGTCTATAACAAGTTTAGAGTATTTCTTGAGTAATTGTTTTTTGGTCTCAGTAGTTCCTTTTTTTCTTCCTAGAACCACTCCATTTCTCTTTGCTTGTGCTAATCCACTACAAATCCTGTCCACAAGTACCTCTTTTTCGACAAATGCAAATTCAGATAGAATATGAAAAAGAATCATCGCTAGAGGGTTTCTCTTGAATACTCCATTTTCGTCTTTAATTAGTGTAATAATATGGTAGGAATGAAAATATATTGGTATCTGTTTTTGTGTCAATGTTTCAACGATTTTGTGTGTCTCGAATGGTGAACGACCTAGGCGACTAACTTCTGATGTTAAAACAATATCAACTTTATTCGTCTCGATATAAGATAGTAGTTCACTAATGCCTTTCCTTTTCTCGTTTTTAACTGAGCCAGAAACCTTCTCTTCAATGACCTTAACCACAGTATAGTTTTCCTTTTTTGCGACTTCAGATAGGTCTGCTATCTGGCGTTCAACTTTTTGTGACTGCTTGGATGTTCTTGAATAGATTATCGCTTTCTGGTTCATATTATTCTAATGTTTTCATTGAACTGCATAATGGCATTTTTAATTTGAGCGGAATCAATCATTCTAGAACTCGACTTATAGGAATGATTTTTTTGAACTACTTTTAGTTGTGGACAAAATGATATAGCACAAAAATATCCTTTGATTCTTGAAAGTATCTAGGTAGATTAACCCTATAAATAGCGTCATATTTATCCATTTCATTGTAGATTTCGATTACTACAATATAATTTGTATCTTCAACATCTTGGTGAACTATCTTAAAAGGCTTTTTCTTCTCCATACACAAATTTTTAGCAAAGGTATTGGTGATTTCTTGTAGAAAAAAACTTAATGAATAAATGCTAAGTTAAATGAACCAGAATAGCGAATTTACTTCAATCGATTTACTGGATAAGGTTATAGAATTTACCTTTATGTCACCCAATCCTAGTAGTTGGAATTTGGAGGCATTAAAGTCAAACACTCCCCTCCTTATCAGATTTAGACAAATTGAATCTCTTATGAAAGCCTTTTTCTCCAATGGAAATATTCCTTCGAGCATTTTGCAAGTACCTCTAGAATCATTCTTGGGTGGTGATTTTATTTTAGATAGAGCTATCTCTGACTATAAGGAAGCGATTTATTTTATAAAAAAATATATAAGGGAAGAAACAGATAATATTCATGATACTATAACAATTGATTTATGTGACTTGGAGTTTATCTACTCTCGGCTATTATCCTTTAAGAAACAGCTACTAAAAATCACAAACTTCAATTCAGATGTAGTTGAAGCAAGTTCTATCTCTGCACGTTTTTCATACCTTCTAACAAGTTCTATTTCGAAATCTATTTCAGAAAAACCGACCAAGCTTGACAAAATACTAGAATTATTAATCAACCCTAATGGGCTTTCTTTCTCATTAGAGGAGTTAATATCTAAGTACGACTTTCCCACCGAAGATTTGATAGATATTGATATTGACTACACGTAGCTATTTAAATTATATATGTTTTCTTCTTTTGCCCCCATAGTAAAATATAGTGGAAGAGATTGTGAAAAAAGAACCTATAGACAACCCTTAATGGATTGGGTTCTCACTTCAACTTACGAAAAAAATAGCATCCCCGAGGACTAGCAAACTATCTAGACGAAATGATATGGAGGTATTGTGAACGATTGACCAAAAAATTATATAATAACTATGATTTATAAAAAAGAGTAGATATTTTTATTAATAAAATTATTAGTGAATATGATGAATGTCCAAATCCAAGCATTAGGTAACCTCCTCCAGTATTACTATTCTGACCTAGTTTACATTAGAGATTTTCATAGGTATAAGAATGGAAAACTGGAAGCTGATTATTATTTAAGTTTATCAACAGGGACATTCAAATCCTTTATTAATGAATATCGTGTGGCTCGAAATATTGAAAAGGCAAAAACTGATTCATTGCTTCAATTAACTATAAAATGGGTCAGTACGAAAAACTCAAACAACGTTGACGACTATGCATCTCTTCTAAAAGAAAAAGGAATTACGCATGGGAAAGTAATGACATCGTTAGCATCTAAAATTCTGTTTCTAAATGACCCTTGGACAATATTACCCATAGATAATCTAGCGAAACAAGCCGTAGGACTTAAAACCAATATTTATTCACACTACATACCAAAAGTAGAAGAATTCAAACTGAAGAATAAGGCAGAGATTGATGGTTGTTTGGATTCAGTTAGCCAACATTTGAAAACAATCGAAGTTGATTTCAAAGATGAAATCGAAAACATTGAAATGATAAGATACAACCGATTCGTTGATAAACTACTCTGGACGATTGGAAGAAATTATTAGAGAATATTCAATCTTAAAATATTTGAAATGCCTAAATGATTCTCAATTAAAATAACCATGAATATATACTCATACGTTTTAAGGTTTGATGATGGGGCTGCACCAAATCCATTTTGGGGATTATGCACATTGACAATATGCAAGCCAGCAATAAGAAGGAGTGCTGATATTGGTGATTGGGTTGTTGGAACTGGTTCTAAAAACTCAAAATGTAATGATGGGGAGTATTACGACCTATCCGACTGTGTTGTTTTCGCAATGAAAATTAGTGATAAAAAGACACTGCAAGAGTACGACTCATTTTGTAAAACTTCATTGAAGAAAAAAATTCCAAATTGGAAGACCACCGATTGGCGACATCGCATGGGGGACTGTATTTATGATTATTCTAATGGATTGAACCCAAAATTAAGAAAGAGTGTTCACAAAGAAGAAAACCGTAATCGAGATTTATGCGGATTGAACTCTTTGATATCTAATGAGTTTTATTATTTTGGAGAAGATGCAAGACCTTTACCGATTGACTTAAAACTAATTATAAAACGTAATCAAGGACACCGTAAAATTGAAAATCCTGACCTAGTGTTAAAATTTGAAAATTGGATAAAGGAGTTTGAAATGAATAGAATTTATGCTGCCCCTCAAATGCGCTCAGTATTTGACAAAAGATTAACTAAAGAGGTAATATCTACGTGTGCTAAACGACATTTTGATGAAGATGAAACAGAAGAAACAATTTGCTAAAAAGAATTGAAAAGATATCTATTGAAATGAATACTGAACCTAAGATATATCAAGAAGGCAATCCATGGCAGAATAAAGTCTACCTGCATATGTCTGCTTATCTTGAAACGAAAGGAGTAGTATCTTTTGGGCAATCAGTAAATGGTAATACTTTCAAACATTTACTTACTGAAGAACAATCCGAATATAATTTTATTACTAAAGAAATCCACACAGCAACCCTAAATAGATTTAAAGACCATAAAGCGGGTGACCTTAAACGTATTTTAACCAATACTGCTGCATCACAGCCATATTGCTTTAATCTAATCATATATCTTCAACAACACCTTGAACTAGCGAACAAACTGTTTTCTGTATTACTCAATAAGCAAGTTAAGGTTATTCATCTTGAGCCTGAGTTCACTCCCAATACTTGTAATGACATTGAAGGTTTTAAAATGGGAATGGACGAATCCATTGGAGACCAAGCTGGGAATAAAGGAACTGATGCTGATATTGCTGTTTTTTATACATATGAGAATAACAAGAAAGGTCTAATCTTAATCGAATTTAAGTTTATAGAAGCCGAATTCTCAACCTGTTCATCTTATAGGGAGAAAGGTCAAATAAGAAATGTATGTGACTCATCTACTTATTTTGAGGATTTGGTTGTACAAAAGAAGAGAGATTCATTTAAAAACTATATATGTGGGTACAATAAATACCTTAACTGGCAACTCACTAAGGAATCTATGGTTCTAGATATTAAAACAATCAATTCTTCTAGTCATTGCCCCTTTCGTTTTGGATTGAATCAATTATGGAGAAATATGATATTGGCTGAAAGGGTTGCATCAACTAGGAATTATGATGAATTTGGTTTTTGGGTTTTTTCTCCATCTGAAAATGATAAGTACTTATGGAAAAACGGAGAAACAGAGAGTCAGTTCAGAGCAATTTTAACTAAACAAGGAAATGATTTTTTTAGGAAGGTTCATCTTGAATCTATTTTTGAAATACTTCATGAGATAGTTTCTGAAGAGAAAGATAGATATTGGTTGAATAAGATGGAAGAAAGATACAGAATCTAAAGTTTTATTAAATTAGTAGTTCTTTAAGATGTTGCTAAATATTAAATAAATGGGAAAAGGATACACTCTTTTAATCATGAACCAAGTTTTGCTTGGACAGAAACTGATAAAAGTAGACAACATATTCATACTTAAAAGTTGAATGTGACTCCAGTTGGTAGGCAATAGCCTGTCTTGATTTCCATAAAGATACAACAATTTGGAAATCGATTCGATTCGACTTCGGGTTTGAACCCGAGCCATGATTAAAAGGTGTATCCATTTTTATGAAAGATAAATTAGATTTAAAAGAGTATTTTTCAGACAAAGAAATAATAAAAATTCTTTGTCATAAAAGAGCTATTGCCGCCAAGAAAGGACATGACCTCCATTTCTTGAGAAATATTTCAGCCAAGGCTTGCTCACCGCATAAAAAATGCAAAAATGAAATTTTCACGTTTTTTCCACCAAGAAATACATGGATAAGGATACTAAAAGAGGAAAGAGAAAAACGTGACACAAATGCTGTTGAAATAAATACTATTCAACTTGAGCGTACAGTTTGGAAGGAAATAAAAAAATACAATTCAAATGGAGAATCTAAACCAGAATGGATGATTAAGCTTGAATCCTTTTTGTTAGATATTAAGGATTCAGTATTCAATCAATCTTTGGGTTATGATATCGTACCTCCAAAAATAATCCCTGTTTTAAAAGATAAGACTAAAAATGAGTATCGACCTATCTCAGTTTTCAGTCTAAAAGACTTAATTATTATTGGTCAAATATCAAAATATCTTACCTATTGTTTCGACCCACTTTTCTCAGACTCATCTTATGCTTTTCGGTATACTAATCCATCAAAAAAAACTTTCAATCATCATCAGGCAGTTCAAGATATTATTGATTTTAAGAATAAAATAGGGGTTCCATTATATGTGTCTGAATGTGATATAAAGAAATTTTATGATTGTGTAAATCATGAAGTAATTATTGAGAAATTTAAAGAATTGGTAAATGAAGTAGATGCTAAATTAAAAATAACAATTGATAATAGAGCAATACTTCTGTTCCATTCATATCTGGGTGCTTTTTCATTCAATGAGAATATATATAGAATAGAAAATCAACTCCTTATCAACCATGGTATTTCAGATGGGAAAATTCCTTGGGTTAAAACATCAGAACTTGAGGAGGTAGGTTCATTTATTGATTCAGACAAAATAGGTGTTCCTCAAGGAGGTGCAATCTCGTGTTTAATAGCAAATATTATTCTTAATCATGTAGATAGAATTGTTAACTCAAACTCTGATGAAAGCACGTTCTATTGTAGGTTTTGTGATGACATGGTTTTGATGCATACAAATCGAGATAAATGCGATGAATTATTCAAAGTTTATCAAAAGGCTCTTAAAGAAGTCAAACTTATTAGCCATAAATCTGAACCATACGATGTATATGGGAAAGATTTTTGGAATGAGAAATTAAAATCCAAATCTCCATACAAATGGGATGTTTATGATTCAACAAGTATTGAAAATCAGAGAAATGTACCTTGGCTGTCCTTTGTTGGTTATCAAATTAGACATGATGGAGTGATTAGAGTTAGAAAAAGGTCTATAAAGAAAGAATTGGAGAAACAAATACATGAAACTGATAAGATTATCAAGAATGCAAAAAAATCGGCAAGTATTAATGAAAAAGCTATAAAATTTAGACTTCAACAACGTTTAATCTCAATGGCTGTAAGTCGTTGTCGTTATGGTAGTTCAAGGGTTTCAATGTGTTGGTGCGCTGGCTTCAAACTGTTAAGAACCCATCAAAACACTACTAATCAAATACGAAACCTAGATAGGAATAGAGAAAAGCAAATCAAACGACTTGAGTTACACCTTAAAAAAATTAGGACACCATTCAGAAAATCAAAAAAGAAAGTTGCACCTTTGAATTACTATGGTTCAAATTTCAGTTATAACAACCAATTTTTAAATGAAAAAAATGGATAAGCAAACAATATCTATCTACTTCGATGAACCTAAATCGTTTGAGCCCTCAAATATCAAATCACTAGGAGGAATAGTTGGCTTATATTTTATTTTTACCCAAGACACCTTTATTCAATACCCTTTTGATAAGTCTAAATTACTATACATTGGAATGAGCGAAAAAAAGACCAACAGCATAGGAAGTAGGCTTAGTGGGCATTTTGAAGGTAAATCGAAGAATGTCGGTTTGGTGAACTACAGAAAAACTGCACCATTACTTTTCACCTATTTAAATTTTGATATCCTTAAAGCAAACTGGAACTTTAGAATTGAAGACCTTGAAAGTTACTTTATTTTAAGTTTTGTTGAAAACTTTGGGGTATATCCAATTTGTAATAACAAAACTGGTGCAGAAATTGATAGTAGTGATTTGAAAGTAGATATTAAGATTGATTGGAACTACTTTAAAAAATGAATACTATGGATAACAAGGTGAAGTCAGGCAAAGAGATTCTGGATGATTTCTTCAAAGGTATATCTGAAATTGAAAATATTGATGTTGAAATAGCAAATTCTCTGGCCAATTTATATCATCAAGGCAAGTTTACAGATGTCAATATTAAAAATGAACTCCAAAAACTAAGAGATAAAAATGCCAACAAAGATTAAAAACCTATCGATTTCTGGTATACGTGGAGTTCAAAAAACGATAGAAATCCCACTATCAGAGAAATCAATTCTTATATATGGTGATAACGGAACTGGAAAAAGCAGTATTTCTGACTCATTGGAATGGTTCTTTAACAATGATGTAAAACATTTATCTGGTTCTGAAATTGACCTTAAAGATGCACTTAGAAACTCAAATATTACCCAGTCTGAGATTTCTTCTGTAAAAATTGATTTCACAAACCCAAATTTAGCATCTACCAAGTCACTTGGCTTCAAAAAAGACAAACTCATTACTGATAATTCAAACAAATCAGACGAATTCAACACCTATCTTAATAACACTCAAAACGAAAATCTTATACTTCGTCATCAATTCTTGACTGAATTCATTGATAAAACAAAAGGTGATAAACTTAAAAGTTTGTCTGATGTAATTGGATTCTCAGAAGTAAACAAGATTAAAGAGGTACTAAAGAAATCTTACAACTCAATTAAAATTGAAATTAAAAATCAAAACTTTGAAGCACAAATAAATACCCAGAAACAAAATCAAATCGAAAAAATTGGTGCTGCAATTGGAGTTGAAGCAAATCTATTTGAAAAAATCAATGAGATAATAACACCAATGAAATTGGGTGTTGAAGTAAAATCTTTTACAGATATTGATGTTGTTCTTAATTTGCTCAAATCACCTTCAAGCACAAAAACTCTTAATGAAATAAGGTTTCTCGAAAATTGTAAAAATACACTTACTAACCTAAAAGCAGAAATTGACTTATTGAACTCAGAATATCTAAAATACTTCACTGAGTTTAGTTTAATTGCTGAAGATATCCAAAGTATAATGCAAGTATACTTTGCCGAATTGCTAAAAGCTGGTAGTACTGTAATTGAGAAAAAATATCATAAGGAAGATAGTTGTCCTCTCTGTTTGCAACCTAAAGGTAAAGATGAATTGCTCAGTGAAATTAAGTCGAGGTTAAAGCAGATTGAAGAATCATCGATAAAAAAGGCTGCATTCGATTCCGCTAAACAAACCGTAATTACCTTGTCTGGTGAACGAATAAAGCGATTAGAGATTTTGGTTCACGATACCCTATACAATGATAGTGCATTTGTAACTATTAAGTCTTCGGTTGATGCTATAATTGATAAACTTCGAGAGTTCGAAAGAAATGGTAATGTAAAGGTTACTTCTGGTAATTTTATTTCGGACTTAAAATCAATAAAGTTCAGTGAGTCGGATTTTGATATTATTTCAGTCATAACTTCATCTATTTTGGAAATCCAAAGTTCATCAAATAAGATTAATCACACTCTTACATATTCGAACATCTCATCTGCAAAGGAGTCATTCTTACGGATAAAGAAATTTGAAAAAGAAAGAGTGGCTCTTGAATACCAAAGAAATTCTTTAGAGAAGATTTATAACGAATTTGTTATAGTGCAAAAGGACGGCTTAGAAAATTTCATTACCACATTCTCTGGAGCGATAAATGATTATTACCAATATATGAATCCAAATGAGCAGTTCCAAGAGTTAAGGATTAGTACAGTTGGTGAGGAGGACGAACTTAATGGAATAAAAATTGAATATAAGTATAATGGGGAGTGGGTCTATCCTCCACAGAAGTTCTTTAGTGAGTCCCACTTAAATTGCTATGGACTTTCATTCTTTTTGGCATCCGTTAAAGCATTTAATAAAGAAAACAAGTTTTTAATTTTAGACGATGTGATTTCTAGTTTTGATAGTAATCATAGGAAAAAATTTGCTGATTTAATATTTGAAAAGTTCTCGGATTATCAAATTATTCTTTTAACTCACGAAAATGAATGGTTTCAATATGTGAGTCAACTTGCCAAAAGAAAGAATTGGTTAATAAATGAAATCAGATGGGATGATATAGAAGGTACTTATTTAGCAGATAAGTTAATTGATTTAAGAGAGACAATAGAGACAAATTTATCCAAGGGGAATATTGAAATTCTAGGTAATCCGATTAGAAAGTATCTTGAGCATATGCTTAAAGATATTTGCGCAAACCTTGAGGTCAAAGTTAATTTCAGATTCAATGATGCAAACGAAAAAAGGATGAGTGATGAACTACTCTGTGAGTTGAAATCTAAAATCAATAAAAGTTCTAAAGGTATACAAGACCAAATGGTAATAATTGAAAGGATAACCAACTCAAATATTTTGGGCAATCTGCTTTCTCATGATAATCCATTTGCACCAAAACTTGGCGACTTAAAAGCCTTTTGGAATGATTTAATAGAATTTGAGAATTTGTTCTATTGCCAAACTTGTAAGAAACCTGTATTGGTGAAGAATTTTGATACTGTTAATAAGGAAATAAGGTGTAGTTGTGGAAAAACAAAATATGATTGGAAGAAATAGTGACTATTTTCGATTTCTTTAGTGATTTGAAGAATCGTATTAAGAAAAAAGCATCATTTATCTGAATATTGAATGAATTACGAGCAAGTAAAAATATTAATCAAAAATTCACCTACGGTAAAAATGTTGCGTTCCAATAACGCAGCATTGATTATAACATTTTTACACAACCAATTCAAGGAGACAAATGAGCAACCCATTCCTAATTCCATTTTAGTTCAAAAACTTGCAGACTACTTAGACGATTTGAATTATCAAGATGAGGATGATAATGATTTAAGTAGTTTGAATTTAGATTCTGTTGACAGAGCAAGAAGATACATTGAGCAATGGTCTGACGAGAAAAATAGATACCTAAGTTTCTATACAGATGAGAATACAAAAGAAATAATGAATTCTCCCACAAAGCATACTTCAAGAGTTTTTCAAATTGTAGAACTTTTAAAGGATAGAAAACTAGTTGGCACGGAATCTAAGTTTAAGGACATTTTTAATAAATTAAAGGAATTAATCGACAACAGTATTGAAGACCCTAAAAAAAAGATTGAAGAACTTGAAAAGCGTAAGGCAGAAATTGAAGATGAAATAAGAACAATAAAAAGAGAAGGTTCTGTAAGGACATTTGAGAACTATCAAATTAAATCAAGATTTGACGATGTTACTAAAATCACTAATGAATTAATAGGTGACTTTAGAGAAGTTGAAGAGAATTTTAAAATTATTGTCAGGAATATTTACGAGAAACAATCCGATAAGTCGCTATCCAAAGGAAAAATTCTTCAGTACACTTTTGATTCTCTAGACGAATTAAAGCAGACAGACCAAGGGAAAAGTTTTTACGCTTTTTGGAACTTTTTGCTAGATGATGTCAGTCAAGACGAATTAAAACAATTAGTAAATGATGTATATAAAATATTGGATGACAGAGGAATTGAGTATAATGAGAAATTTCTTCGGAGGGCTAAAACTATTTTACATTTATCTGGAAGGAAAGTGTGGGATTCAAATAATCTGTTAGCAGATAAACTTAGTCGAATTATTGCAGAAAAGAACTTAGAGGAAAGAAAGAAAGTCAAAGAAACAATTAATATTATTAGAAACCTTGCTTTGCAAATGGTAGATAAAACTCCTTCTCATGATTCTTATATTACAATAGAAGGAGATGCAATTATTGATTTGCCAATGGAAAGAAAGTTAGGTGAAGAACAAATTTTATCTGAATTCATAGAACAACCGAGGTCTTCAGAAAATAAGCTTGATTTAGAATCCTTAATGAATCTAGTTAGTACAAAACATATTAACAGAAAAGAACTTTTAAATAACATTGAAACAATACTGAATGATACAAGTCAAGTATCTCTTAGTGAAGTGTTAACTAAGTATCCTGTTACAAAAGGATTAGCCGAAGTTTTGGGTTATATATCTTTAGTTCAAACAACTGATAAGTTCTATATCAATCAGAATGAGATTGAATACTTGAAGTTTGATTTTGAAAATGAAAAGTATTTAAAAGCTCCTCAAGTAATATTTAGCAAATAATGGATAATCGAAAGCCAATCTACGAACCCTATGCACCTTTAATAGTAAAACTATTGCAAGGAACAATTTATGACGAGAATGAGAAAGTTTGGAATGATTTATTGTTCTACCAAATTCCAATTAGTCAATACTTTGAAAAAATTGCCATTGAACTTATCATTGAAAAGAAGGATGGATACGCTTACCTAAAGCAAATAGAGTTCGATGAGGATAAAAATACAATTGGCTTGATTAGAAGAATACCACTAAAATATGAAACTTCCTTAATTTGCGTGTTCCTAAGAGAAATGTTGGATGAATTTGAAATCAACAATGTTGACCAACGAAATCTGTATGTAACTCATAAGTTTCTAAAGGAATCCATAGAGCTATTCTTTAAAGAGAAAGCCAATAAAGTGAAGCTTTTTGCTAATTTCGATAGGTACATTGAATCCATTGTGGAAATTGGTTTTTTGAAAGTTATTAGTAAACCTGAGAATTCCAAAGATGAGACTCGTTATGAAGTTAGGCGAATTATAAAAGCTAAAATTACAAACGATGTTTTAGAGGATTTCAAAAAGAAACTTGAGAAAGATGTATAGTTTATTTAGCACAAAGTCAGGAGAAGCTGGATACCGACTCCAATATTTCGAAGCATTCAATTGGGGAACATTTGATAAAGAAGTTTTTAGAATTTCACCCCAATGTAATACGACTTTAATCACTGGAGCAAACGGTTCTGGAAAAACAACCTTCATCCAAGGACTACTTACATTAATTGTACCAGAAAAGCGATATCGTTTCTACGAGCATCAAAGGACTGAAGATAGTTATGTTTTAGGGGAGTATGGAGATATAGAAACTGAATCAGGTAGACAAATTCAAAGAATTAGAGATGATAAATCAAAAGCCTATTCAATCCTACTAGCGACTTTTAAGAATGAGGAAAGATATGTAACGCTTATACAGACAAGGTGGTTTGCTGGAAGTGAAATGAAACGCAAATATATTATCGCTTTTAAACCATTAACTATTGAAGGAGATATTAGCCCATTTGATTCAAAGGGAGAATGGCTTAGAAATCTTAATAAAAAATACCCTAAAATTGGAACTAAAGAGTTGATTCAACCATTTGATGGCCCATCTAAATATGCCGAAGCCTTACTTAAAGTATTTGGTATGCGTTCGTCAAAAGCATTAACTCTTTTTGACCAGACAATGCGACTAAAGGTATTAGGAAGTTTAGACCAGTTTGTAAGAGAAAATATGCTTGAAGAAAGCAAAATTGAAGATGATTTTCAAAACTTACGCAATAACTACCAAAAGCTTTTAGATGCACACCATGAGATGCAGAAGGCAGAAAAGCAATTAGAGCTCTTGAAACCAGTGAAAGAGAATGCAGAAGAATTGGAGAAAACAAAAAATGAATTACTAATACTTTCTGAATTAAGGGAAACAAGTCCTATATATTTTTATCACAAGAAGAAGAATTTTCTTGAAACCGAAATAGAAAATGAATCACTTGAATTGAAAAGAATTACAGAGAAAGAGTTAGAATTGAAAAATGAGATAGATACTAAACGTGAAACTGAAAAAATATTAGATTCAGATATTAGGAATGATGAAACAGGCAAGCAAATTCAAGAACTTGACAAAGAAATAAAAGTTAAAACAGCAGATAAAACGAGACGAGAAGATAGACTTAATAGGTATAATAAAGCTGCAATTAGAATAAATTTTGATGAAAACCCAAGTGAAGAGTTATTTTATGAGCAGATAACCAAAGCAACTAGGCGACATGAAGAAGTTGATGATGAGTTAAAGAATAAGGAGAACGGAATACAAAAAAGATTGAGGATTTTAGAAAATGAAAAAGAAACTGCTGAAAAACAGCATGAGGAAAAAGCTAAAGAATTAGATGAATTAACTAAACAAAAAAATAATATTACTGGTCGTATCTCAGAGATACAACAGGAAATACTTGCAATTACAGGAGCAACACAAAGTGAAATTCCGTTCATTGGTGAGTTGATTCAGATATTACCAAAAGAGAAAAATTGGGAAATGGCAATTGAGAAAGTGTTACACAATTTCGCTTTAAGACTAATTGTTCCAGATGAGTATTATAAACAAGTCAATGAATATGTTAATGAAAAGGACTTGAAAGAAAAAATACGATATGAAAGATTTCAGAAAGAAAATTTCATGAATAGCCTCATATCAAAAGACAAGGATAGTATCTTTTCTAAAATTGAGATTAAAAGAGATTCGAGATATGCTGATTGGATAGAAAACCAAATCAAAACGAAATACAATTTTATATGTACATCTAAAGATGATTTACCTTCCTACAACAAAGCAGTAACAAGTAATGGGCTAATAAAAAACGGAACACTTCATGAGAAGGATGATAGGCAGAAGGCATTAAGTAGAGAGAATTTTGTATTGGGTTGGGACAATAAGGAAAAAATAAAACTGACTCGTGAATCTTTAAAACAAATTGAAAATATTATAAAGAGCAAAAGAGATGACATTTCTAAACTTGAAAAGCGACAAAAAAGGCTAGAGGATGAAAAGGAAGACATCACAAAATTTCTACTGTTTGAAAATTATTCTGATATAGATTGGAAAGAAATTTCGTTAGAGATTCAGAACTTAATAAAGCGTAGAGACGAATTGGAGAAAAGCAATGATAGAGTTAACCTTCTCAGAACACAACTTTCAGAATTACAGACTATTATTAGCTTGAAAGATAATGAAAGAGATAAATTAATTGAGGGAAGAACAATTAAAAAATCGCTTGTAGTTGATTTAGAAAATCAGTTTAATCAGTGCTCTTTTTTTCTTGAGGATTTCAAGGATATTGTTTTCACAGAAAAGTTTTTAGAATTTGAGGGAAAGTTTAAAACAGAATTGGATAATTTATGTTTTGGTAACCTAAATTCAAGAAATAAGGCAGTATCTGATAAATTAACGAACGATATTGAACACCTGATAGAAATTCAAAGAAAACTTGAGTTAAAGTTGCAATCTTCAATGCAAAACTTCAAACAGCCTGATGACTCAATAATTCAAGTATTTAAAGACTGGACTTCTGATACACATAAGCTTGGAAAAGAAATAACATTCGTTGATGATTATCTTGAAATATTTAATAGGATTGAAAGAGAGGAGTTGATTGAGAATAGGACTAAGTTCAAGAATTACCTAAATGATAATATGATTAAAGGGGTGTCAGACTTTAAAACACTACTTGATAACCAGGAGGAGCAAATTCTTGAAAGTATTGAAGCTTTGAATGAATCTCTTAAAAAAATTGATTTTAAAAAGAATCCTCAAACCACCTTTATTCAACTGTTTGCTGAAAAGGAAAACTCTAAAGACATTCAAGACTTTCGGTTAAGTTTAAAAGAGTGGAAGCCTGATATTGCTGAATACGAAAGAACCAAGGATGACCAAATTCTAGAAAGTAGTTTCCTAAAGATTAAAGAACTCATTACCAAACTTACTGAAAAGGAAGATTGGAGAAAACGTGTAACGGATGTTAGAAATTGGTTAAAATTTTTGGCAAAAGAATTTTACAGAGAGGATATGAAACGTCCACCAAAGGTTTATGACAATACTGCAAAACTTTCATCAGGAGAGCAAGCCCAAATAACATATACAATTATGGGTGCTGCGATAGCTTATCAGTATGGAATTTTAAAGGATGGAATGAATACAAATTCATTTCGCTTCATATGTGTGGATGAAGCATTCGCAAAGCAAGACGAAGAGAAAGCTGTTTATCTTATGGATTTGACTCAAAAATTGAATTTGCAAATGCTATTGGTCACACCTGATGATAAGATTCAAATTGCTGAACCTTATATTTCTGGAGTTCATATAGTACATCGTGTAAACAACAGAAATTCGAGAATCTTTGACACTACAATTGAACAAGCAAAAAAACTTATTGACGAAAAAACCTTAACTACAAGTGATTACAGTAGCTGAAATAAAGAAGAAATCTGAGAATCTCTATATTGACTTTCTAAAATCAATATTATCAGAGGAATCATTTTTCCCGAAAACGATTCGCTCCGACAAATCAATTTCTGTTGATTTTAATGAAATGAGAAGTGAATTATCAGAAATAATTCAGCAATCAAAGGATATTAAAAATTTCGGTTACACAATTACTTACAAAAAGGTAAATACCAAAAGGCATGGAATTCAAAGTTTGCCCGAGAGTTTTAGTTTTCAAACTGAACTGGACTTTCTGAAGTTTCTGCATAAAGAACGAGAAGTTGAATCATATAGAATCAATACCAATAAAATCCTTACTAGTTTTCCAGAACTAATTGACTGGGTAAAAAAGTACCCTAAGAAAGTAATTGATAATAGCCAAACTTGGGAATCTTTAATTAAAGTTTGCCAATACTTTAAGAATAACCCCAAACCAAATCTATATATAAGAGAGTTGCCAATCAAGGTTCATACAAAATTCATTGAAAACAACAAGGGCGTTCTACTAGAATTGCTAAGTATAATTTTACCCCCAGAAAGCGTTAATGAGGATTATTCAACAACAAAAGATTTTGAAAAACGATTCGGGCTTAAATTCAACCAAAGCCAAATCAGGATTAGGATTTTGGATAAAGTTATTTCTGAAAAGTACTTATCCAATTTAACAGATATTGAAGTAACAGAAGAAGAGTTTAAACATTTGACAATCCCTTGTGAGAAGGTTTTTATACTCGAAAACAAGACGAATTTCAGTAACTTAATGAACTTTCTTACACTTCCTCAAATGAAAAATTCCATTGGAATATTCGGAAGTGGGTTTAAGGTTGGTAGTTTAAAAAAGGCTACATGGCTAAATGATAAAGAAATTTATTACTGGGGAGATATAGATACCCATGGTTTACAAATCCTTTCACAAATAAAAAGTTACTTTCCACATACAAAGTCCTTCATGATGGACTTTGAGACCTTAAATGCTTTTAAAGAGGATTGGGATAAAGGTGAACCAACCAATGTTACTAATTTACCAAATCTCAATTCTGAAGAGCTTGAACTATTCAATTTTGTCAAAGCAGATAACGTAGATACAATTCGACTTGAGCAAGAAAAAATAAGTCAAGATTTTGTTTTACACAGCATAGCAAAGATTTTCGGTTAGCAGAAACTCTGAGTTAAGTCTTTATAAGCACAAAGTATAGTCTTAGTTAACCATACTTCGTGTTTTATTGTTAGAAATATTGTAATCAGTATACTTTTTAATAAATCTCTGCATCAATTATGAAAAAAACTTGTATTAGCAATAATTGTGACGACTTTTCGTCCTTGATGTAAACCATTATACTAAATCATTATAACAAGTTCATCCAACTTTTTCCCAAATTCACATTGGTCTTCTGCAATTGAATATTCAGAACCATCTTAGATTTATCTTTGACGTAAATTTCACCTCTTCAAGATATTCTTTACTCCTTTCATCTTTTTTCACACTGAATTGTAGTGTGAAAGCATCTGTAATAATCTTCCATACAAGGTCAGTTTGTGCCATAAAAAATTCAGTTATTTCAAAATTGGGTAGGGTCTTCTTTACATAGATATAAATTACACACAGAATCCGTAAAAATGAAGGAACCTGTATGAAAAATAAATGTGATTAGACCTTAGTAATTGGTGTGCTTGCTAAACAACTTTCTGGTTTAAAAAGTATTCCTAATGAATGGTTTAACAAATTGGCGAGAAGAAAGGATATTGAGGATTTAACTGAACGATTGAGTAAAAAAACATACAATAACTATGATTAATCAAAAAGAGTAGATATTTTTATTAACAAAATTATTAGTGAATATGACGAATGTCCAAATCCAAGCATTAGGCAACTTACTCCAATATTATCGTTCAGACTTAACTTACATTAGAGAATTCAAGCGATATAAGTTAGGCAAAACGGAAACTGGTTATTATTTAAGTCTATCATATGGAACATTCAAATCCTTTATAAATGAATACAGGGTCGCTCGTAATGTTGAAAAATCAAAAACCGACTTTTTACTTCAGTTAACTATGCAATGGGTCAATACGAAAGGCCAAAAAAACGTTGACGTCTTTGCAAAACTCCTTAAAGAAAAAGGAATTACACATGGGAAAGTAATGACATCGTTAGCGTCTAAAATATTATTCTTGAATGACCCTTGGACAATTTTACCCTTGGACAATTTGGCTAAACAAGCTGTAGGACTTAAAACCAATATTTATTCACACTACATACCCAAAGTCGATGAATTCAAACAAAAGAATAAGAGAGAGATTGATAGTTGCTTGAATTCTGTTAGCCATCATTTGAAAATAATCGAAGTTGATTTCAAAGATGAAGTCGAAAACATTGAAATGATAAGATACAACCGATTCGTTGATAAACTACTCTGGACGATTGGGAGATATGAATAACAATTATATTCTTTAAAGAGTTAACCTTAACAATAATTGTGTTATGGACTTTATTACAATTGACTTTGAAACAGCCACACCAGAAAGAAACAGTCCATGTGAAATTGGATTAACCTTTGTTGAGAATAATCAGATTAAGGAGGTGAAATCATGGTTGATTAAACCCATTTGCTACCCATATTTTGATGATTTTTGCGTCTCAATACACGGAATAACACCAAAAGACGTTAAGAATTCTCCAGAATTTGTTGAATTGTGGAAAGAGATAGAGCCGTTAATCAAGCATAAATTCTTAATTGCTCACAATGCAGGTTTTGATATGAGCGTATTAAGACGAACTATGGATACCTATAAAATTAAATATCCAGAACTTAATTATGCATGTAGTTACATCTTCGCAAAAAAAGTATGGCAAGGATTATCTGACTATGGATTGGCAACACTTTGTCGACATAATAACATACCACTTGACCACCACAGAGCTGCTGCTGATAGTGAAGCAACAGCTAAACTTGCAGTTAAAGCATTTGAAATTGTTGGTGTAAACTGTATTGAAGACTTTCCAGAGAAACTTAGGACAACAATAGGTCGAATTTCTGGAAGTGGTTATAAGCCTTGTGAAACAATGAGAGAAACAAAGAGAGAAACAAAACCACGAAATATTACAGGAGACCCACAAAAGCATAATCCAGAAAGCATATTTTTCGGTAGAACTGTTGTATTTACTGGAACATTATCATCTATGCCAAGACATGAAGCACAACAAATAATAGCAGACATTGGTGGAATAAATGGTGGTGGGGTAACCAAAGAAACAGATTTTTTGGTCGTTGGACAGCAGGACTATAGATTGGTTGGGGAGGATGGCATGAGTAACAAACAAGAGAAGGCAATTAAGTTAATCGAACAAGGTGCTGAACTAGAAGTAATATCTGAGGATGAATTTTTAAAGAACTTATAGTAATAAGTTAATTCTACAAAAATAATTGCTTAACAGATATTTTAACTAAATTAGTTTTTGCTATTTTACTTTTTCGTTTATTTAAGGCATACTTAGTATTTATATAAAAAACTTGGAAATAAAAATGCATGGTTTAATAACTAATAAGAAAAGGATTCTTAAAACAATAATTACAATATTTTTTGCTGTAATTACTAGTAGCCTGAGTGCTTCGGATGAATATAAAACCACAACAAATTTAAATTTTAGAAGCGGGGCTGGTTCAGAGTTCCTCTCAATGGGAATTATCAAGAAAGGCGAGACTGTTAAGGTAACAGATAAAACGAATCCCTTGTGGTATAGGGCTGAATATCAGAGTAGAGCAGGTTATTTGTTTAGTGAGTATCTAATTCCTGTAGAAGTAGAAAGACCAAAAATCGATTCAGAACCAAATGAATCTAATTCTTCACTATTAGTAATAATAGCCTTAGTGATAGTTGCCATAATTATTTACGCATTTAATCGTAAAAAAACACCTATAACGCCATCTAGCAATTATTCAAGTAATTCAAATCGAATTCATAGGGAGGAAACAATCAATAGTTCACTTCAAAGTAAAAAAGCATCGTCTTTGTCACCAATTTCCTATAAAGTAAAAAATGATGATTCAATAATTGATGTTACAGGAGAATCATACAAAATAATTCCAGCAATCGAGTTAAAGAAATATGGAAAAGGAATTCCCTATTGGGCGCATCATTATGTTTATTCTTTCTCGGAAATCAAATATGCAACAGAAGAGCAGAAAAATTTTTACTTTCATTTCAAAACGTGTTTCTTAAATGGAGAGCATTATGATTTGGAAGGAAATACTAACTATGCTTTTATCTTACTTTTTGACTTACTTAATGAATATGAAAATCACAAAGACATCCCTATATTAGAAAAGCAGCTAGATATTTTAGGTTATTGTTATCCTAAAACAAAATCTTATGGTGTTTCATTTCTAATGGAGAAAATGGACGCATGTGGAGATATTGATGGATTATCGAGACTTAAAGCACAAAATACCAAAGAATTCAACTACAGTTATACTGATTATGACTATTGGAGAATTGGAAGCAAATATAAAACTAAACTTAACTTAAATGATGAGGATGAAGCCCTTCTAAATAAACTATGGTATCCAAGCAATGTTTTTTGTAACATTGAATATTGTTATCTCGAAATCTTAAAACTATTCATCGCTACAATTGCTGAATTAACTAATAAGTACAATCAAGAAGGGACATCATTAGATGAACAATTTTCCATAGTAGCAGACGTGATTGCGAAAAAGCATTTCAACTATAGATTTGGTAGTTTGAATTATAAGTATTGTATTGAATCAACAACAAAAGAAATCTATTCACATATCTTTAAGCATTGCGAGAATTGTGTTCGTGAACAATACGGCCATAAAAGAAAAATTAATACGAATAGTTATTACAGCACCACAGAAGTTAACTTAGCACTTGAATCTAAAATCATTTCAAAAGTATCAGAAATACTTCCAATCTTAATTTCAAAAATAAAACCACCAGATGAATTAACAGAGATTGAACTATATACTCTAAATACAAATCGTTGGAAACTCAAATTCGATGAAATTACAACAAATTACAAGGACGACCCCAAGCAATTTATTGATGATATAATGTCCTTGGCAAACTTAAATAAGAAAAACCCCTCAGTTGAGATTATTTTCTTTGAAGCATCCAAATTTATTTCTAAGAGTAATCAGGAAGCGGCATTGACACTTTATATTCATTATTTGTATCATGACCTAAAATCGGTAGTTTTTGACAACCGACAGTTTACAAAGACAATTCAGAAAAGTTTGTTCAAAACTAATGAGCAGCTCCATGAATTTGAAATTATTGTGAGCGAACTCATTAATGATAAAAATTTAGAGAAAGCCTTACTTGGTATTTCAAAAATATATGCAGTAAAAAGAAAAAAGATAAAGTTAGATTCTGAATCAATAAAGGAGGTACAAGAACAACATTCAGAAACGGTAGAACTTCTTAATGAATATTTAAATGATGAATACGAAGATGAACATAGTGCAATTAAAACACAAGAAATAAACACCGAGGAAGTTAAAATTGAAATAACTCAAAAAACAGATGAGGTTCAAAACTCAAACTATCTTAATAGTATTCTGTTTAATCAACTGCATATAGCTGTATTAGAGAAATTCGCAAAAAATAACTTTTCAATTCCTCAAAGTGAGTTTGAATCATTTGCTAAATCAAATGGAGTTTTTACGAACCAACTCATTGAAAGCATAAATGAAGTTTGCTATGAAACATTAGACGATGTTTTGATTGAAGAAGAAGATGATTATTATATCATAAGTCCAAATTATTATCAAAATATTCTTGCAAAATGATAGACAATATTAAACCCAAAGAAGCAACATCAATAATAAATTCACTAATAGGTGGTGTTGTTCCAAAGACAGGTATTCAACACATTACAGTGGGTCGTTCTGAAGAAATTAATGCTTTTATATCAGCATTAGAGGACGTAAAAAACGGAAATAGTATTGTGAAGTTTTGGATTGGGGACTTTGGTTCTGGAAAATCCTTTATGCTTCATTTGCTTAATACTGTCGCACTTAAACAGAAATTTGTTGTCGCAAGTGCTGATTTCACTCCTGACAACCGATTGTATTCAAATGATGGTAAAGGTGTTGCTCTTTATTCTGCACTTATTGATAACATAGCAATTCAAACTAAACCAGAAGGGGGAGCACTGCCAACCTTGATGGAGAAATGGATTGAACAGATAATTATTAAAACAGCAGAGGATAATAATGTTTCATTAACTGATATTCGTAATGAGAAATATTTGACCCTCGTCCAAACCAATATAATGAAGACTATCAATGAAATTACTGAAGTTGGTGGGTTTGATTTTGGAATGGTAGTAATGAGGTATTATGAGGGTTTTATAAAAGATGATGAACATCTTAGAAGAAGTGCTTTAAAATGGTTAAAAGGGGAGTATAGAACAAAAACAGAAGCAAAGCAAGATTTGGGTGTAAGAGAAATCATCAATGATTTGAATTACTATGATATGCTTAAAAATTTCTGTAAACTTTTTGTTAGCATCGGTTACAGTGGTTTTATGATAAACTTAGATGAAGCCATAAACCTTTACAAGATATCAACCTCAGTTGTAAGAGAAAAGAACTATGAAAAAATAATGACCATTTATAATGATTGCTTTCAAGGCAAAGTCACAAACTTATTTTTCAATTTTGCTGGCACAAAAGAATTCTTAGAGAATGAACGCAGAGGACTTTTTAGTTACAATGCTTTAAAGTCAAGACTTGAGACCAATAAATACGAAACAATAGAATATAGAGATTTTGCTCAACCTGTAATTCGAATACTTCCTCTTGACCACAACGAAATATTTGTATTGCTAAAAAAGTTAAAAACAATTTTTGATTTCAACTATAAAACAGAAATCAATTTTTCAGATGCCGATATTCAGCTGTTTATGGAAGAGATATTCAATAAACCAGGTGCATCTGAATTTTTAACACCAAGAGAAGTAATTAGAGATTTTCTAAACATACTGAATATCATTCGCCAAAATCCTAATGTGGACAAAAATAAAATATTTGGGGAACTTGAAATTGCAGACGAACGACCCAGTTTAGTATCAATTGATAATATTGAAGAACTATAATGTCATTCGATTTACTATCAGAACCAATAAGAAAGTATATTCGTGATAAGCGTTGGGAGCAGTTAAGACCAATACAGGTTGCTGCTATTTCAAGAATCCTTTTATCGGATGATAACTATATTTTAGCATCAAGAACAGCATCTGGAAAAACAGAAGCTGCTTTTCTACCTATCTTATCTAAAGTCGATTTTAATGAAGTTGGGGTTCAAGTTCTTTATATATCACCATTAATAGCCTTAATTAATGACCAGTTTTATCGTATTGAAGAACTCTGCAAATATCTGAATGTAGCAGTTACAAAATGGCATGGAGAGGCGAATAAAACATCAAAGGATAGAGTTATTAAACAACCTAATGGAATTATTCTAATTACACCAGAATCATTAGAAGCAATGTTTGTAAACAAGCCCTTTATTGTTAAACAGCTCTTTTCAAATCTAAAATATGTAGTAATAGACGAAATACATTCATTCATAGGAACTGACAGAGGAATACAATTAAAATCAATATTATCAAGAATTCAAGATTTAAATACTAAACCTTTTAGTATTGTTGGTTTATCTGCCACAATTGGAGACTATAGTGAAGCAAAAAAATTCACAGGAAATGAATCGAAGACTAAGGTTTTATTAGATAAGACCGCTAAAGGTATAAATGCTCAATTCCGATACTTTAAAAGTGAAAGCAAAGACCTTCCTCTCGAACTTTTAAAAGATTTGTACATAGAAACGAAAGACAGCAAAGTTTTAATTTTCCCAAATAGCAGAGGACGAGCAGAAGAATTAGCAGTAAAACTTAAAAAGATTTCGGATAAGGTGAGAGGACATGCAAATTACTTCTCACACCATTCATCTGTGGATAAGGAGGTAAGAGAGTATGTTGAGTATTTTGCTAAGAGTAATACAAGACAAAATTTTTGTATTTGTTGTACGTCAACACTAGAATTAGGAATTGATATTGGAACAGTTGATGAGGTTGTTCAAATAGATGCAACACACAGCATATCGTCATTAATTCAAAGAGTTGGTCGAAGTGGCCGTAAAGATGATGAAACAAGTAACTTGTTTTTATATGCAACAAATCCATGGAGTTTACTCCAATCTCTAGCATGTTGGCTACTATATAAACAGGAATATATAGAGCCGCCTTTATCAGTTGAAAAACCATACGATATTTTACTGCATCAAGCGTTATCTATATCAAAAGGTCATTCTGGTATAAAGATTACAAACCTGACTAAACAACTAAAGGACAATTTTACTTTCAATCAAATTAGTGAAATAGAAATTGCTGAGATAGTAAATCACATGATTGAAATTGACCTTTTGGAAAAATTACAGCAAGAAGTGATTATCGGAGTTGAAGGCGAGAAAATAGTAAATAACCGAGATTTTTATAGCGTCTTCAAAACTGAAAAAAACTTTAAAGTTGTAAATGCTGGAAATACGATAGGAGAAATTCCTTTCTCGCCACAAATAAAGGAAGACGAGAACATACTACTTGCAGCTAGAATTTGGAAAATAATATTCATTGATTTAAAGTCAAAGAAGATTGAAGTAATACCAGCGAAAGATGGAAAAAAACCAATGTTTTTTGGCAGTGAAGGTACAATTCATCAAAGCATCAGAGAAAAGATGTTTGAAATCCTTTTCGATAAAAATATTTATGAAGTATTGAATCAACAAAGTTGTGATGAAATTGATGAAATGCGAAAATATTTTGGTGTTTTTGATATTTACAACTTACAGACCAGCAGGCCATTACTAATTGCGGAAAATCATTTAGAACTATACTCATTCTCAGGAACAAGAGTTAACAGAACGATTCAATTACTTCTTAACATTGCTGAATTAGAAAACCAACTCGATGAAAGTTGTAGTAAATTTTATATTGATGCAACCAAAAAAGATTTTTTAGAAAAGTGGAGTTTATTAACCCTCCCACTAAAAGATATAGAATCTCACATTTCAAACTTATTACAGATTGCTCCAAATTTGATGGACTTTTCAAAATGGGGAACATATCTACCACTTAAATATCAAGTGATTTTGATAAAGGAAAAGTATTTTGATATTGATAATACAGAGAAACTGTTAAAATCAATAAGTCTGATTGAAAATAAATAGAAATCATCCTAATAATGATTGTATAGTTTGTTCACACAACGATATCAAAACTTTCTATTTATATACAAACAGTAATTTGTTTATTATTTTTCCACTTGTAATCGAAATATCTACTAAGAGTAATCCCGCTACGTTTATATTTACTTCTAATATATAGCAGGAATACAAGGTGTTATGGGCAATCACAATATAGATTAAACTAACAATTAATGAAGATATACTGGCACTTTCATAATTGCGAAGTAAAGGATATAATAAACAACAGGAAGGAACGAAGTGAGATAACAGTGTAATAAGAAAATATTTTTTTTATACTACTATGACTATCATAATAAATTCACTACAAGTCTCGCTTAAATTTCCTACATTTTAATCTACATCCTCAAAAATATTTCGTCTTTATTTGCCTAGAAATCTTCCTTGAAAATGCCATTTAGCGGTAGTTTTTTTCTGACTCTAATTGCTCAAGCATATCAAAATTTCTATTCAAAAGTTATTTCAACCCATAATAAGTTTAAATCCATCTAAACTCTCCACTAGTTAAATTAATATTAATATTCTCTTTTTTATTTGTTTAAAATAAAAATAATAAATTCATCTGTCAGCATAGAACTATTAATATATAGTAAAAAAAGCTGTGCAAACTGTAAATATTTCTTTAAGCAAAAAGAAGACAATCGTGGATAATTACGCATCAACTAAAAAAATAAACTATTTGATTAGCCTATGCTTTGGTAGGGGTATCTATTTCCCTTTCGAATCTATAGTGCAAGCCAAATGGTATCTAAGAAAATATGAAGCCATTCGGGCAATTAAAGAAGTGTTAATTGGGAACTCCATTGCTTTCATATATCCATCATCTATAGATTAACATGTTTTGAAAAAGCCCTACAAGTAATTTTTAAAATCGCTACAGGTTAGATATATTATGCTTTTTAGAAAAAACCGCACCACATAAAATAGTATAGGGCAAAACTTCTTTCTAGACCTTTTATAATATATAGCCACTGAAATTCCTTATTAATTATTTTCTCTAGAGTAGATTTTATCATGCGTAGCATGATAAAATCTACTTCCGTCTGCCAGCTTGCTGGTAGACCTTTAGAAATTAATTTAAACTTTTCAAATATTTCAATCTATAAAGTGTATTCAATCCTTCTATAGGATTTTAAAAATAATCCCTTTGAATTGAATATTATTATTCCTAGACAAATGAATGAAGTTTTAATCTCCCTAGAGTTATCAAGCATTAGATTAAATCATTCTTATGAATTTATTAGATATCTTTTGTACCAAAATCATTTAATAGACAACGATATCAGTATGAATACATTTATAAACATTACTTCTGCATTTTTAAAGCAGAATTTCACGCATAACTACAATAAAATTTTTATGTCATCCTTAACCTATAACCGAATTATTCTTAAAGAACCTTACTTTAATAGTTCCTACTCTAGTCATTATAGGGGCGTTCCCTTGGAGCATAGCAAACCATACGGCTATCGGTTCTCGGATGAATACTTCGATTTCAGCGAACCTGTAATAGTTGAGTATGGAAGCAAGAAGCCTAACCACCGCAGAAATCAGATAAAAAAGGTAATAAATGACCTAAGTCTGTTAGAGTTTGATATTGAAGGAATGATGCAGGCGGTTATGAATTATAACATAGATGATTTTATTCAAGTCAACGATGAGATTCAGGAGGATGTTGTAGATATCGTTGATACCTATTGTAAAACTATTGAAGGCAACTATGCCACATATACCACAAGTGTTGATAAGGCTTTAGCTAAGGCAAAAGAGAGGCACCTAGACCTTATTATGTTTAAGCACCACTGCTATTTTGATTCTGTGGATAGATTTAAAAAAACTAGGGTGAATAATTTTAGAGCATCACAATTCTATTCAATATCAACTCTTCAAAGCGAGGACTTCTATGCCTCGATTAACGATACCAACTGGAGGTTGGATACTAATTTAACCAATCTTAAAGCTGATTTTATTAAGGGTGGTTATGTTACATTAAATGGTGAGCCTTTAAAAGACATTGACCTATCAAACTCACAACCGTGTCTACTTGCAAATTTATTTGATAGTCTAGATAATATGCTTATAAAATTTCCTAAACTTATAAATGCTTACTATTATCCCTATCTCAATAAGAATGAAATTGATGTACAGCATTTTATTAAACTATCTGGGGATGGGAAGATTTATGATTATATATGTGAAAAAACTGGATGGAATAGGCCATTTGCTAAGAATATATTCATCAAAATAATGTTCTCCAAGGCAGGATGGAACTCAGTTTATAAAAAGCGGTTAAAGGAACTATTTCCAAACGTTATCAGTTGGATGGATGAATTTAAAATAAAAAATAACAGCCATAAGGAGTTAGCCATTATGCTGCAGCGATTGGAGAGTGAGATTTTTATTAGAAACATATATCCACAAATCAGGAAGCAGGGGTATGTAATATATACCAAGCATGATTCTATCCTTTGCAAGGAGTCTGACAGAGATGCGGTCAAGTTAGAGATGGAAAGAATCATGACTGAGATGGGGCTAAGATTTACTTTAAAATAGCATATTAGTCCTCTAAAGCACTGGCTAAACCTTGTATATTTTGCATTTTACCTATCAAAAAACTATCACTTAATAAGTCATCCAGCAGGTAGATTTTTTGATTTTTAATTACAGTTGACTTGATTCTTTTATTGTTTCTCAGATATCTCCATAAGGTTGCTCTATTGTCCTTGTCAGAACTATTTAAAAGATACAGGATAGTGTTAAAGTCGATGTACCTTTGGCCATTAAGAATAATAATATAAACAGGTTGCACTATAATTTTTTTTACATTATATATAAATTTATTTCCTTAATAAAAGAATGATTAGTTCTTGTAATTTTTTTGCCGCAGTATTAGTTGGGTCTATACTTAGGCAAGTCTCTACAGAGTCTAAGGAATACAACAACTTATTTTGTTTAATATGTATGAGGGCTCTAATCAAATATGCTTCAACAATAATATTATTGCTCAGTTTATCTCTATTCCTCAAGACTAGATTGATAGCATTATGAGCCAATGGATAGTATTGGTAGAGAGAATAATATATCCAACTTTGGTATATGTACAGCCAGCACTGCTCTTCAACATCATCTTCAAGTTTTAATTTTTGGTCGATTAATTTCAATGCGAGTTCTGGCTCTTGTTCATTGATTAATCTAAATACGTCTGAATGCTGAAAATTACGCTGAGTTTGTGTCATTTTTATCCCAAAAATAACAAGTGCTCATTTATAAAAAAAACAATCTTGTATTTGGGACTAGCCTCATCAATATATTGTGTTTATTTAGTAAAGTCAACAGGTTAATAATCTATTAAAATTTAGTTAACTAGAAATAAGGTTACTGACTATTTGATTTGTATATATTATGATTAGTGTTAGCAAATAGCTACTTATATAGTGGTTCGCTTCGAACGTTATGTATCTCTTTTAGTGCATTATTTGCGTAGTTAAAATCAAAGCACCATTTTCTGCAATGTTTTTTTATCTCGGTACTAATGTATCTATCAAAATAATATTGATATTTTAACATTGCATATGTGTCATCGTAGTATAAATCAATATATTCATAAAGTTTAAACTTTTGAAATTCTTCTTTAAGTGATGCAATATGACTTATTACAACGTCTTCAGATGGTGTCTTAATCTGTGTCTTTTCAATATCCTTTAATCCATCGGGAATTTGAAAAATTTTCCCCTCGTACTTACCTGTTTGACTATTAAGTTCTTCTATTTTTTTATAAAACTTTTCCTGGTCTTTCAGGAGTTCATCATATTGCCTAAGATTTATATTTCTTTTTTTCAATTCTTCATTTAATGCAACGACATCTTTTTTATAGAAATATAGTCTATGTCCATGTTTATAGTAGTTCTTAAATTGAAACTTTTCAATAATGAACTTCCCACAATAATGTGGGGCCTTTTTAATTACTTTTGAAAGTTCATAATCACTAATCCATTCTCCTCGTTCAATGGATAAACGCTTAAATTCTAATGCTGCTTTATCTAGTGCTTGAGTTGAGAAACGCTCTTTGGCTGGTAAATCATACGTACCAACCAACTTAGAAAGCAAATCACGTACTTGCTTTATTTCTTTTAAGATTTTAGTTTCCATTTTGCTTACAATTTTTGGTAGTAAGCAAATTTAAGAAATAAAATCTTCAAGGCTTGCATTGTCAAGAAAATCAATTACTTTGGCTGCATCTTGAATGATAATCAAGTTAGATAATTGTCCAGATTTGGCTACTAAATCAAAAGCCCTAGAAATAGGGCTTTTTTGTTATGTTTTATACTTACGCGCTATTCTCCAAAACCCACAACAAAATTTACGTGGGGTACACATCTGACCTAAACAGTAGGCTCAGCGCACATAATCATTCCCAGAATAAGGGCTGGACGGCAAAATTTCAGCCATGGGAACTCATCTACCACGAAGAGTTTAGCACCAAGGAGGAGGCGTTGACTAGGGAGAAACAGCTTAAAACCGCCAAGGGAAGACTCTTCATCCGCTCCATCATTAAACCCTAGCTAGTTGGGCTCATATCCGCCAGCCGGCGGACACAGGTTCGAGTTCCGCTGGCTAGCGGACAGGCCCTGTCCCCGCTACTAAATCAAAAGCCCTAGAAATAGGGCTTTTTTGTTATGTTTTACACTTACGCGCTATACTCCAAAACCCACAACAAAATTTAGGTGGGGAACTCGCATAAAAAAAGCCCCTAGTCGGGGCTTCCAATTTAAAATTGTCTGAACCCTATAATCTGACGAACATCCTTAATCGTTTGCGATGCACTGGCTCGTGCCTTTTCGGCACCCATTTTTGCCACTTTCCTCAAATAGGCATCATCGGAAAGTATTGCCTCAATTCTCTCGCGCATTGGAGATGTAACCTTAATTATATCCTCAGCCAACTGTTTTTTCAAATCTCCATAACGGATTTCGCATGCATTGTACTTATCTTCAAAAAACTGATAGGTATCGGGTGTGGATACAACCTTCATTATGGTAAATAAATTTTGAATGGCCTCTGGTTTCTCTTGGTTGGGTTGAGTTGGTCCCGAATCGGTAACGGCTTTCATAACTTTTTTGCGGATAGTTTCAGCGTCATCGGATAGGTAAACTGCATTACCTTCCGATTTTCCCATTTTGCCAGACCCATCTAGTCCCGGTATCTTAACTAGCTCTTTACCAAAATTATAGGCAACTGGCTCGGGAAAGTACTCCACATTATACATGCGGTTAAAGCGGTTGGCAAATGTACGTGTCATTTCCAAATGCTGCTCTTGGTCTTTACCCACAGGAACTTTATGCGCCTTGTGAATAAGAATATCTGCAGCCATAAGGGTTGGGTACGTAAGCAATCCAGCATTAACGTTGTCGGGTTGTTTACGTATTTTTTCCTTAAACGAGGTACAGCGCTCCAACTCACCTTTATAGGCGTTCATATTCAACAAAAGGTAAAGTTCAGGAATCTCAGGAACATCGCTTTGGATATATAGGGTTGATACTTCCGGGTCTAATCCACAAGCAATATACTCGGCCAAAACCTGCTTAACATTCCCGTGCAAATCCTCAGGGGTGGGATGTGTTGTAAGTGAATGGTAATCGGCAATGAAGAAGTAGCACTTGTTCTCGTGCTGCATCTTAACAAAGTTCTGCAAAGCACCAAAATAGTTACCCAAATGCAGTTTTCCAGTAGAGCGTATTCCGCTAAGTACAATATCCATATCAATAAGAATTTGTCACAAAAATACTAAATTATGGGTTACATACTAAATGCAATTAATTTATTACGACTACTCTTCAATTTCAATAAATATTATTAAACCCTAGATATCTATTCAAAAATATACCTAAATTGCATAGAGAACTAAAAGCAACAACGATGAACGGTATAGAGGTTAAGGGTACAGGATTGATTTCGACCCGAACGTATGTGAAAGAAAAACATCCAGAACGTTACAATGATTGGTTTAACACACTCCCTAGCGATTGTCAGTTGCTTTACAGTGGAGTAATTAGCTCCTCGGATTGGTTCGATGTGGAAAAATACTACTACACTCCGCTTAAGGCTATTGCCAATATGTTTTTTGGAGGAAATGAGCAAAAAACAGCAATTGAAGTTGGAAAATTTAGTGCCGACTTTGGATTAAAAGGTGTTTACAAGGTTTTTTTACTTGTTGCGAGTCCCCAGTCGCTCATGAAAGCGGCCAAGCGGATTATTTCAATGTACTACAGGCCTGTTGATGCTGAGATATCGGAAGTGAATAAAAAATCTATAATACTTACAGCCACCAAACTACATAAATCGAGCGAGATACTAGATTATAGGACTATTGGTTGGTGCATTAAGGCCCTTGAACTTGTAAATTGCAAAAACGTAACATTCCACAAAACTCAAGGTACAGACCCACAAAATTTCTCGGTTAAATTTACCTGGGATTAACTTTTCACATTAGTAATCAACAACTACACCCCAAATAATTTATGTATTGTCAAAATTCGGCCATTCGGTTTGGAGTCAATTTGTTTTTTTTGATAAATTGGTGTTCAAAATTGTAACCTAACTTAATGAAAAATACTATGAAAGTAAAACAAGCATTAGTCTTTACAATATTATTAATGGCTTTGGCCCCTGTGGTTGCCCAGGAAATTAAAAAAGATGACAAACAACTTCAAAGTACATCTTATAGAAGAAGTTCTCTTTACACAATTATGCTTGACGATGCCGGACTTATTAAAGCCGATACAATAAAACGAAGCTTCGACTCCACTCCTATTCCGGAAAAGTTTAACGACCATAACCTCTCAATTCGTTCATTCAACCCCAAAGACTATCCAATTCCTGAGGAAGAAAAGATTTCCAAAAAGAAAGGTGCTGGTAATGCCTTTGGAAAGTCATTGGTTTCCTTGACCACTGGAGGACTTGTTGACACAACCGACACTAAAGATCTGCCATTAATAATTCAAAAATTTTTCAAGGAGAATAAAATTCCACAACAAATTGTTGCCAAGTGGTATGGCAGAGACGAAAATGGGAATTTCAACATGAACCTAATTGGCGAAAGAGGTCAATACGATGCTACCGAAATGCAGGCAAGTATTGCAAAAGCCAGCGTTAGGGGCAAAGCCATGCTGGCCGATGCCGGCGAAGAGCTAATTTCCAATACGTTTGTTGTGGTTACTCGCTTTAAGTATATTCCTAAGGAAGAAGTTATGGCCGCAGCAAAACGTGGATTATCGTTACTAAAAGAATTTGGCGGGCAGAACGCGAAATTATTAGCTGACATTGGCTCTACCGCTGCCGACGTAGCATCAAAAGGGTATGTTATTCAGGCCAACTCTTACCTTTACAAACTACGTTGGAACGATTCTATTGCTGCCGTTTTCTACCAGGAGATGTGGAACGACTCCTACGACAGTTCACCCGAACGTGCAAAGGCATTTGATAGCACCGACCTGTTTAAACTTGAACTTGTAGGATTCGATAAAGCCTGGGCCGACCTTCAATCGTCAATATTTACAACAAAATCGGAGGATGAACTTGTACGCATAGCAACAGTTAAGGCAATTGACGCTGTTATTGCAAAACTACAACGCGCCCACGATGTGTTTAAAACAAAAACTCCACTTTTCGAGGTTGACCCAATATCTGCAAAGATTGGCTTGAAAGAAGGCCTGGAGAAGGGCGACCGTTACGAGGTGCTTGAACAAACCATTGACGATGAGGGTAGAACTAAGTATGTAAGAAAAGGCGTTGTAAGGGTTGACCAGCCAATATGGGATAACCGCTATATGGCTGGAGAGGAAGCAGCAGCCGATAGTACAGCTACCGCTGCTCCTTTAGTTGATAAAACTATCTTTAAGGGCATGGGAAAATTCTACCCCGGAATGCTTATCCGACAAACAAAATAATAATCCTTTAAAACAACCTAATGTAATATGAAAACTAAACTATTTTTTGGCACATTAACTTTGGTTGCCCTAATTGCCACATCGTGTGCAACATCAAAAAAAGCGGCCGATGCCGACACCAAAAGTTTCAGGTATGAGCTTGAGGCTATGCCTACAGGAACACAGGGAACATATCTTGTTAAAGTATGGACATACACCAGCGACCCAAAACTCCCAATGGATAGAGCAAAAAAGAATGCCGTTCATGGAGTAACTTTTAAAGGTTTTGCAGGCAAACCAGGAATTCCTGGACAAGTAGCCCTTGTTAACAATCCTAATGCTCAGCAGGAAAATGCTGCTTATTTCGATAAGTTTTTCGAAACTGGCGGCGATTACCTAAAGTATGCCAACATAGCCAGCAATGGCGCTATTGCTGCTGAGGACATTGTTCGCGTTGGCAAGGAATATAAAGTGGCCGTAGTGGTTTCTGTTAATGTTGCTTCGTTACGAAAAGCATTGGAGGCGGCAGGAATTATCCGGAGCTTGGATGCTGGATTCTAATAGCCTAAAGATTTTGTCAAAACAATAGCCAGAGACTTATCTCTGGCTATTTTGCTTTAAATTTCCTGCAGTTTTTGGGTTAATTCCTTAATTTAATGTAGATTTGCTTTCATCTAATCAGAAAACCTAAGCCATGAAGCACATAATTGTTCCAATCGATTTCTCGAAAGAATCTGTTAACGGATTACGTTTAGCAATAACCTTTGCTAACAAGTTCAACTGTGATATTCAAATGGTTTATGTTCAGAAATACCCTACCGATTTAACACCCGGTGGATTTGATGAGGAACATAAAAGTGCCGAAAAGAAATTTGAAGAACTGGTAGCAGAGTACTCACCCAAAATGCTCGAAAGCGCAAACCTTACCTACATTGTAAAAAAAGGAAAGATTTACCGCGAGGTGGTTAATCAGGCTCACGCCTTTGAGAATTCTGTGATAATCTGCTCTACACATGGAGCATCGGGGTTCGAGGAGTTTTTTATTGGTAGCAATGCGTTCCGCATTATCTCGGCAACGGATAATCCTGTAATAACAATTCGCCATGGCTCAATGCCCCGCGATATTCAAAAGATAGTTCTACCTATTGATATTACAACCGATACCCGACAAAAAGTTCCAGTAACAGCAGAGGTTGCAAGGGCTTTCAACGCCGAGGTTCATGTAATTGGCGTTGCCACTCTCCAAACCGACGAGATTGACCTAAAGCTAAACGCATACATCAAACAGGTTTGCAACTACCTAAAGGAGCGCGATATCCGATTCCAAACAGCCAGCCTACGTGGCGACAATATTACCGATATAACCATTGAGTACGCATTGGACGTTAATGCTGATATGGTAAGTATAATGACCGAGCAAAACATTGCACTTAGCGACTTTGTTTTGGGCAGCTATGCACAACAAATGCTAAGCAAAAGTCCAATACCTGTTCTTAGCGTTACTCCTAAGGAGATTTCTATCTCTGGAAGTTTTATTACTCAGGGGGGAGGGCACTAATTTTCTTAATAAACTACAAGAAATAATCTTCCATATTCCGGATTTAAGATGTGATAGATCTTAAACTAAATCTTTTTGAACAACACTTAAAAACAATTAAGTAGTTTAAACATTAGCCTCTGTTCATAAATTTCTCACCAAATAACCTTTGGTTTTTCTATCTTTACACTCCTTATGTTTTACAATGCAATTCACATTAAATGATTGACCAACACGTTGTTGATAGGATAATTGCCGCATCGGATATTCTGGAGGTGGTTCAGGATTATGTTACCATGCGTAAACGTGGTGTCAACTATTTGGGGAATTGTCCTTTCCACAACGAGAAAACACCTTCGTTTACCGTAAGCCCTTCAAAAGGAATTTTTAAGTGCTTTGGCTGTGGTAAGGGTGGAAATGCTGTAAACTTTATAATGGAGCATGAGCATCTTGGATATGTTGATGCTTTAAAATTCCTTGCAAAGAAATATAACATTGAAGTTATAGAGAAAGAGGCTACACCCGAGGAAATAGAGCAAAAGAACGAGCGCGAAAGCCTAATGGTTGTTAATGCCTATGCTCAGCGGTACTTCAGCGATATGCTCCACAAACATTCCGATGGCAAAAATATAGGGCTTGCCTACTTTAAGGAACGGGGATTCCACAATAACACCATAGAGAAATTTCAACTGGGCTACTGCCTTGAACAGCGCGATGCATTCACGCATTCTGCAATACACGATGGCTACAAACTCGATAATCTTGTAAAAACAGGCTTAACCATTCAACGCGAGGATGGCAGCACTTTCGACAGGTTTATGGGGCGGGTTATGTTCCCAATCCATAGCCTAAGCGGGCGCGTTATTGGCTTTGGTGGTCGTACCCTTAAAACCGACAAAAAAATAGCCAAGTACCTGAACAGTCCCGAGAGCGAGGTTTACCATAAAAGTGAGATTCTCTACGGAATTTATCAGGCAAAAAAAACTATCACCCAGGAGAATAAGTGTTTTCTGGTTGAGGGTTATACCGATGTTATATCGATGCATCAGGCTGGGATTGAGAACGTGGTGGCCAGCTCTGGAACATCGCTCACGCACGACCAAATTAAACTTATTAAGCGCTTTACACCTAACGTAACAATCCTTTACGATGGCGATGCTGCTGGTATTAAAGCATCGCTCCGAGGAATTGACTTAGTGCTGGAGGAAGGCCTCAACGTAAAGGTTGTACTTTTACCCGAGGGCGAAGACCCCGACAGTTTCTCTCGTTCGCACAGTTCAACCGAACTTTTGGACTATGTAG
Source organism: Bacteroidota bacterium (assembly GCA_029560875.1). Lineage (GTDB taxonomy): Bacteria > Bacteroidota > Bacteroidia > Bacteroidales > Tenuifilaceae > SB25. The sequence continues at coordinate 22,818 of JAKQKB010000020.1, read as the reverse complement.
ATAAGAATGAGACCGACTTTATAAAGTTCAAGGCAAAACTACTGCTCGATGAAGCAAAGAACGACCCCATTCAGCGCGCAAACCTTATTAACGATATTGTCCGCTCAATAAGCGTAATCCCCGAAACCATTACTCGCTCCATTTACATCAAGGAGTGCTCCCGAATAATGGATATACAGGAGGACGTGCTTTATACCGAGGTAACCAATCAGCGCAAAAAGAAGTTTGAGCAGCTAATTCAACGTGAATCGTTCGAAATAAGGGAAAAGGAAACACCCCGCCTCCCCTCCTATGTGTCGGGTATATTCTGCGAGGAACAGGAACGCGAAATTATCGCATTTCTGTTAAATTCGGGCGAGCAAGTGCTGTTTCATCACAAAACCGACGATTTTGAAGAGCAGGAGATAACCATTACTGTTGCTCAGTATATTATTGATGAAATACTTAACGACGAACTGGAGTTCCAAAACCTTGTTTACAAGAAGATTTTTGATGAGTTCGGAAAGCTACTCACCGAAAACAAAACAACCGATAATAGACATTTTATCAATCACCAAGACACTCAAATAAGTCAACTGGCGGTGGATATACTTTCATCGAGGTATAAACTCAGCAGAATATGGGGCGACCAGAACGAGGAGGATTTTCTGCAACGGGCAGTTCCCAAGGCAATTCAGGTTTACAAGAGTAAAATCCTTAAAACAGCCATTAAGCGTTTAATGGACGATTTGGCCAACCTTAAAAGTGAACAAAAGGATGATATAAATGATATTCTCTCGAAATTAAACCAACTAAACGATTTGATGAATAGAATGTCAAAAGATTTAGATAGGGTAATTCTTTAGGGCATAAAAACAAATTCTTCAAATATTGGTTAATAAATACGGAATTCTTAACTTTACCAAAATTCAAAAATCGTTAACTATTTCAACTAAACCCATATGAAAATCCAAAACACATTTCGCATCGTGGCGTTAACCGCCTTAGCTGCACTAGTGCTTAATAGCTGTGGAACAAAACAAGCTAAAGAAGCAGAAGAGCTAGAAACCGTTTCAAAAGAGCAAGCTTTCGAGGGAGTTACCAACTACCCAATTCCTACATCATTTGAGGTTATTCAGATGATTAATAAAGCTGGTGCTAGCTATATTTTAAGTATCTGCAACCCTGTTGATAATGCCAATAAGTATTTTACTGAGAAAGCAAAAGCCTTTAATTTAGGTGTTTTTGGTGCAGATTTAGCCTACTCAACCACCTACCAAATGAAGCAGGAAACCATGAACTACCTAAAGGTTTCTAAAAAAATGGTAGATGAACTTAACATCAGCACTGGATTTAACCGCGACCTTGCTGAGCGTGTTGAGAAGAATATCGACAACAAGGATTCATTAATCCTTATCATTACCGATTCTTTCTACGATTCATACAAGTATCTTGTTGAGAATGGCAAAGATAACCTATCGTTAATGGTAATTACTGGAAGTTGGGTTGAAGGTTTATACCTAACCTCACAAATTGCCCTAACAAGCCGCAACAATGTTGAGTTTGTAAAAATTATGGCCAACCAAAAAGCTCCTTTGGCAAAGATTGTAGAGTTAATGAACGCTCGCTCAACCGATGCCGAAATAGCAGAAATGATTGCTACCCTACAACCCATTGTTGATGTTTACAACACCATTCAGGGCGACACACTTACAAATGAGCAATTCCAAGCAGTTGTTGAGAACGTTGCTAAAATTAGAAATTCAATGATTTAAGCCTCGTTAAATTATCATACAAAGCGCGATTATGAAGTGACCCCAAAAAGTTGGACGGATTAATATTAATTTATAATGGAATGGGTTCTGTATTTTACAGGGCTCATTCCTTTTAAGTTAGCCTTTATTCTATCGTTGTTATAATAATCAATATACTCTTTTACCTCCTGATGAAACTGTTCTATTGAATTAAACTCCTGCAAATATAACAGCTCCGATTTCAATAATCCAAAGAAGTTTTCTATTACAGCATTATCTAAGCAGTTTCCTTTACGGGACATGCTTTGCTGAACCCCTTTCTTTTTTAGCCGTTTCTGATAATTTGGGTGCTGATAGTGCCAACCTTGATCAGAATGTAGTATCAGATTAGTATTGTCATTAATCTTGTCAAAAGCTGTGTCAACCATATCGATAACTAAATCAAGAGTTGGTCTATACGTGATATTGTAGGATACAATCTCGCCATTATACAAATCAATAATTGGAGAAAGGTAACTTTTCTTTCCAAACAGGGAGAACTCGGTAACATCCGTGGCCCACTTTTGATTAGGTTTGGTTGCATTAAAATTCCGTTCCAGAATATTTGGTGCTATTGTTCCTGCTTCGCCTTTGTATGACCTGTATTTTTTCATCCTCACTTTACATTTTAAACCGATAGAGTTCATTAATTTACAGACGGTCTTATGGTTTAATGTAATGCCTTTGTTTTTCAGCTCAAGAGTTATGCGTCGATATCCGTACCGCCCCTTGTTTTCATGAAAAACATCCGCTATTATTTTTTTTTCAATTGAATATTTATCCTTTGCTTTCAATTGCTTCACGTGATAGTAAAACGAACTTCTTGCCATTCCTGCCACAATCAATAATACTGAGAGTGGATGTCTTAGCCTTAAATCATTGATGGCCATAGCTTTCAATCTTTGTGTTGCTATTTTTGATTCTGAATTAAGGCTTGTAACTTTTTTAGGTAATCGTTTTCAGCACGGAGCAGTTCATTCTCTTTAATCAACCTTTCTTCATTGCCAAGAGACGATTTTTGTGTAGTTCTTTGCTTGCTCTTAGCCTTAAGGGGCCTACCTTTACGTTTATCCATAAATAAAACTGTAGCACCACCCTCTTTATACTCTCGTTTCCATGTAGAAAGAAGCGATGGTGAAATTAGATACTTAACTGATAATTGATGTAAAGATAGCCCGTCTGAGTTCATCTCTTGAAGTAATTTTAATTTAAACTCTCCAGTGTAGCTTAAATCATTTTTGAATGACAAACCAGATTTACCGTGAACCTTATAGCTGTCAACCCATAAGGAAATTAATCTGTGGCTCGTGTTATACTTTCTGGCAATTGAGTGGTACGAATCAGAACCTTCCTCTAAAAACGAAAGAACTATGCGTTCTTTTTCTTTAATTGAAAATTTGTTTCTTGTTTTCTTTTTCATAAAAAACACCCCAAATGTTATGTCTAACTTTTGGGGTGCAGTTCATAATCTCAGGCTTTTTTTATTTAAAATATGCTGTAATTCTAAATCGCAGAAATGCAAGAATACTAGTTTAGATAATTTTGGAAAAGAAAAAATAAATGTTTCTGTTCCAGAATCTTTTTTAAAAGGTTTAACTCTAACACAAGAAAACTCGAATAAAAAAACGAAGGGTAATTCCTTCGTTTCAGTGGCGGAGAGACAGGGATTCGAACCCTGGGTCCGCATAAGCGGACAACGGTTTTCGAGACCGCCCCATTCGACCGCTCTGGCATCTCTCCTTTAACCATTAGGCTTGCAAAAGTAAATACTTTACATCTATTTACAAAACAAATTCAATTCTTTTGCAACAATTCGTATATTTGCATCGTTATATTTACATATGTATATTTTAATAAGATAATACGAGAACACTATGGGATGTCCAGTAATTGTTGGAAAAATTGCCAATAAACTTAAAAATAAGAAAATACTTTATCCTTTGTTAGGAGTACTAATTGGAGGAGGCTTAGGATTTGCCTACTACTATTTTATTGGATGTAATAGTGGGTCCTGCCCTATTACGAGTTCTCCATGGGGAAGTATAACAATGGGTTCATTAATTGGACTTGTTTTAACGGTAAAATAGCCAACAACAATTTTATTAAACAGAAACGCGATGAAAAAATCATCGCATTTTTTGTTTTAGTCATATTTTCAACACGTTAAAGCGGACATTTTATTAACATGTTATAAACAGAAAACGAGGGTAAATTTACCCTCGTTTTTTTGGCGGAGAAAGAGGGATTCGAACCCCCGGACCTGTTACAGTCAACGGTTTTCAAGACCGCCGCATTCGACCGCTCTGCCATTTCTCCGGGGGCAAAAGTACAGTCTTTTTTGAATCTACCAAATGGTTCAACGAAAAAAAAGTAAAAATTTTTTTGCCAAAAAATTTGCATATGATTGTAAAAATTCAATAATTTAGCACTATTAACATCAGAGGATGTTATAAAAACCAATAAAAAAGGCTATACTGGCAAAAAAAGTTGTTAAAAAACTTGCATTTATTGATAAATAGGCTAATTTTGTCTTTGATAGTCAACTAACTATTTCTAACCCTAAAAATTATCAATTATGAACAAAGCTCAATTGATTGACGCTATTGCTGCAGAAGCAAAATTAACTAAAGCTGACGCTAAGAAAGCATTAGACGCTTTCGTAAAAGCAACTGGTACTGCACTTAAAAAAGGTGACAGAGTTGCTCTTGTAGGTTTTGGTTCTTTCGCAGTTGCTAAAAGAAACGCTAGAACTGGCCGTAACCCACAAACTGGTAAGCCAATCAACATTAAGGCTAAGAAAGTTGTAAAATTCAAAGCTGGTAGCGAATTGAACGGTAAAGTTCAATAAGGAATTTTATTTTCTCTTCAGGAGAACCCCGTTGGTTCTCCTTTTTTTTTAATATAAACTCCTACTCCAATGAATGATGTAGATGTACGATACATCCAGGACACCAAAATACGTCAATCGTTCATAAATCATCTCTCTGAACTTGTACTTGAACGTCGGTTGGAACTTTTTAAAAAAGTGCTGAGTAACCGAACCCGCTATATTACAGTTGTCCTTGAAGATATTTTTCAGGCTCAAAATGCCAGCGCTGTTTTAAGAACCTGCGATTGCCTTGGAATACAGGATGTTCACGTTATTGAAAGTAGGTACTCCTTTAATATCAATAGCGAGGTGGACATGAGTGCTTCAAAATGGCTTAATATATATAGGTATAATGCTCCAAAGTACACCTCCGAGCAAGCAATTCTTAGCTTGAAGGAAAAAGGGTACAGAATTGTAGCCACCACTCCGCACGATAACGACAAATTCATCAACGATTTTGATATCAACAAAGGCAAGTTCGCCCTAGTTTTTGGAACAGAGTTAACAGGATTAACTAAAGGCGCAATGAATCTGGCCGATGAATATGTGAAAATTCCAATGTATGGGTTCATAGAAAGTTATAACATCTCTGTGTCGGCAGCACTATCGCTTTATGAGTTGGTTCATAGACTCAAAAATTCAAAAATCGATTACGCCATACCTGCCGATGAAGCCGAAATAATTCTTCTTGCTTGGTTAAAGAAAACAGTAAAGAATTGTCATCTAGTAGAAAAAAGATTTTTGGACGAATACTACAAATAAAAATCTATTTTTGTAATTAAGTAAGTTTTTACTTAAATTCGGTGAAAATTCAAGGGCTATGAATTGCATACTTATTGATGATGACGAAATGTCGAGAAGGGTTGTGGAGGAATACGCCACAAAGGTTGAGTTCCTTAACCTAATCCACTCATTCCCAAACGCTGTTGATGCGCTAAACTACCTAAAGAATACTCCCGACAGCATACAGCTGATTTTTCTTGACGTGGAAATGCCAGAAATGACTGGTATGGATTTTTTGGAGGTTAATCAAGGTAATCCTCAGGTCATTATAATTTCATCCAAGGAGAAATATGCCTTGAAAGCCATTGAGCATAGCGTTACCGATTACCTGCTTAAACCTATAACTTTCCCTAGATTCTTTAAAGCGGTTAGCAAGGTTTACGAAAGGCTAAACCACCAACGTTCACCAATGGACGAGGAGAAGGAAATCTTTATAAAGAAAAATAACTCCTTAATTAGAGTTAAGTACACCGACATACTCTGGATTGAGGCCCTTGAGAACTACATAGTTATTAACACAGTCAACGATAGATTCACAATCCACCTTACTATGAAATCCATCGAGAATCAACTCCCTGTAATTCGATTCAAGCGGGTTCATCGTTCGTTTATAGTTAATTTGAGTAGGATTGATAGTATTGAGGATAACGCAATAGCAATAAAAGCAAGCGATGGGAAAAAAGTAATTCCTATTGGAAAATCGTACCGCGATAAATTGCTGAGCGAAATTAACTTAATTAATAAATAGGTATTAAATATGCTAAGTAAGAGGCAACTATTCCTAAACCACGTTGCCCAAACATCTGATTCCCCCCTTATGCTTGAAGTGGAAAGAGCCGAGGGGGTTTATCTTTTTGGGCCAAATGGTGAAAAACATTTCGATTTGATATCTGGGGTTTCCGTTAGTAATGTGGGACATAGCCATCCTAAAGTTGTTGATGCAGTTAAGCAACAGGTCGATAAGTATATGCACCTTATGGTGTATGGCGAGTTCATACAAAATCCACAGGTGCAATTAGCCACAAAACTTGCAAGCCTTATACCAAAATCGTTAGATTCTGTTTACTTTCTAAACTCAGGAAGCGAAGCCATTGAAGGGGCTATGAAATTGGCCAAACGGTATACTGGAAGAACCGAAATAGTATCGTTCAAAAATGCATACCACGGAAGCACACAGGGCTCGCTAAGCATTATGGGTGGCGATAAGTTTAAACAGGCATTCAGACCATTACTACCCGATATTCGTCATCTGGACTACAATAATGCGGAACAATTAAACCAAATTACTAGCAAAACCGCCTGCGTTATTGTTGAACCAATTCAGGGCGAAGCCGGCGTTGTTCTTCCAAAAGATAATTTCCTTAGTCAACTAAGGGAACGTTGCTCAAAAGTTGGCGCATTGCTTGTTTTCGATGAAATTCAAACTGGACTTGGTCGCACTGGAAAAATGTTTGCTTTTGAAAATTACAATGTCACTCCCGATATTCTTGTTCTGGCAAAAGCGCTTGGAGGCGGAATGCCCTTGGGAGCATTTATAGCATCAAAGGAGATTATGTGGAGCCTTACAAACAATCCTGTTCTTGGACACATTACCACATTTGGCGGTCACCCTGTGTCATGCACAGCAGCATTGGCTTCTATTAATGTGATTATAGACGAAAACTTAGTAGATTCCGTTAATAAAAAGGAGAAAATCTTCAGGGAGATTTTGGAAAAGCATCCTTTAGTAAAAGAGGTGCGCTCCAAAGGATTGTTAATGGCTGTGGAATTGAGCAGTTTCGATAAAATGTTAGACCTTGTAAAGTATGGAGTTAAAAATGGATTTATTACGGACTGGTTTTTGTTCTGTGATACTTCGTTCAGGATATCGCCACCGCTAACCATTACCGATGAGGAGTGCCGATTGGCTGCAGAATTGATTGTTAAAGGGCTGAATGAGATTAATGTGTAGTTTATAGTGAGTAATTGATAATTTAGAATTAAGAGATTGAATGTTATGAATTTAAAGAGATTAGTTTTAGTTTTTGGCTATTCATTATTCTTTTCTGGATTATTTGCTCAAAATACTCCAGAAAATTCATTGGCTAAGCAGGAGGAAATTTTGTCATCGTTGCTTAAATCAATCGCCAAGGAAACAAGTTTTACCGTAAAGGATTCGTTGAATACTCAATTCAAAAAAACTTTTGAGCAAACATTGCTGATTAACGGCTCAATGCTATACCCTTTCGACTCGTTGAAAAGCATTGGTAAACTAACATCTAACGATAAAAAAGTAAGAGTTTTCACTTGGAATTTGCCACAATCTGCAGGACTACATCAATACTTTGGATTTATTCAAGTTAAGAAAAGCGACGGAAGCATTGCACTGCATAGTTTAATTGACAGTAGAAAAAATGTAAAAGACCTCAACAACGATAGGTTAAATCCAGAAAAGTGGTTGGCCGGGCTCTACTATCAAATTGCCGACATAAACTTCAACTCACAAACTCACTACATTTTACTGGGCTTCGATTTCAATAATCTTTTCACATCAAAAAAAATAATTGAGGTTCTATCGCTCGATGGCAACGAAAACCCTGTTTTCGGGTTGCCTGTTTTCAATGTTGATAATAAGATGATGCTATCGCGAATAGTTTTTGAGTTCTCAGCAAGAGCCGTTTTCACCCTAAGGTATAATGCCGAGCAGCAAATGATTATTTTCGACCACCTCTCCCCTGCCAAACCTGAGTATCTGGGCGATTTTCAGTTCTATGGACCCGACTCATCCTTCGATGGATTTAAGTTGGAGAATGGGAAATGGGTATATGTTCGCGATTTAGATTTACGAAATCCACGCCGTGAAAGGCCTAAACCTGTTGATGCACCTGTGGAGATAAAAGAACCCAGCTTCATCTATAAACCTTCTGCAAGAAAAACACTCTAACCTTTAGTTTTAGGTAAATTATTGCCAAATTTGTAGTTCTCAGCATACATTTAATGCTTGCAGTAATAGTTTGTATCACATAACTTTAATAATATAACGATGAATATAAAAACAATGATTTTGCTTACAGCAACTGCTGCTGGATTAACCTTAACCAGCTGTAAAACCGAAAAAGAAGCAACTCCTTTCAAATGGCAAGTGGACCAATTTGCCGATGTTCGTATTATGCGCTATCAAATCCCAGAGTTTGATTCGCTTACCCCAAACCAAAAGGTTCTTGTTTACTACCTTAGCGAAGCGGCTAAATGCGGACGCGATATTATTTGGGACCAAAACTACAAGTACAATTTAACTGTACGATCAGTGCTTGAAAGCATTTATAACGGCTACACTGGCGATAGAAATAACGCCAACTGGGAACAATTTATGGTTTACCTAAAACGTGTATGGTTCTCCAACGGTATTCATCATCACTACTCAAACGATAAATTTATTCCAGAATTTACCCAGGAGTACTTTGCTGAACTGGTAAAAAACACCCCTGCCGATAAGTTCAACACCACATTGGGTTCTACCGATGAGATTATTACAAACCTCACTCCTATCCTATTCGACCCGAATGTTGCAACAAAACGCGTAAATCAGGATGCTGGAGTTGATATGGTTGCAGCATCGGCTTGCAACTACTACGAGGGTGTAACTCAAAAAGAGGTTGAGGATTTCTACGCAAAAATGATGAACCCAAAGGATACAACTCCTATCTCCTATGGTTTAAACTCCAAACTAGTTAAGGAGAACGGCAAGGTTATTGAAAAAGTTTGGAAGATTGATGGAATGTACGGAGCTGCTATCGCAAAAATAGTTTACTGGCTCGAAAAGGCTGCTACAGTTGCAGAGAACGAGCATCAACGTAACATTATAAACACGCTTATTGAGTACTACAAGAGTGGCGATTTGAAGAAATTCGACGAGTACAACGTACTTTGGGTTAGCGATGTTAACTCACACATTGATTTTGTGAATGGCTTTATTGAGAACTACGGCGACCCAATGGGATACAAATCGAGCTGGGAGGCTGTGGTTAACTTTAAGAATCTGGAGGCTACACGTCGTACTACTATAATTGGCGATAATGCTCAGTGGTTCGAGGACAATTCTCCTATCGATGAGCAATTCAAGAAAAAAGAGGTAAAAGGTGTTAGCGCAAAGGTTATTACTGTTGCTCAACTTGGAGGCGATTGCTACCCAACAACTCCTATTGGAATTAACCTTCCAAATGCCGATTGGATTCGTAAATATCACGGTTCAAAATCGGTTACTATGGATAACATTACCTACGCATACGACCAAGCCGCTCAAGGCAATGGTTTTATGGAAGAATTTGCTTGGTCGCCAGAGGAGATTGAACTAAGCAAGCAGCACGGCTCACTTGCAGGTAACCTTCACACCGATTTACACGAATGTCTAGGTCACGGTTCGGGTCAATTGGCCGAAGGTGTTAAGGGCGACGAACTTAAAAATTACGGTTCGCCACTAGAAGAGGCACGTGCCGATTTATTTGCTCTTTACTATATGATGGATGAAAAAATGGTTGAAATTGGCATTATGCCAACGTTAGATGTTGCAAAAGCAGAGTATAACAACTATATCCGCAACGGTTTAATGACCCAGCTTACCAGAATTGAGTTCGGTAAAACCATTGAGCAAGCACATATGCGTAACCGCCAGTTAATTGCTAGCTGGTGCTACGAGAATGGCAAAGCAGAGAATGTTATTGAAAAGAAAACCCGCGATGGCAAAACCTACTTTGTAATTAACGACTACGCCAAACTTCGCAATCTGTTTGGAACACTGCTAAAAGAAATCCAAAGAATCAAATCGACAGGCGATTACGAGGCTGGTAAAAAAATGGTTGAAACCTATGCAGTTCAAATTAACCCTGAGCTTCACAGAGAGGTTCTTGACCGTTTCAACAAACTAAAACTAGCCCCTTACGGTGGATTTATGAACCCACAACTTGTTCCGGTGATGGAAGGCGATAAAATTGTTGATATTAAGGTTGAGTATCCTGAAAACTATGTTCAGCAGATGCTTGATTACTCAAACAACTACGGTTTCTTACCTTTGATTAACTAATTTTTTGAATATTCTACGCTAATAAAGGTCGATACTTAATTGTATCGACCTTTTTACTTATAATTGTATTCTTATTTTTACTACCTTTAATTCTCCAACTATAACTAAATGCTCGAATCAATAAACATAGAATTTCGCACCTTTATATTTATTGTTGAGTTCAATACCGAGTTTGCGCATAGCATTATTGAGGGTATTGATATCCCAAAACGAACAACGGTGAGGAGTTTCCCTTCGGGCGAAAAGTTTATTCAGCATTTATCAACCCTGAAATTCAGAAGAAACGATTTGGTTATTGTATTCATGGGATACAATTTTTTGGATGATTACAACCATTCACTGATGAATGGAATAGAAATTCTTGAGTCAATCAAGCATATCAACCCAAAAATTGAAGTAGTAATGATGGCTGGCGAGGGCGAGAAGGAATACGGAGCTTACGTTATGAAACTTGGTGCTCACGCATTTATTCCCAAGGACGACAATATTGCAACTCGTGCCAATAATATAATAATGCGTCTTTGCGGAAATAGAAATATCAACTCTAAGAAACGTCTACTAAAAATCACATTTATTATTTGGATTATCACTTTGATAGCCCTAATTATTTCGTTAATAGTTAATTTTAAGTAAACCTCTGCCAATTTATCCTCAAAAATGACCTTCTGGCAGTTTTTTGTCACACATCCTCATTTCTTCAAGACATTAATTTACAAATATTTAAACCCAAATTCTACATTCCAATGTCAGTCATTGACAAATGGCACTTTGTTTGACAAATAGCCAATGCCATAACTATGTTTAACCATAAAATTATATACTATGCAAACAGGAAAAATTAATGTTACTACCGAGAACATTTTTCCCATTATCAAGAAATTTCTTTATTCCGACCACGAGATATTCCTCCGTGAGTTAATATCCAATGCCGTTGATGCCACTCAAAAACTTAAAACCTTAGCATCGGTTGGTGAGTTTAAGGGCGAAATTGGTGATACAACCATTCGAGTTAAACTCGACTCTAAAGCAGGAACCCTAACAATTTCCGATAGCGGAATTGGTATGACTGCCGACGAGATTGAGAAATACATCAACCAAATTGCATTCTCTGGCGCAGAGGAGTTCCTTGCAAAGTATAAGAATCAGGCCAACGGAATCATTGGTCACTTTGGTTTAGGATTCTACTCATCGTTTATGGTGAGCGATAAGGTTGAAATTGTTACCCGCTCGTGGAAGGACGATACAAAACCTGTAAAATGGTCGTGCAACGGCTCGCCCGATTACAATATTGAGGAAGTTGAGAAGGAAAACAGAGGAACAGATATCATCCTTTATATAAATGAAGAATCAAAGGAATTCCTTGAAGATTCTAGAATTGACGGTTTACTTAAAAAGTACTGCCGCTACTTGCCTGTTTCAATTGCCTTTGGAACTGAGAAGGAATGGAAGGATGGCAAAGAGGTTGAAACTGGAAAGGACAAAATTATCAACGATACAAATCCACTTTGGACACGTAAGCCAGTTGATTTGAAGGATGAGGACTACCAAAAGTTCTACCACGACCTTTATCCTGTTGCAGAAGAACCACTTTTCAACATTCACCTAAATGTTGATTATCCTTTCAACCTAACCGGTGTACTTTACTTCCCAAGGATTAAAACCAACTTCGATATTCAGAAAAATAAAATTCAACTATACTGCAACCAGGTTTACGTAACCGATTCGGTTGAAGGTATTGTTCCTGAGTTTTTAACATTACTACACGGAGTTATCGATTCTCCAGATATTCCACTAAACGTATCGCGCAGCTACTTACAGAGCGACTCAAACGTTAAGAAAATATCGAGCCATATCACCAAGAAAGTAGCCGATAGGCTTCAGGAAATATTCAAGAACGACCGTGAGCAGTTCGAGAAAAAATGGGACGACCTAAAACTTTTCATCACCTTTGGTATGATTACCGATGAAAAGTTCTACGAGCGTGCCGAGAAGTTTGCACTATTCAAAAATGTTGATGGTAAGTACTTCACATTCGAGGAGTACGAGAAACTTATCAAGGAGAATCAAACCGATAAGAACAAAACTCTTATCTACCTATACACAACCAATAAGGTTGACCAACACAGCTATATTGAGGAGGCTAAAAGCCGTGGCTACGATGTGTTGATGATGGATGGACAGCTGGACCCACACTTAATTAACGCGCTGGAATCAAAACTTAAGGATTCACGTTTTGCCCGTGTTGACTCCGATGTGATTGAGAAAATCATTGTAAAGGAGGATAGAAAAGAGGTTGCCCTTTCCACCAATGAGCAAAACGATTTACGCGCTGTGTTTGAGGGTGCTGTAAAGAGCGAAGACCACTACTGGATTTCGTTCGAGGATTTAGGTGAGAACGCCAGCCCAGTGGTAATAACACACTCTGAGTTTATGCGCCGTATGAAGGATATGGCCGCAATGAGTCCAACAGCTGGAATGTATGGCAATTTGCCCGATAGCCACAATATGGTTGTAAACGTATCGCACCCGCTGGTTAAATCGGTTATTGCAAACAAATCGGAATCGTTAGGAAGTAAACTAGATGAACTCGACAAGAACATCAAGCCTTTAAAAGAAAAGGCCGACGAACTTCATAAATCCAGAAAGGATAAGAAGGATGAGGAGATTCCACAAGCCGATAAGGATGCTCTTGCTGAAACCGAAAAACAACTCGATAAGTTTGAGGATGAGCGCCGCTCACTACTTAAAGGTTTTGGTAGCGACCAAAAACTGGTAAAACAACTTATTGACTTGGCTTTACTAGCAAACAATATGCTTAAAGGTGAAGACCTAAGCAGATTTGTTAAACGTAGTCTGGAACTAATTAAACCAGAATAATGCCATAACCAAAAGGTTATTTATTGAGAAACGACTCCGAACTGGGGTCGTTTTTTGTTTGCCTACGAGTTTGGATTTGTATTTAATTCTAACGAAGTTTGTTGCTTTCTGAAATACTCTGCTATGGAATACATCGCTGACAATAACCGATATAACAATATGCTATACCGCCGATGCGGTAAAAGCGGACTTCAACTCCCAGCATTATCGCTAGGATTATGGCACAACTTTGGCGGAGTTGATGATTTTGAGAATGGAAGAGCAATTGTCCGTAAGGCATTTGATGCAGGAATAACTCATTTCGATTTGGCCAATAACTATGGGCCACCTCCTGGGTCGGCCGAAGAAACTTTCGGAGAGATTCTGAGAAAAGACCTTCGTCCCTATCGCGACGAAATTATAATATCTACCAAAGCAGGCTACAATATGTGGTCTGGCCCATACGGTGAATGGGGTTCTAAAAAATATCTAGTTGCAAGCCTCGACCAAAGTCTCAAAAGAATGGGAATAGATTACGTGGATATCTTCTACTCGCATCGTCCCGACCCAAATACGCCAATTGAAGAAACAATGGGGGCTTTGGATTTAATGGTTCGTCAGGGAAAAGCACTATATGTTGGAATATCGAACTACTCGGCCGAGCAAAGTGAAATTGCCATTAAAACGCTGAAACAACTCGAAACACCTTGCCTGATTCATCAGGCAAAATACTCCATGTTCGACAGGTGGGTTGAAAATGGATTGCTAACTGTTTTGGACAATAATGGTGTAGGCTGTATCGCCTTTTCGCCATTGGCACAAGGTCTTTTGACTAACCGATATCTAAATGGAATACCAAAAGATTCAAGAGCAGCAAAAGAACACGGGTTTCTCAAAGCAGAGCAAATAACCAATGAACTCTTGAACAAAATAAATCAACTAAATTCAATTGCATTAAATAGAAACCAAACATTGGCTCAGATGGCCATTGCATGGTTGTTAAATAAACCTCAACTCACATCGGTACTTATTGGTGTAAGCAAGGAATCGCAACTGAATGATTGTCTGCTTTCACTTAAAAACACTCATTTTACGAATGATGAGTTAAAAAAAATTGAGAAAATACTGGACTAAAGCATAAAGAAAGAATTAGCCTTGATTTTGCATCATTTCAATATTTGATGTTTGAATCTTTATTAAACTTCCTAAAAATAGTTTAGTCTGATAAAGGTATTATTACCTTTGTGGTCAAATTTTCACAAAAGATGTCTGAAACAAGAAGAACTGAAAATCAAGCTAAACTAATTCGTCTTTTTCGTAAGATTCATAGAATTACAGCATCGCTGCTTTTCATTTTCTTTTTTGTTATGGCAACTACGGGGTTACTGCTTGGAATAAAAAAACATAGCGGGGAACTAATTCAAGCCAAATCTCACCAAGGAACTTCAACCGAATTCAGCAATTGGCTACCTCTGGACAGCTTACATAAAAATGCTTGTATAATTTTTCGTGATTCAATTTCCAAAACCCTTCCTTTAAAACTCGATAGAATTGATGTTCAGAAGGACAAAGGCATGGTAAAGTTTATATTTGCTGAAGATTTCTGGGGAATACAAATAGATGGGGCTACAGGCAAACTACTACATATTGAGCGCAGGCGTTCCGATTTTATTGAAAAGGTACACGATGGCTCAATTCTCGACTACTATCTTGGTACAAGCAATAATCAAATCAAACTAATTTATACAACTATAATGGGACTCTCACTACTGCTATTTACCATTACGGGTTTCTGGCTATGGTATGGTCCAAAAAGAATAAAAAAAGGTAAACACAAAGTATCAAATCAATGAGAACGTTTTTATTAAGTCTACTTCTTTTTTGTTTCTGTCAAATCAATGCTCAAACAATTACCATTAGGGATAAAGAAACAACAAATCCAATTGAACTTGCAACTATAGTTAGCAATAACCCTAACACACAAGCCATTACCAATTCTTCAGGCCAAGCAGATATATCTGAATTTAAAAATTCAGCATGGATGGAAATTCGAATAATTGGTTACACCGTAAAAAGAACTACCTACCAAGAACTTTTAGCAGATAATTTTGTGATTTCTCTTAGCCCCTCAATATTCTCAATTGACCAAGTTGTTGTCTCGGCAAACCGATGGGGACAAGCAAAAAGGGATGTTCCGGTAAAAATTACTACAACCAGACAAGCACAAATAGCATTCAACAACCCTCAAACAACTGCCGATTTACTTGGCTCAACTGGCGATGTATTTATTCAGAAAAGCCAGCAAGGTGGCGGAAGTCCTATGATTAGAGGCTTTGCCACCAATAGGCTACTTATTGTTGTTGATGGTGTACGAATGAACAATGCTATTTTCCGTAGCGGAAATCTACAAAACGTTATTTCGCTCGATGCTTTTGCTTTTGAAAAAACTGAGGTTGTTTTCGGACCAAGTTCTGTAATCTACGGAAGCGATGCCATAGGTGGAGTTATGAGTTTCTATTCACTCTCGCCAAAGGTAACAACCAATAATAAGTTCGACGTTAGCGGAAACTTTGCATCGCGCTATTCAACAGCAAACACTGAAAAAACTGGTCATATCGACATCAATTTGGGCTGGACAAAATGGGCCTCACTTACAAGTTTTACATACACTAGTTACGGCGATGTTACAATGGGAAAAAATGGCCCCGATGAGTACTTGAGAAAAGAATATGTTAAGCGTGAAAATGGAGTTGATACTGTTGTAAAAAATTCGAACTCAAGAATCCAACAACCAACTGGTTACTCTCAAATCAACCTAATGCAAAAAATAGCCTACGTTCCTAATAATAACTGGAACATAAACTATGGTCTGCACTACTCTACCACATCGAACTACGACCGATACGACCGTTTGATTGCCTACAAAAATGGGTTACCCCGCAGCGCAGAATGGTACTACGGCCCGCAGGTTTGGCTTATGAACAATGTCAATATTGAGAATACAACAAGCAATACCTTTTACGATAAGCTTACTGTAAATGCTGCACATCAACTATTCGAGGAAAGCCGAAACGACAGGAGTTTTAAAGGGAACACATTAAAAAGCAGGGTTGAAAATGTACAAGCGCTCAACCTCAATCTCGATTTTAAAAAATCGATACAAGAAAAACAGACAATCTTTTATGGCCTAGAAGTTCTGTTCAACGATATTAAATCAACTGGAGCCGATAAAAATATTACTACAGGAGTGAAAGTTGACGGACCTTCGCGTTATCCAAAATCAGAATGGTACTCCTATGCCGCTTACGTTACATACCACACAAAACTAGGCAAAAAGTTAGGTTTTCAATTAGGAACACGGTATAACCAGTATGTTCTAAATGCACGATTCGATAACACATTTTACCCGTTCCCATACTCAAAAGCAAACATAAACAAAGGTGCGCTTACTGGTTCTGCGGGATTAATTTACACACCAACAAACAGTTGGAAACTCAACGCAAACCTATCCACAGGATTCCGCTCGCCCAATGTTGATGACTTAGGCAAAGTATTCGACTCTTCGCCTGGAACAGTTATTGTTCCAAACCCAGACCTAGATGCTGAATATGCTTACAATGCAGAGATTGGTATCACAAAAACACTTGGTGATTATTTCGAAATAGATGTTAATGCATTCTATACCCTTCTAGATAATGCAATGGTAAAACGCAACGACCTATTCAACGAACAAGATAGCATAATGTATGATGGTGAACTAAGCCAAGTTCAATCCATTCAGAATGCTGCTTACGCAAAAGTCTGGGGAATTCAAGCCGATTTTGAGTTGATGCTTACCAAGCAACTAATGCTATCGTCCAGATTTAACTATCAGAAAGGAACTGAGGAAATTGATAATGGCACCACAAGTCCCTTACGCCACGCAACGCCCTGGTTTGGAGTTACAAAACTCACCTATACGGGAACGAAACTAAAGATGGAACTATTTGCACACTTCAGCGGCGAAGTTTCATATTCAAATCTGGCTGAGGAAGAGCGAGGCAAACCATATATTTATGCCATTGATTCAAACGGAAAACCTTACTCACCAAGCTGGTACACTCTAAATTTCAGGTCGCAGTATCAAATCAACAAAACATTAGCAATTTCGGGTGATGTCGAGAATATCACCAATCAACGCTATCGTCCATACTCATCTGGAATTGTTGCACCGGGGTTTAACTTTATTGTTGCTGTAAGAGCGAGGTTCTAGAAAATTTTAAATTCATAAATTTCAAAAAGTTGCGCTATAACGTAAACTCTTACTATTTTTGCAGAAACAAATTCAAGTATGATTTACAAATTCAGAATGATTTCGGCGGATGACAAAGCGTTCCTCCGTGATTATGAGGTTGATTCAAATCAAACATTTCTTACATTCCACAATGCCATTCAGGATAACTTGGGCTTTGACCCAACCCAACTGGCATCGTTCTTCCTTGCCGATGAGCACTGGAATAAAGGAATGGAACTCACCCTGCTCGATATGCAGAATGAGGGTGATATGGCTGCAATTCCAATGGAATCGGTAAAAATTTGTGAGTTAATTAAGGATAGAAAGGAGCGTCTGCTTTACGTTTACGATATTTTCACAGACAATAGTCTATTTATTGAGTTACTCGATATTTTTGAACCAGCAAAAGGTGTAAAGTATCCAATTTGCTCCGCATCGGTTGGTGAGCCTCCAGTTCAACTTGCCGACGATTCTGTGGCTATACCTGCCGATGATTTTGAGGAGGAGAATGAGATTGATGATATTTTTGGTGAATTCGACCCCGATGAGTTCGGTGCAGAGGGGTTTGATGGTGGTGATGAATAATCAATAAGATAATAGAAATCAGACAATAGACACCAGACATAAAAATGTCCGAGTTTGAAATCTTGTATCTAAAATCTGAAATCTTGTGTCTGAAAATCTAATATCTAACAATTACTTAATAGTACTTCTTGGCCCCACTGGTGTTGGAAAAACCGACCTCAGCATTTCGCTTTCCAACACATTCAATGCCCCTATCATTTCATCGGATTCGAGGCAGTTTTTTAAGGAGATGAAAATCGGAACTGCTGTTCCCACAGATGAACAACTAAATTCGGCAACACATCACTTTATTGGACACAAATCTGTTACTGAGCGTTACAGCTGCGGAATGTTTGAGATTGATGCGCTTAATCTCCTAAGCGATATATACAAAACTCACAACGCAGCAATGCTAGTTGGTGGTTCGGGATTATACATTGATGCACTTTGTAATGGCATTGACGATTTCCCCACTCCCGATGCAGAGCTCCGCCAATCGCTACTTGAGCAACTAAAAAACGATGGGTTTGAAAGTTTGCGCGCTCAGCTAAAACTGTTAGACCCGGAATACTACAACTCCGTTGACCTAAAAAACCCTCAACGGGTTTTAAAAGGACTCGAAGTGTGCTTGCAAACAGGCAAAACTTACACCTCGTTCCTTACAAATCCGAATAAAAAAAGGCCATTCCAAATAATTAAGATTGGACTAAACCGCGACAGGGATGAACTTTACAACCGAATCAACCAAAGGGTTGATGAGATGATTCAGTTAGGCTTGCTCGATGAGGCAAAGCAACTATATCCACTTAAACACCTCAACGCATTAAACACAGTAGGCTACAGGGAACTTTTCGACTACTTTGACGGAAAACATAACCTCGAAACAGCCATTGAACTCATAAAACGCAACTCGCGCCGATACGCCAAGCGCCAACTAACATGGTGGGCAAGGGATAATGAGATTAGGTGGTTCCATCCAAAGCAGGAAGAGGAAATAGTTTTATTTATGAAAGAGAGGATGGAATAGTAAAAGAAGACAAAGGAAGATAAAGGAAGTTAGAGGAAGTTAGAGGAAGTTACAACCCATTATTCATTCTTTTAACGCCATCCTATTCATTTAACTTCATCTAACTTCTTTTAAATTCATCACATTCCT
This sequence comes from Bacteroidota bacterium, assembly GCA_029560875.1. Lineage (GTDB taxonomy): Bacteria > Bacteroidota > Bacteroidia > Bacteroidales > Tenuifilaceae > SB25. The sequence goes on along the minus strand of JAKQKB010000020.1, from coordinate 3,486 downwards.
CTTTTTCCCAACAATTTTATACCTTTAAGCCAAGTTTAAATCGCAATAAAATGGCCGAAGTAAAACCCAACTCCGAAATATTCATTGAGCTATTCTCCGAAATTGAGCAGAAACTAAAAACAATCTGCAACGATGAATTCCACAGCAATTTTGCAGAGCTATTGCGTAAAGCTAGAGGTATAAATGCCGTGGTGAATCAGTATGCATCGGACTTAAAAGAATTCTCGCAACTCCGTAATGCAATTGTACATACCCGCCGCGAAAACTTTGTAATTGCAGAGCCACATAACGATGTAATCAAGGAAATCCGTCATATCCATTCGCTTCTACATAACCCTCCAAGGGTTTCGTCGGTAATGATTAAGAATCCATACTTTACCTCATCGGAAGGGTCAATATTTGAACTACTCACCGTTTTTTCTGAGAAAAACATTATGCGTTGTCCGGTAATCGATAAAGGCACTGTCACCTGTTTGATAACCGCCAAAACAATATCCCGATGGCTAACCAGCAAAAAACAGAATAAGGTTGATATCAATGGTACTAAAATCTCCGAATTGGTTCCATTTACAGAGAAAACCGATTACTGCATAATTGCCGAAAATATCGACATAATCTCTCTTGTAGGAATGTTCAAAAACTCCATAAAACGAGGCACATACATCCAAGCTGTGTTGGTCACCAAGAATGGTCAACCCAATAGTCCTTTGATTGGAATTATAACACCAAGCGATTTACCTTTGATTATTGAAAGGATGAATCTTAGTTAGCGGGGATTGAGTAATTCAGATATTGAGTAATTCAGATATTGAGCAATTGAGAGATTAAGTAAATGAGAGAATAAGACAAGAAAAAACAATCCATCAATCCAACACTCCACTACTCCACTACTCCAACTATCCATTCCAAATCTACCCCAAATATCACCTACATTAAGGGCAATACTCCGTTTATTTGTATATCCATTAGTTTGGATTTAAACCGAAATCATTATTTTTAGCCTTTAAAATTTAAAATTATGGAGCAGCAAAAGAAGAAACGAGAGTTTCCGCATACCTATGTTATTATTTTTTCGCTTATAGTAGTTGCAGCATTGCTCACCTGGTTTGTTCCTGGTGGAGAGTTTGCTCGCGAGGTTAAAAATATCAACGGAATTGACCGTAGCGTGATTGTGCCTGGCTCATTCCATGAGGTTGATAATAGTCCACAAACCTGGCAGGTATTCACATCCATTTTCCAAGGAATGAAGCGCACTTACGATATCATCTTTTATATCCTGATGATTGGCGGTGCATTCTGGCTGCTCAATGAGAGCAAAGCGTTGGATGTGGCAATTTTCTCGTTCCTCAACTTTACAAAACGGATAGAAAGGTTTAAGCCATTAAAACTCATAGGCGTTAACAACTTAGTAATAGCGCTTATTATGATATGTTTCAGTTTCTTCGGCGCTGTAATTGGTATGAGCGAAGAAACAATAGCCTTTGTGGTAATTTTTGTACCATTGGCAATTAGTATGGGCTACGACTCAATTGTTGGGGTGAGCCTTTGCTTCCTTGGTGCTGGGCTCGGCTTTGCAAGCGCACTGCTAAATCCATTTACAATTGGTATCGCACAGGGCCTTTCGGGTGTTAAACTATTTTCGGGTATTGAGTATAGGTTTGTTATATGGCTTGTTATTAATACAGTTGGTATTGGTTACGTTCTATGGTATGCCAATAGGATTAAAAAGAATCCAAAACTATCGCCTGTTTACGAGATTGATGAATACTGGCGCCACAAAGCAGCCCACGAGGAAAATGGAACCAAAACCAAAGCGGGCAAAAGCGCGTGGGGAGTTTTTGTAGGATTGACAATTGTTTTTGCAATTTTCTCATACTTCTACCCTATTAGCCACTTGGTTATTGGACAAAGCACTATTTCTGCACCTATCATTCCAATTGCTACTGGAATCTGGATTTTAGTTGGAATTCTTGCAATGCGTCACTCGGTTCAACTTTTCATTGTGAACATACTTCTTTTCACAATTCTATTCCTCATTGTTGGAGTTATGGGATATGGCTGGTATATCAAGGAGATTGCAACGCTCTTCCTTGTTATGGGATTGCTTGCAGGAATAGCTTTTGGCAAAAATGCCAACCAACTGGCACGACTATTCATTGAAGGGGCAAAAGACATTATGTCAGCTGCGCTTGTGGTAGGTTTGGCCAGTGGAATTGTTGTAATTCTAGAAGAAGGAAGAATTATTGATTCGCTTCTCAACTATTCGGCCGAGGCTATGAAAGGCTATGGAACTGTTACATCAGTTGCAATTATGTATATTTTCTACATGCTACTAAACTTTATTATTGCATCGGGTTCCGCAAAAGCAGCACTAACAATACCTTTAATGTCACAATTCTCCGATTTAATTGGAATTAGCCGCCAAGCCACTGTTACTATTTATCAACTAGGCGGTGGATTCACAAACCTTATTACTCCTACATCGGGTGTAATGGTTGGTGTTTTAAGCATTGCCAAGGTCCCTTACAATAAATGGTTCCGTTGGTTTTTACCGTTAATGATTATTCTGATTATTGTAGGATTTTTGTTATTACTGCCAACATTATTCATGCCTCTTAGCGGCTTTTAAATAGATTGCAAAAATAAATTCTACTCTAGGCGAGAAATCGCTTGGAGTTTTTTTATCTTTAAAAAAGACTAAAAATGATTTTCCAAAATGAAAAAATTAGCACTCCTATACATCGTTTTACTAATAATAACTGGTTGTGAAAAGAAACTAGATGACCAAATTATTGATAACTTACCAATAGATACTTCTTTCTGTGACAATTTCCCATTAGAAAACTCAACGCTAAAGGACAGTGTAGATTATGCCATTATCAACTCTGTTTTGGAATGCTTTTATACAAATGAAGATTCTATCCACTTTAAACAATCAACAAATTATGGCGTAGGAATTGAAAACATTGAAATGACCCTATCATATAGAAATATTGATTTTGATTCATCCTTATTATCTGATTACAAAACGAAAAATACTAATAGTTACATCCTTACCGATAGTCTACTGAGTAAATCCGTAACGCTTATTAGTCAACAAGAATTAACCTGCATTTTTAACTTTGAGGATGCAGGTTGGGAAAAATACTACGAGAAATACCCTAAATCGGGTGGGTTTTTATCTTTTTATTGTCCGGGGATAAATATGCAAGGGAATAAAGCAATAGTTGAATACGGACATTTCATAAATTACCTTGGAGCAATGGGATTTATTGTAATGTTAGAAAAAACAAACAACAATTGGGATATTACTCATAGAATAAACACTTGGATTTCTAAATAACTTTTCATTGTTAACCGACTAAAATCTTAAATCGGCATATTGTATATTTAACTTATTGATAATCTGTATTCATTTTTTAACTTCAAAAACAAAGCCCTCTTTTTTTTACCCTGTCAACGGGAACAAGCTGTTGCTATAATCGA
>JAKQKB010000018.1 GCA_029560875.1 Bacteroidota bacterium | reverse complement strand
AATCGGCTGACCGACTAAATTTTTATTTGTACTTTCGCCCATGCTGAATAAATTGGTAGTTTATGCAGCTAAGATACAGGATTGGTTAACTTCGGTTGACCATCCTGTTGATTAAAATGTTTTGTCGGTTACTAATGTTTTTTAAATTTTAAGTGTTACTTTATTCATTACATTTGTAACAATGAAAAGAAACCATAATATAGCTTGTTGTACCTGTTGTTGTCAAGGAAATACTTGGCCGCAAGGGGCATTGCTATGTTTAGGATAAATCTATTGAGGAGATACTAATACAATCAAACATAACCCTTCCGGCATCCGGAGGGGTTTTTTATTTTATCAATTTTAAATACACATAATATGGATTTTTTAAGATTTAGAAAAAAATACAACATTAAGGTTGAAGTTGAGGAGTTCACCCAACTTGTGCTAATGCATCTCTTCCCCAAAATGCTTAACCGACGAACATTTAACGTTAGTTCAAGCGAGGTTTACCGAGAACTCAATAAACTGCTTAAAAAACAGATTGGCGATAGTTCAAAGGCAGATTTACTTGCAAAAGAATTTACTACAGAACTACCCTTGCTTCAAAAAGAACTTATGGCCGATGCTAACACTATCGCTAAAAACGACCCTGCAGCGAGCGGTATTGATGAGGTGATTATTACATACCCAGGATTTTTGGCTATCTGCATTTATCGCTTGGCGCACTATTTAGCCAATAAAGGTGTACCATTAATTCCGAGAATTATGACAGAGTGGGCTCACTCCAGAACTGGTATCGATATTCACCCGAAAGCAAGCATTGGAAAGGAGTTTTTCATTGACCACGGAACAGGCATTGTAATTGGCGAAACTGCCATTATTGGCAACAGGGTGAAGATTTACCAAGGTGTTACAATTGGTGCACTAAGCGTAAGCAAGGAATTGGCTCAAACCAAGCGTCACCCTACCATTGAGGATAATGTGGTAATATATGCCGGAAGTACAATTCTGGGAGGTAATACTACCATTGGGCAAAATAGCATTATTGGCGGCAACGTATGGCTCACCAAAAGCGTTGAGCCAAACTCCTTGGTTTACCACGAAAGCAAAGTAATTGTTAGAGAGCGCGAGACTGTAAGTCGAGTATAGTTGATAAAGAGATGCTTCACTATCGCTTAGCATGACAAATTACGTTATTCCTTGTCATTTCGAGCGATAGCGAGAAATCTATAATAATCTTGAACATTGATTAAGAAATATAAAACAAATAAAAATATGAAAGCACAAAGATTACTTGAAACTGTAGGTGGAACACCACATATCCGACTCAACAAACTATTTCCAAACAGTGAGGTTTGGATTAAGGATGAACGAAGAAATCCTTCAGGAAGCATTAAGGATAGAGCAGCCTTGGCAATGATAGAGGATGCTGAAAGAAGTGGTGTTTTAAAAAGCGGAAGCGTTATTGTGGAGCCCACATCGGGCAATACGGGCATTGGTTTGGCAATGATATCGGCAATTAAGGGTTATAGGCTGATTCTAACAATGCCTGAATCGATGTCCATTGAGCGTCGACGATTACTTAGCGCTTACGGCGCAGAGTTGGTTCTTACACCAAAGGCCGAAGGTATGAAGGGTGCAATTGCCAAGGCCGAGGAAATTGTAGGAGCCACACCAAACTCGTGGATGCCAATGCAATTTGCAAATAAATCGAACCCCAGCACCCACTATATTAACACTGCAAAAGAAATTGCTGCTGATTTTCCCGATGGAATTGATTATTTAGTTGTTGGCGTTGGCACTGGTGGGCATATCTCAGGAGTAGGAAGTAAACTAAAAGAAGTATTCCCTGATATAAAAATTATTGCAGTGGAACCGCTTGATTCTCCAATGATATCGGAAGGAAAGGCTGGTCCTCATCCAATACAGGGGATTGGTGCTGGGTTTATTCCATCGAACCTGAACAAAGCCATTATTGATAAGGTAATTAGGATTAAAGGTGCAGATGCCTTCGAAATGGTAAGGAAGTTTGCAAAAACAGAAGGATTTCTTGCCGGAATATCAACAGCGGCAAACTTGGTTGCAGTAACAGAGCTGCTTTCAACAATTGAATCGAACAAACGAATACTAACATTTGCTTACGATTCCGCGGAGCGATACTTAAGCGTTGAGGGGTTACTTTAATTTTTCTGATTGCAGCATCGATTTATCAAAGTTTTAAAAAGGCTATATTTACGTTTTAATTTTTGCGATGTATTTCAGTTACGATGAACCGCTTTTTAGGCCACCTGCGGAGGCCTATTCGGCAATAATTCAAGCAACTCTGGGTTGCTCGTGGAACAGATGTGCCTTTTGCGAAATGTACTCCTCAAAAAAGTTTAAAGTTCGCAACATTGATGAACTTAGGCCTGAGATTGAGACCCTCTCAAGGATATATTCCGATGCAAAAAAGGTATTTCTTTCCGATGGTAATGCATTTGTGCTATCGGCAAATAAGTTAATACCTATACTAGAAGAAGTTAACAAAAACTTTGGGCGAATTCAACGGGTTTCTTCCTATGCAATGCCAAGGGATATCCTTAGCAAAAGCGATGACGAATTGAAATCACTCAAAGAACTTGGGCTTAAACTTCTGTATGTTGGCATTGAAACTGGCGACGATGAGCTCTTGAAACTAATCGACAAAGGCGAAACATCGAGTTCTACTGTTGAAGGAATTCTGAAGGCACACAACGCTGGAATTGAAACATCCATAATGATTATCAATGGTCTTGGCGGCAAAAAATACAGCGGACAGCACGCTGTAAATTCTGCAAAAATTATCAATCAAATTAATCCCAAATTCCTTTCAACCCTAACGTTGAGTATGCCATATGGCGAAAACCATTTTAGAAGCAGATTTCAAGGCGAATACATTCCTTTGACAATGGTTGAACTTTTTGAGGAGTTGAGAACATTTATTGGACTCACGGATTTAAACAATGTGATTTACCGTAGCAATCACGTATCGAATAACCTAATTTTGAGTGGAACATTGTCAAAAGATAAGGAGACTATTTTAGAACAACTCGATAGGGCCATTGAAACTACACCCAGAGGTGTTTATCCAACATCTCCGGGAGTTTTATAAAAAAGGAGCGTTGGAGAAATGAAGATATACTCTACTCCAAAATCCATCATTCCATTACTCTTTAGCTAGATTTTGAAAAAACATATAATAGTTAAACTATCATTGTTAACCGACTAAAATCTTAAATCGGCATATTGTATATTTAACTTATTGATAATCTGTATTCATTTTTTAACTTCAAAAACAAAGCCCTCTTTTTTTTACCCTGTCAACGGGAACAAGCTGTTGCTATAATCGA
>JAKQKB010000017.1 GCA_029560875.1 Bacteroidota bacterium | reverse complement strand
TCGATTATAGCAACAGCTTGTTCCCGTTGACAGGGTAAAAAAAAGAGGGCTTTGTTTTTGAAGTTAAAAAATGAATACAGATTATCAATAAGTTAAATATACAATATGCCGATTTAAGATTTTAGTCGGTTAACAATGATATTTTTAAATGGATTTATTGTTATGCCGAAAACTCTAAAAGACCTTTTACAACTTGGCAATCCATTACTTTACGAGGTTAGTGAACCCGTAAAGCAATCGGAGTTACATTTGGTTTCTACTTGGGTTGCCGATTTGCATAATGTGATGCAGGAAATACGCACTACCTATAACTTTGGTAGAGCAATTGCTGCACCTCAAATTGGAGTTCTGAAAAGGGTTATCTATGTAAATATCGATAAACCAATTATCATTATTAATCCCGAGTTCACCTATAAGAGCAATGAGATGATTGAACTATGGGACGATTGTATGAGTTTTCCGAATCTATTGGTTAGGCTTAGGCGCCACAAAAGTGTTACCATACAATATTCCGACGAGAATTGGCAGCGCCAGCAATGGAGCGTAAGCGATGATTTATCAGAATTACTACAGCACGAATACGACCATTTAGATGGAATACTCAGCACAATGCGAGCAATTGATAGTAAATCGTTTAAGTGGAGACAACTTTAGTTTGCTTATTGTGAATTGAATTTGTTATCTTGTTAGTTGGTTTTCAACCCCAATAAATTAAAATCAATGTATAAAATAATAGTACCATTAGCGTTGTTTGCCCTAATTGTAGGCTGCAAAACATCAAATACTGAACTTAAGCAGGAAACAGTAAATACCTCTGAGTTTGTAAGGGATACTACACCAAGGGTAACAGGTATTGGCGGGATATTCATCACTTCGGATGATCCACAGAAAACAACCGAATGGTATGGTAAAAACTTGGGTCTAGCAACCGATGAGTACGGTTCGGTGTTCGAATTCCGTAGTGCTAATAATCCTGATGAGGTGAATTACCTGCGTTGGAGTGCTTTTAAAACAGGTAGTAATTACTTAAAACCCTCAAAGAAAGAGTTTATGATTAATTACCGTGTTCAGAATATAGAGGGGTTGGTTCGTATGCTTCGCAATAATGGAGTAACAATCCTCGATACCATTGCAACCTACGATTATGGTAAGTTCGTTCATATACTCGACCCCGATGGTAATAAAATTGAACTTTGGGAGCCAGTGGATAGCGTTTTAACCAAGATGGGCGGCAAAACAACGAAATAAAAAGTACCAGATATTATGCGTTATATAGCACTACTCCGAGGTATAAATGTTGGTGGAAACAACATAATTAAGATGGCGGAACTAAGGGCTTGTTTTGTGACAATGAGTTTTACCGATGTCAAAACATATATCCAAAGCGGAAATGTGCTTTTCAGTTCCGATAATGATGATAAATCTGAATTGGTGAAAAGGATTGAATCGGAACTCTCACGCAGGTTTAACTATCAGTCCAAAATTGTATTGGTTTCGCAAAATCAAATTGAAACAGTTATTAAGACTGCTCCAGAAGGTTTTGGTACAAAACCTGAGGAATTCAGGTACGATGTTGTTTTCCTTAAGGAACCGCTATCTTCAAATGAGGCGTTTCAGAGTTTGAAACTACGAGAAGGGGTAGATAATGCTTATGTTGGAAAGGATGTTCTTTACCTGTCGAGGCTCATCAGTAGGGCAGGGCAGAGCTATTTATCTAAAATAATATCACTTCCGGTTTATCAGTTTATGACCATACGGAATTGGAATACAACCACCAAACTGTTTGAACTGATAGGAGAGTAGAAAAAAGGCTGCCAATTGGCAGCCTTTAAATTTGTATATCAATTACTAGAAAAGTTTGTGAATTAAATCAACAACACGGCAAGAGTAACCCCACTCGTTATCGTACCACGATAGGATTTTAACCATATTGCCATTAACCATTGTGCTATTAGCATCGAAGATTGATGAGTGAGTGTTGTGGATGATATCAACAGAAACAATCTCATCCTCAGTGTACTCTAGTACGCCCTTCATTGGACCTTCGGCAGCTTTTTTCATAGCAGCGTTGATTTCCTCTTTTGTAGCCTCTTTCTTAAGAATAGCTACAAAGTCAACCAATGAACCGGTTGGGGTGGGGACACGTACTGCAAGACCATCAAGTTTACCTTTTAGCTCAGGAATAACTTTACCTACTGCTTTAGCAGCACCAGTGGTGGTAGGAATTTGAGAAACGGCTGCTGAACGAGCACGGCGTAAATCGCTGTGAGGAGCATCCAGAATGCGTTGGTCGTTGGTGTAAGAGTGGATGGTGTTCATAAAACCACGCTCAACGCCAAAACTGTCGTTCAAAACCTTAACTACAGGAGCCAAGCAGTTTGTGGTACAACTTGCGTTAGAAACGCAGGTATCGGTTGGTTTTAAATCGCCATCGTTAACACCAAGAACAATCATGCGGTCAATCTCATCCTTTGCAGGAACAGTAAGGATAACCTTTTTAGCACCGTTCTTAATATGGTCGCCGTAACCACCCTTTTCACTTTCACGCTTTGTGAAAATACCAGTAGATTCGATAACTACATCAGGAGTAACGCTCCACTTAATATTGATTGGAGCCTTCTCAGCGTATACTCTATATTTTTTGCCGTTAACAATTAGGTTTTCAGCATCAAACTCAACTTTACCCTCGTAACGACCTTGAGTAGAATCGTACTTAAGTAGGTGAGCCAAAGTTTTTGTGTCGGTAAGGTCATTGATACCAACAACTTCTAATTCGGGACGTTCTAACGCAATTTTGAAAACATTGCGGCCAATACGTCCAAAGCCATTGATTGCAACTTTAATTTTTGTCATAGCTTTTAAGGATTATTATTGATGAATATTATGGATAACTAAATTATGTAACAAAGGTATGGAAATTTAAAATCAGATTAAAATTTAGCCAATGTCATTCAACATATTTTAACGCAAACGGTTGAATCTGAATAATAAGTGCCTAATTCGGATTTATGGGTTATAGACTGTTGGCGTAATAGCCTAAACGGTAATAGATTGTAAGTGTGGATTGGTTGTGCGATTTTAAATAATCAATCACAACTGTTTTTAAGTTTTCTGGTTTTGCCCGAAAAACCTGAATAAAATTCTTTTAAGATGAGGTTTAGGGTTGAATTTTGGGAAATAATTTATCTGTCTTAATCAAATGATATTCTTGAATGCATTGTAGTCGTCAAAAGTGTTGATATTCGTAAACGACCTAATATTTCCGGGGCTTGCTTCTATTTCAACCCTAACGGTGTTGCAGTTATCGAGCAAATCAGTTATGCTATGACCTTTTCGGTCGGAGAGTATTTCTGATATTTTTGAAGATAATCGCTTGCTGTAAATAGCCAGTAATGGCTCGTTGAACCCATTGAGTGTTGGAATTACAGCATCAACATTAGGTTGATTTTTGATGTAGGCATCAAGAAGTAGGTTTGCAATGTTGGTGCTTATAAAAGGCATATCGCACGATACAACAAGAACAATTTCGTTGGATGAATGAAGCAATGCAGAGTGGATTCCTCCAAGCGGGCCACAGTTTTCGATTATATCGGGGTGAATTTTTGCTGGAATTCTATAATCGGTTTGCGCTTGGTTTGATATGATTATTACCTCATTAGAAATTGTACCTAATGCCCTATGGATTTTGGAGATTATGGTATCGCCCTCAATTTCAATCAACGCCTTGTTAATACCACCAAGCCTAGTTGCCTTGCCTCCGGCAAGAATGGCTAGAGTGGTTTTTAGTTGCTCGTTGTTCGTTGATTGTTGATGAGCCAAACTTTTTAATGTTAAGATTTAATGTCTTTTGTCATTTCGAACGAAGTGAGAAATCTTTTTCAACCAAATGTTAATCAGATTTTTGATATCTTTCGTATTGATATGGATGAAAATACCCCATTAATCCAACACTCCATTACTCCATATGAGTATCTCATTTACTCATTGCTACATTGGCAAATTGTCAAACTAATTCACCTAATCCCTTTCGGATAACTATCGCTTCTCCACTAGTGCAATCCACAATAGTTGATGGAATATTGTTGCCATAACCGCCGTCAATAACCATATCAACTAGTTCCTTGTAGTTTTCGAATATCTGTTCGGGGTCGGTGGTGTATTCAATTAGTTCATCGTCATCTTTAAGCGATGTGGTTAATATTGGTTTCCCAAGTAAGTTTACAATTTCTAGAGGAATAGAGTTGTTGGGAATGCGAATTCCCACAGTTTTTTGTCGGCTAATAAAGTAGTCGGGAACTCGGTTTAGACCTGGAAGGATGAATGTGAATGGCCCCGGAAGGTTTCTCTTCATCAACTTAAAGGTTGGATTATCAACCTTGGCAAAATCTGAAATGTGGCTTAAATCGTGGCAGATGAAGGAAAAGTGGGCATCCTTAGGTTTTTGCCCTTTGATTTTGATAATCCGTTCCACTGCTTTTGAATTCGAAATATTGCAACCAATTCCGTAAACAGTGTCGGTTGGGTAGATTATTATTCCGCCATGTTTTAAAACCTCAACCGCACGCTCAATGTCGTGCGGGTTGGGGTTCTTTTCGTTAATTCGTATGTAAATGCACTCAGGCATTTAGAGTATTATCCATTAACTTTCTTGTAATCCTCTAGGAATTTCTGCAAACCGATATCGGTTAGAGGATGGTTCAATAAGCCAAGAATTGCGCTTAATGGGCAAGTTGCCACATCGGCACCTGCCTCTAAACACTGTACAATGTGCATTGTGTGGCGGATAGATGCCGCAAGCACCTTTGTTTCGTACTCGTAGTAGTTGTAAACATCGACAATTTGGCGGATTAGTTCAACACCATCGGTTGAAACATCGTCCAAACGGCCAATGAATGGAGAAACGTAGGTTGCCCCTGCTTTTGCTGCAAGTAATGCTTGACCAACAGAGAAAACCAAAGTACAGTTTGTGCGGATTTTATTGTCCGAGAAGTATTTAATGGCTTTAATACCATCCTTTGTTGCAGGAACTTTTACAACAATTTGTGGATGCAAGGCAGCCAACTCTTTACCTTCGCGAATCATCCCTTCGTAGTCGGTTGAAATAACCTCGGCGCTAACATCGCCCTTAACAATATTGCAGATATCAACGTAGTGCTGTTTGATATTGGCCTCACCCTTGATGTTTTCCTTGGCCATTAGCGATGGGTTTGTGGTTACGCCATCTAATACTCCCAAATCGTTTGCTTCGCGGATTTGGTTTAAGTTTGCTGTGTCGATAAAGAACTTCATAATATTCGGATATTAAATTGTTTTCGAACAGCAAAGCTACATATTTTTTTAGAATACAGAAATTGAATACTATTATTAGGTTTTGCAAGTTTACAGTACTAGGTCAATTAAATAATTATATTCTATATGGATTTTAATGGTGGACAAGGTTCTGGACAAAGTACTGCTCAAATAATTGATAACTGGATGTTTGTGTTTATTATGAACCAATTGGAAATCTAGTTAACTATAACATGCTGTAAAGCGTTGGTGGGCCTAATAATTCCGCCAACGCTTTTTTATTAGGTAATGCGCAATCGTTTAGTACCTTTGTATCCGTGTAGAAATCATATAATGATGGATGGAACTAAACGGGTTGACATTAAGCCAGGGCTACATGTTAACATTGTGCTGAAGAAGGATCAACGAACAGGAGCACTAACCGAAGGATTTGTTAAGGATATTTTAACGAGTGCTCCGGTTCACCATAGAGGAATCAAGGTGCGGTTGGAAGATGGGCAAATTGGTCGTGTAAAGGAAATATTAGACTAAAACCTATGGCAAAGAAAGAGTATCTGCACAAACCCGAAGATGCGAAAAGGCGGGAGATTCGCTTAACTGTGACCGAAGAAATTGTACTTATGAAGTTCCTGCTTACACAGATTCCCTACAAGAATCGTGATAACTTTAAAACTTTGCTTAACGATAGGCAAATAAGGGTTAATGGTTCCGTAGTTACATGGTATAATCATCCGCTAAAACCGGGGCAGGAGGTTACTATTGGTTGGTTTAAGATGCCATCGGCCAAGCAGTATCCTGGTATTAAGGTGCTTTTCGAGGATCAACACATTATTGTAATAGAAAAGGATTCTGGTGTGCTGTCCATCGCAACCGATAAGGAGAAGGATATTACTGCCTATAGTATGCTTCGTAGCCATGTTAAGGAGCAAGGTGCATCGAATAAGATTTTTATTGTTCACCGCATCGATAAGGAAACGTCGGGTGTTATGATATTTGCCAAGAACGAGGCGGTTAAAACAACCCTACAGAAGAACTGGAATGACTCTGTTCTTGAACGAACCTATATAGCCGTGGTTGAGGGAGCCGTGGAGCAGCCCACAGGAACAATTGTTTCGTATCTTAAGGAGAGCGCTGCTTTTGTGATGTATTCGTGCGATGATCGTGCCGAAGGGCAAAAAGCCATTACCCATTACAAGGTCTTGAAGCAGAATGCGAAGTATACTCTGCTAAAGGTAAATCTCGAAACAGGCCGAAAGAATCAGATAAGAGTTCACATGCAGGATATTGGCCATAGTGTGATTGGCGATAAAAAGTATGGATCGGAGGAAAGCCCTATCGGCCGATTAGGCCTACATGCTCAGGTACTTGCGTTTACACATCCGGTAAATGGTAAACCAATGCGGTTTGAAACCCAGATTCCAAAGGCTTTTTTGAAATTATTCTAGCCTTTTAAATGGAATCAAAAAACTTTAAATACCAATACCCGAAGGTTTGTCCTTCCTGTATTGGTCATACCACGTTGTTTGTCTTTCTCAACGAATAGGGTGTAGTCTGCTCTAGCAGGAATGGATTCTCCATCAACATTGATAATTCCTTTTCCTTCGAGGATGTAAAAGATTACATCGAAAGGATTTGTGTGCAGTGCAACCTCCTCGTTAGGATTAAGGTTTAGATGGATGAGTTCCACCTTTTCGCTGGTAAACATTTTTCGGCCATCAAGGTTGAAAGGTACTTTTTCGGCTGTTTCGGGTGTAATTATTTTCATGGTTGATAACGTCTAGGTTTATAAAAATTACTTGAGTTGTGGTTTTGTGCACAACTCAAGTAACAAATTTAAGAAAAATCCAAATTAAGGTATTTTTTTAAGATTACCCATTGTTATTTGAGATGACAAGAAACAATCATCCATTAATCTTTACGAACAACCATCAACGTCCAACTATCAACTAAACACTAACACATCTCCACCCACATAATCCACAGTAATTGTCTTTTCCTTATCAACCTTTCCAGCAAGAATTTGCTTTGAGAGTTCATTTAGGATGAATTTCTGCATTAATCGCTTAATAGGACGTGCACCGTAAACAGGGTCGAAACCAGCACTTGATATCCACTCAATGGCACTTTCAGTGATTTCGATATTGATATCGTTCTGCTGCAACATCTCCTTGATTCGGTTGAACTGAATATTAACAATATCACTAATCTCCTGCTTATTTAGTGGAGTAAACATTATAATCTCATCCACTCGGTTTATAAACTCGGGTCGAATCGATTGTTTCAACAATTCAAATACCTGTTGTTTAGTTCTCTCGAAAACTTCATCGGAGTTGTTCTTCCCAATTTCGGAGAAACTTTCCTGAATGATATGCGAACCAATATTAGAGGTCATTATGATGATTGTGTTCCTGAAGTCGACCGTGCGACCCTTGTTATCGGTTAGCCTACCATCGTCGAGCACCTGCAAAAGGATGTTGAAAACATCAGGATGCGCTTTTTCAATCTCATCGAGCAGCACAACGGAGTAGGGTTTATGACGAACCGACTCGGTGAGCTGTCCGCCCTCATCGTAGCCAACATATCCTGGAGGCGCTCCAACCAATCGCGATACCGAATGACGTTCCTGATACTCGCTCATATCAATTCGAGTCATAAGGTTCTCATCGTTGAACAGGAACTCGGCCAACGCCTTTGCTAGTTCAGTTTTACCAACACCTGTGGTTCCAAGGAAAATAAAGGACCCTATTGGGCGTTTTGCATCCTGCAATCCAGCACGGCTTCGACGAACAGCATCGGAAACTGCTGCTATTGCTTCGTTTTGTCCAACCACACGCTTGTGTAGCTCATCCTCAAGGTGAAGTAGTTTCTCCCTTTCACTCTGTAGCATTCGGCTAACAGGAACGCCAGTCCATCGCGATACAACCTCGGCTATATCTTCGGCATCAACCTCCTCCTTAATCAAGGCGTAATCCGATTGAACTGACATTAACTCCTTTTTAAATCGTTCTATTTCGTTCTCGGCTTCCTTAATTCGGCCATAACGAATTTCGGCAACTTTGCCGTAATCGCCTCGACGTTCAGCATCCTCAGCCTCAAAGCGGAGGTTTTCAATCTCCTGTTTATTATGCTGAATTTTATCAATGATATTCTTTTCGTTTTGCCACTTAGCACGAAGCTTTACTCGTTCCTCGTTCAACTCAGCAATCTCTCGTGAGAGTTCATCGAGTTTTTGCTTGTCACCCTCGCGTTTAATTGCCTCACGTTCAATCTCCAACTGCTTTATTCTACGTTCAATCTCATCAATATCCTCAGGAACAGAGTTCATCTCCAATCGTAACTTTGCTGCAGCCTCATCAATAAGGTCAATGGCCTTGTCGGGTAAAAATCTGTTGGTGATATATCGGTTCGATAGTTCAACCGCAGCAATAATGGCCTCGTCCTTGATTCGCACTTTATGGTGATTCTCGTACCTTTCCTTTAATCCGCGGAGTATAGAGATTGCATCCATTGGAAGAGGCTCGTCCACAACAACGCTCTGGAAACGGCGCTCCAGCGCTTTATCCTTTTCAAAGTATTTCTGATACTCGTTGAATGTGGTTGCGCCAATTGCACGCAACTCGCCACGGGCTAGGGCTGGTTTTAGAATATTTGCGGCATCCATAGCACCCTCGCTCTTTCCTGCACCAACAAGAGTATGTATTTCATCAATAAAAAGGATTATTTCACCTTCTGCGGCTATAACTTCCTTTACAACGGATTTCAAACGTTCCTCAAATTCGCCCTTATACTTGGCCCCTGCAACCAGCGCGCCCATATCGAGCGAAAATAGTTGCTTTGTTTTAAGGTTTTCGGGGACATCGCCATTCACAATTCTGTGAGCAATGCCTTCGGCAATGGCTGTTTTACCAACACCCGGCTCGCCAATTAGAATAGGATTGTTCTTGGTTCTACGCGATAGAATTTGTAAAACACGGCGAATTTCATCGTCGCGGCCAATAACAGGGTCGAGTTTACCGCTACGGGCCATCTCATTAAGATTGATTGCAAAGCGGTTTAGCGCATTGTAGGTATCCTCTGCGGTTTGTGAATCAACTTTTGCCCCTTTACGCAATTCGGCAATGGCTAACTTCATCTCCTTCTCAGTCATTCCCGAATCTTTCATCATCTGTCCAACTTGCTCGCCAGCGGTAATCAATCCCAAAAGAATATGCTCAATGGACACAAACTGGTCGCCCATTCCCTTGCTGAATTCCATTGCCTTCTGTAACACCTTGCTAGATGTTGAACTTAGATAGGGCTCTCCACCCGAAACCTTAGGGTACGATTCGAGCATTCTGTCCAAGACAGCATCGAAGGTTGATGGGTTTACACCCAACTTACGGAGTAAATAACCAGTAATATTCTCGGTTTGCTCCAGCACACCTTTAAGGATATGAGTTGGTTCAATTGCTTGATGGTTGAATCCTTGGGCAATCTCAAAGGCTTTTTGAATTGCCTCCTGCGATTTGATTGTAAAATTATTCAGGTTCATATATTTTGATACTAAATATTTGACATCACACTAATTGTCTATTATCTAGCTATCAAAATGGTTGCCAATCAAAAATTACAGACAAAATGACCTAGAATAAGCGTGACTGTTGTCATTTTGACATCATGATGGATTTTTACGTTGCAAGAACTCGCTTTTAACCAATCTTTACGCATCGCATTGAAAGGCTTCCGTAGTGGAAATCCTCGTAGAAGTATGATAGGTTATCTTGTCTGGATTGGAGCGCAGCGATGTATATTAATGGAATATAGTGACTTGGCTCTGGAACTGCATACCGAGCAGAACTTCCAATCTTATGGAAATCAATTAATCCCTGATGATTAGACTCATTGAGAAGTATCTTAATGTTAGAATCAAACTCTAATGCCCAATCAACAGGTTTAGCGTTTATATCGGCCATATTTACGAGCCGGAGATTATGAGTAATATTGCCACTACCAACAATAAGCACCCCGTTTTTTCTTAGTTTTTTCAAATATCTTGCTAAATCGTAATGGTACTGCATTGGCTGGTTGTAATCGATACTCATTTCGTAAACTGGAATATCGGCATTGGGAAACAAGTGGCGTAAAACCGACCAACAGCCGTGGTCGAAACCCCAATCGTAATCTAACTTCACATCAACGGTCTCAACAATATCTTTTGTTTGCTTTGCTAATTCGGGTGCACCGTTGGCTGGATAGCTTACTTGGTAAAGTTCCTCGGGGAAACCGTACATATCGTAAATCATTTTGGGCTTTGGCGATGCATTTACAAATGTTCCATTTGTTAACCAATGAGCCGATATACAAAGAATGGCTTTTGGTTTAGGAAGCGTTTTGCCTGTTGCCTGTAAACTTCTTGTAAAATCATTCTCCTCAATGGCATTCATAGGCGAGCCGTGTCCAACAAAAATTGCTGGCATAACCTGCTCCGAGTAGCCATTACGTCTCATCTCATCAGCCCACGATGTAATTGATGCTCCCATTGTAATGCTATCTTATCAGTATTCTAAAAATGTACTTTATTATCCCCTAATTTTATCGAGCAGGTTATTAAGTTGTTTGACCTCATCTTCGGTCAAGTTAGAAAGCAATGTGTCGACCTTCTTTTCGCATTCGTCCATTGCCGCTAAGAGTTCTAAACCTTTATCGGAAATATCCACGTCCTTTTGCCTACGGTCGGTTGATTTTTCGCATCGGGTTACGAGACCTCGTTCATAGAGTTTATCAACAATTCTGCTTACATCAGAGTTCTTATCGAGCATTCTATCCTTAATAAATCCAATGGAAACCGGAGCCTCGCTCCTAAACCCTCTGAGCACTTTAAGGACATTGTACTGCTGTTGCGTTACATTATGTTTCTTTAAAAGTTGTAAAAACTGATAGTTTAGTTGGCTTAAGGTGTAGGTGAGATTTATAATACCTCTGTGGTACTCGTTGCGGAATCTGCCTTTTATTTCATCATCTATTTTCATTGAGAAAAATTTTAAATTCTACATTCTAAATTATTCATTATTTCACACCTACCATTCTAACCACCGATGCCTTGCCTAAATGGTAATTACCTTCGGATAGTTCTACCTCTTCTGTCCAAATATTCAAACTCGAAAAACTTTCAAAATCTGACTTTAGTTCATCTACCGAAAAAAGCATCTCTGTGCTCTTTGGTCCGCCCGAATTATAATTTAATTGCTCCTTGCTAAATCCCTCAAGAATAATTATCCCGCCTTTTTTGAGAAAGCCCGATAGTTTCCTATGGTTTTCCTGCCTATTGAGGTTGTGTGCGTAAACTAAACCAATGGCATCGAATTGCTCCTCGGTATTAAAATTTTCAAATGAGTTAATTTGATATTCAATTATTTTGCCCACTTCTTGGGCTAATACATTGGCTTTCCTTTTTGCTTCAACGCTACTATCGAATGCAACTACATCCCAGCCCTGCAATGCTGCAAAAACAGCATTTCGGCCTTCGCCCTCGGCAGGTAGTAGAATTTTACCTGGCCGAAGGGGTTGAAGTTGTTGCCTAAAAAACTCGTTGGGTTGCTTCCCATACACATATTCATCCTGCGCATAGCGCTCATCCCAAGTATTAGTAACTTTCGAACTCTGTGTCATAATTAAATTATTGATGCAATATCGTCGAACTGCCTGCGTGGACGACGAGGATAAAGATTCTGATTTTTATCGTAATATCCTAACGCTATAGCCATTACAACAGTTTCGTTCTCCGATAGTTCAAAAGCCTTGTGAATTCCCTCAAAATCTAGTCCGCTCATTGGATGCGAGTCAACGCCGTACTCCATTGCAGCCATCATTATACTCATTGCAAGCAATCCTGTGTTACTTTCAGCAAATTTCAGCTTGCGTTCGTCCGATGAACCGTAAAGAAATGCAGCAGCCTGCTTTGCTCCATCAACCATTTGCTGGTTGCCTCCAACGCTTTTGAGCATCTCGTCCCATACAGGATTATTGTTGTCCCAACCATTCTTGTTTCCAACTAAAATAAGCGTTACTGGAGCTTCCTTAACTTTAGGCTGATTGTGTGCTAGTCCAAAAAGTTTTTCTTTATTGGCTTCGCTTTTTACCACAATTACCCTCCAGGGTTGTAGGTTAAATGCCGATGGCGCGTAAACGGCCAAATTCAAAATATCCTTCACGGTTTGAAGGTCTAAATCCTTACTAGTGTCGAAAAAGTTAACTGAGCGACGCTCGGTAAATAGTTTTCTTGAGTCCATATTATAAATTGTTTTTGGTTAATTTACACTAGTAACAAGTTATAACATTATTTGTTGTAACATATATTATTAAAAAATACTATGTGCCTGATAGTCAGTAGAATATTTTTTATACTGAAATAAAAAAGGTGATTGAGATATCAATCACCTTACATAAAACTAAGTAAACAGTTACTTTTTGATATCGTAGAAGCAACGCATTGGTGAGTGAAGTTTGCCATCGGTTACAAGTTTCTTGATAACCTTATCAACCTCCTTTTTATCTATTCCAGATGCTTCTGAAATTTCGGCTGCTTTCATTGGCTTACCAGCCGATGATAAAGTTTTAATGATTTTTTCTGATGAATCCATAGCTATAAGAATTAGAAGTGTTAACCAAAATAATTACACTTGCTAATGTATAAAATATCCATGTAATAATTTACACCAAACGCAATTAAAAAAATATGGATATTCCATGTGTGCACAGTCGTTATCAAACATAAATTCAGAAATAGACACCACTTACATTCTGAAACCTTAACAACTATTTAAACACATGAAATCAATTTAAATAATTGGAATTGATATTAATCATTCAAACTAGTTCCCGAAAAACAACTCAGAATAAAGATTCTATATATTGTGATATCACTTCAGAATTGGTTTTAAACTATTTTTGAGGAATGATTGATTGCATAGATGAATGTGCATCCTACTTCTGTGATACTCCGATAGACTTTATTAAATGACCATTTCTGCGGGCTTCTCTATAGGCCTTAAAGTACCTTTTATTCTCATTGTCTGATTTATACTGGTAAGTAAATCCCATACTTTGAGCCCATTCCTCAATAGATTCCATTCCCATTGCAACTCGTCTAATGTTTACATTTGCCTCATCCTCTATTGGAGGAAAAAACATTATCATACTACCTGTACTATAACTTCCTTCACCAATAATCTGTGTTCCGTAAATCTGCCTTTTATTGCTCTGAATCAAATACCTATCGAGCATATTGGCATACATAATTTTACTAACCTCTCCCTTTTCGGCTGCAACCTTTAATAAAGGAAGCGATTTTTTCAAATATCGATTATTTCCACAGTGTTGGATAATTAGCATGGCTGCTTCACTTGCTTCAGCGCCAACCATACTATATGTCGGCCATTGGTCATCACGAACAAACTCCATTATAAAATTAGCCCGCTCTTTTGTTTCTTTTAAGAAAACCTTATTTAATAAGCTCCACTCTTTTGACCCGATTGTTGGAAACGGCTTTTTCCAGTTACGTTTTAGCGTTCTTGTACGTTGATCGTCTATTCCTAGTAGCCACAATTTTAAACTCAACTGTTTATTTTCAATATCTGGATATTTGGATAAGTAGCAGACGTAAAGAGTATCTCGTAACTTTTGCCATTGTTGAGTGTTTTGCAGCGGTTCAAAGTCAGTATCAGTTAGTATATCATCAGCGTATACTTTTAAATCAATATGTTTATATAATAATCGAAATGGCTCTGCTGTATCGCCCTGTTGAGAGCGAACACATGCTAACTGGTAATAATGCCAGAATTTAACACTGTCAGACTCTATTCGATTTTTTAACAATGTCTCAATATCGTTATACTGCATTTTTTTCCTAAGACTATCTACTTCTCGAAGAAAAAATGTAGGATTAACATGACTAGTTTTGCAAGAGTATTGAGCTTTCAAAGTAAAACTAAATAATTCTGCGATTGTAAGTGCGAGAAAGGTAAAACGCATAAAAATTTCATTTAAATTGATTACAAAGGAACTAAGTCATTAAACTATTTTCTTGGATGGAATTTTAGAATTGTCTCGCGAAGGTATTCCCTATCCAAATGAGTGTAAATTTCGGTAGTTTGAATTGATTCGTGCCCCAACATCTCCTGAACAGCCCTTAAATCGGCACCGCCCTCAACCAAGTGTGTAGCAAACGAATGGCGAAGCGTGTGCGGGCTAATATTTTTGGTGATACCAGCAAGTTTAGCGTATTTCTTGATGATTGTAAAGACCATCTCGCGGGTTAACTGCCGTCCCCAACGATTAAGGAAAACAATGTTCTTATACTCCTGGTCAATTCTGGAGTTTACATCGTTGCGTTGTTGTAGGTACTGGTTGATATCCCTTATGGCCTTATGGCCAATTGGAACAAGGCGCTCCTTGTTCCCTTTACCAATAACACGGATATAACCATCATCAAAGAAAAGTTCGGTTAGTTTTAGGTTTACCAACTCCGAAACACGCAACCCGCAACTGTAAAGCGTTTCAATAATAGCCTTATTTCTATGGCCATCGGATTTGCTAAGGTCAATGGCTGTTTGCATTGCATCAATCTCAGCAATTGTTAGAAATTCGGGTAACTTCCTACCAATTTTGGGCGATTCTATAAGTTCTGTGGGGTCGCTATCTATCACCTCCTCAATGAGTAGATACTTGTAGAATCCGCGAACTCCTGATAATATGCGTGATTGGGAACGCTTGTTCAGTCCTAAGTCGTGCAGGTAGGCAAGAAAATTTTGTAAGTGGTCGTGAGTAATTGACTCGGGTTCAATACCAATGCTATCGGCATATACGCGCAGTTTTTCCATATCGGTTCGGTAGGCCGAAACGGAATTCTCCGAAAGCGATTTCTCTGCCCTCAAAAAACTAATATAATCGTCAATAGCGGCACTCCAACCCATAATGTAAATTCTAGATTTATATTTTATATAGCAGCAAAAGCATTACAAAGAAAGTAAAAATAAAGTTTTAATGATTACTTGAAATTTAGTGAATGAACAAAATCGTAGTATTTACAAGAATGTAGAAAAAACAAACACCAAATTGTAAAATTAATATGAAAGTTAACGTTTGCGTACCTTATTCATACTAAAACACACCCACCCTATGAATTATTCCATAACTTAAGTAATTTTGCACTATAAAACCATACTATATGCTAAAGCGAACTAAGATTGTTGCCACCATATCGGACAAGCGTTGCGATGTTGATTTTATTAGAGGCCTTTATAATGCAGGGATGAACGTTGCCCGTTTAAATACCGCACATATGAATCCTGAAACTGCAAAATCGGTAATTGCGAAGATTCGTGAGGTTTCAGAGAGTATAGCAATTTTAGTTGATACCAAAGGGCCTGAAATTCGTACATCGTCTATGGGTGTTGAGATTAATGTTAAAACAGGCGATAAAATAAAGATTGTAGGAAATTCTGAAGGCACATCGGGTGGCGATACTGTTTACGTTAGTTACGCCAACATTTCAAAGGAGGTTCCTGTTGGGAATTCCCTTCTTATTGATGATGGTGAACTAGAACTAAAGGTTCTTGAGAAAAACGAAACCACTCTCTTCTGTGAAGTGATGAACTGTGGAATGATTAAACTGCGTAAAAGCGTTAATCTGCCCAATGTCCACATTAACCTTCCGTCACTAACTCAAAAGGACAAAGACTTTGTAAAATTCGCCATTGATAACGATTTAGACTTTATTGCACACAGCTTTGTTCGTAGCAAGCACGATGTTTTGGAGATAAAGGAGATTCTTCATCAGCATAATAGTCAAATCAAAATTATCGCCAAAATTGAGAATCAGCAAGGAGTTGATAATATTGATGAAATTCTCGACCACGCATATGGAATTATGGTTGCCCGTGGCGATTTGGGTATCGAGATTCCTGCTCAAAAAATACCCATTGTTCAGCGTAGGTTGGTGAAAAAATGTATTGAGAGCAAAAAGCCAGTAATTATTGCTACGCAAATGCTCCATACCATGATTGAGCATCCACGTCCAACCCGTGCCGAGATAAGCGATATTGCCAATGCAATTTACCAACGTGCCGATGCCATTATGCTTAGTGGCGAAACTGCCTACGGGGCATATCCTTTAGAATCGGTTCAGGCAATGACTAGCGTTGCTCGCGAAGTGGAAGAGGTTTTAGAGCCTGACCATACGCTGAATTTGGTTAGAGTTAATAACGAAATTACAGCAACCCTTTCACGTTCTGCAGTTCGGGCTTGCTGTTCGTTACCCATAAAAGCGATTATTGTTGATACACTTACAGGACGTACAGGACGATACTTGGCGGCTTATAGAGGGAGAGTTCCGGTGTACTCAATTTGCTATAAACCAAATGTAATGCGTCAATTGGCTTTATCGTACGGAGTAGAGGCTGTTTACATGGAGCCACGTCAATCGCGCGACCATTTCCTAACCGATGCAATTAGTTTGATGCTTGAACGTAGAAAGATAGCCTCCGAGGATATGGTTCTAATTATTGGTGGTAGCTTTGGACCAAGCAATGGTGCAACCTTTATGGAGATTAGTAAGGTTAAAAACCTTCTTCGAAAGTAAACTGAATAATCAATCAGTTAGTGGATTCAAAATCAATCTTCTCATATATTTTAAAGAATAGATCCCTCGGCTATGCTCGGGATGACAAAGACACAATGTTACTTGTCATGCTGAGCTTGGCGAAGCATCTCTGCCGTCAATTCAAGATACATACTTTTTTAGTACTTCTTTTTGCTTTTGGAATAAATTCGACTCGCGTTAACGCTCAGCAAATGCCTGAGGCCTTCTATCGTCTTCAGGCAGCCATTGATATGCAGGATAGAGCAAAAGCATTACAGTGGGCAGATTCCTGCAAAGCGTTAAAGCCAATGCGGTTTCAGTATTTGATAGGAATTGGAGATGCATATTTACTAAACGAGAATTACTTTGATGCTATAGAATTTTTCCAAAAAGCAGAATCAACAAGGACTGGTTCTGCAAGTTATCGGTTGGCTAAGACCCACTGCACAATTGGCGATACTGCAAAATGTTTCGATTGGCTGAGGAAAAACCTAGAATCGGCTCAAAGGGAGAAAGAAAGTATTATTTTGCTTGAAGGTGCTTTTGAAAAATACCACAGTTCTATAAGTTGGAAAAATCTCTGGAGTAAAGATTGGTACACCTCACTCGATAAGGCTATTGCAGAGGCCGAATACTTGAATGCTAACCAAAACTACGAAGAGAGTTTGGAGTTGCTAAATACAAGAATTAAAGGCACAAAAAGCAGATACACACTTTATGAATTGCGTGGCGATGCATACTTAAATATGAACAATCCCTCTGCTGCTGCCGATGATTACTCAATTGCATACAAGAAGAGCCGTAAAAATCCATTGTACCTTGTAAAAACCGCCGAAGCAATGATTGTCAAAAAGCAATTTCCGCAGGCAATCAAGAAATTAGATGAGGCAATTGAGAAATCGGGCGGAAATCCAAAGTATCATTTTGCTAGAGCAAAGGCCTACAATGAGATGAATCAACAAGCAAACGGATTGCAGGACATAAAGTATTACCTGGAATTCTACCCAAATGATACCAAGGCAATTGAATTCCTGTCGCAAAGCGCCTACGATGCAGGGCAATATGTTGATGCACTTTTTGCATTGGCAAAACTCTCAAAAACCAACCCAAATAATCCAAAGTACAGATACTTGCGAGGTTTAACTTACATAAAAACGGAACAAGCCCGTTTGGCTATAGTTGAACTGGATTTTGCTATTGCCAATGAGTACAATATTGCCGAGGCATATTTTTACAAGGGAATAGCCCTCCATAACCTTGGGGAGATGAAGGAAGCCTGCAGGTGCTACTCAATATCGCATCAGTATGGAAAGTTTGAGGCGCAAGAGTGGATGTTTAAGTATT
This sequence comes from Bacteroidota bacterium, assembly GCA_029560875.1. Taxonomy (GTDB): domain Bacteria; phylum Bacteroidota; class Bacteroidia; order Bacteroidales; family Tenuifilaceae; genus SB25. The sequence continues at coordinate 23,534 of JAKQKB010000017.1, read as the reverse complement.
GTAAGAACTAAACTATTTCTTGCAAAAATTTGCCAAAACACTTGTCACACGCTCAATGTCATAGGTTATTGCTTCAGCAGAGATTGTTGCACCCGAAATAGCGTCTATATTTGTTCCTACATTTAGTGATTTACTGCCAACGTACCCTATAAATTGGCTTAACCACCCTTTTGCTGTAACAGCATGTCCATGTGTGGCATTATAATCTACTACCTTTACCATTAATATCGAAGCTTGTTTATTAAAGATAATTACATAATCGAGGTACTCGGATTCTGTGATGTCTGTAGAGCAGTGAGTATTGTTGCAGGTGAAAACTCTGCCTGAGTAATAGTAGCCAACAATTTCGGATTTAGAAGAGGACTCTATTCCCGTAAAGAAACCATTCTTGCTTTCATTCAGAGCATCAATCCTTCGGAATTTTGGATCATCAATATTAAGTACTCGCTTAATATCTTTGCTCAACTTTGAGTCAACAGGGTTCTTAAAACCGCTGAAAAGTAAAACTAATCCTATTGCTATTAAGAAGCTTCGCATAATGATTATATTAAATTATGGGAACAAGGTGAGGGTGTTTGCATTGCTCTCACCTTGTTCCAAGTTATGACTGCCTTAGAAAGAGACTCCTATTCCGAAATTTAACACTTTACTAAATTCATCGGCACTTTTAGGCTTTGTAAGTTGTATGTCGGTTTTTACAACTGCACCTTTTGCCAACCTGAGTGTTAATCCGGCTGTGATGGCTGTTACATTGTAGACATCGTTTTTTGCTGTAACATTGCCAACACTCCAATGGGTATCATATTTCTCGAAACGAGCAAAAGGAAGGAGTTGGTATTTTGTTCCACTAAAAGGTCTAAGTATGTTGTAAGCCGCTTCAACATAGTAGCCATACATTGATGCACCTAAATCGTTTGGAACTCTAGATTTTGCTGTAAATAGGTTGTATTCATTGCTATTTGAAATAGAGGATAAATATAGCTGAGAGCGAAGTTCTAATCCTGCGTAATCGTACTGAGCATCGAATCCAACCATCGCAAGTCCAACAACAGACGAATCGGCCTTGGCTAATGCCGCATCATCATTTTTGTCAATTCCATTGTATAGTGGGCTTTGTGTTTTTCCATAGTAGCCCGATACTCCTAACTGCAAGCCATTTATTCCGTAGTAGTGAACTCTACCTGCAAAGTTTGGAGAGCTTGCAATGGCCTCGGCACCACGTTGACGACCCGATCTGAAACCGCTCTTTCCGTTAAGCAAGCCTTCAGTTGAGTAACTTCTAAACCCATTTACAATATAAAGTTGGTAATTGAGCGATAATGGAATTGAGTTCCCCTTGAATCCAAATGCAATTTCACGCCAGGTTGATGGTGATATATTGTTGTCGATTAAAGGGCGTTCAACGCCATTAAACACTGTAGGCTCATGATATTCGTTAATGAATCCCATTGGGACAAGTATTAAACCGCCTATCAAACTGAAATTGCTACTTAATCGGTGCTGCAAGTAAGCTTGTTCAACAAATAGTTCCTTTACGTGCTCGTACTCAATCTCTGTCATAAAACTAGTTCTTCTACTAAAACTATAGCCAAACATCATAACCATTCTATGTACATCTAAACTCCCATTGTAGCGTTTATTGCTACTAAAAGGTAGGTTGTAATGCACTTCACCGTAACCCCTTATCAACACTTTATTTGTGTTGTTTGCAACTGAATCTATTTGTTGCCCATAGGAAACTCCCATAATCATCACAAATAACCCAATTAACGATAGTCTTTTCATCTTTATTTAGATTTAATTAATTTAAATTTGATGATGCAAAGAAACTATCTGTGAAAAGAGTGCGAAATACCTAAATGTTGGTATTTTGTTGTTTGATGATTTGTGATGAAAACTATACCCGTCTGGTTGAATCGAAGAATTTACTCTTCCAATAATCCCGGCCTAAGCTTTTTTGTTCGCTCAATAGCTTGTTCCATTTGCCATTTCTCAATTTCCTTGAAATTGCCCGAAAGGAGTATTTCTGGAACTTTCCATCCATTAAATTCTGCAGGGCGGGTATATACAGGAGGAGCTAGCAACCCATCTTGGAATGAATCGGTGAGGGCAGAGGTTTCGTCGGAGAGAACTCCTGGAACCAAACGTACAACGCTATCTACAATAATTGCGGCAGCAAGTTCTCCTCCAGAGAGGACGTAGTCACCTATTGAAATTTCACGGGTAACGAGATGTTCGCGCACCCTATGGTCCACTCCTTTGTAGTGACCACAAAGTATGAGAATATTCTTTTTAGTGCTAAGATTATTAGCCAGTTTTTGTGTCATAGGCTCGCCATCGGGCGAAGTGTATATAACCTCATCGTACTCGCGTTCCGATTTTAGCTTCTCGATGGCCTCAAAAATAGGCTCAACCTTTAAAACCATTCCAGCATCGGGGCCAAAGGCGTAATCGTCCACTGTGCGGTGCTTGTTGTGCGTAAAATCGCGTAAATGGTGGAGTTTAATTTCCACAAGTTCTTTTTTCTGTGCACGTTTTATAATGGAATGCCCTAGCGGACTCTCAAGCAATTCTGGCAGTACGGTGATAATATCAATTCTCATTCTTGGTTATTTATTCTGGTGCAAAGGTAGTTTAAAAAGTGGGATGTTAGAAGATGGAGGTGGGAAGATGGAGGCGGGAAGAAAGAAGAGAGAGGTTGACTGAAAGCGAAATGCTTATATATTTGATTGATTGATAATTAAACATTTATTAACAAATCAATACATGTCATTATTGCTTGCCGTTTACTTGAATTATGCCAAAGTGGCTGATTTTGAGTTTTGGTATAAAATTCGATTACAAAGGTTTAAACAACGAAATTATTAATCAATAAAAATAAAAAACTATGACACTAGTAAGTTTCTATAATCCTGAAATGTTAACCTCAAGGAGGTTCAATGGATTTGATTTGAATAACTTTTTTAGAACCGCTAATGGTTTTAACGAAGCTGGTAGGAATTATCCCGCTGTAAATATTGTTGAAGAGGCAGAGCGCTACCGCATCGAGGTTGCTGCACCAGGCTACTCAAAGGACGATTTCAAGGTAAAAGTCGAGAACGACCTTCTAAATATTTCAGTTGAGAAAGAACAAAACAAAGTAGAAGGCGAAAGCCTTAACCGCTGTGAGTTTTACAACGGTTCGTTTGAAAGAAGTTTTGTAGTTGGCAAAACAATCGATATTAATAAGATTGATGCTCGTTATGAAAACGGAATTTTAACCATTACTCTATCCAAAAAGGAAGAGGCAAAACCACAACAGCCAAGGTCGATTAGCATTAGTTAACACAATTGGAGTGTTGGATGAATGGAGTAATGGAGGACTACTTCCCAAGTTTATTCAGCTAGAAATAATTTTGCAGTAGTTTTTTGATTAGGTTTGTTTGAACGTGAGTCGATTTTTGGCTCACGTTTTTTCTATGCAATCATTACTCAAACACCCTCAAACTTCTTCTATCTCCCTCTAACTTCCTCATATTCCCACAAAAGTTATATCATAAATGAGCGGTGCCCATTCACTTTTCTTCCTTTTAATCAATATAAATTTCAACATTAACAGAATACTTTTACGTTAAATAATTTGAGCATTACTCTATTATGCTTATTTTCGTGAGCAAAATTCAGTTGAATTTTTTGGGCTATTTTACTGTGTTACTGATAATTTTAAGTTTATGAACACTAACGATCTGAATGATCCTATGGATCAGAGCTTCAGCAATGCTGAAGATACGAGGGCTACTTCCACCGAAAGCGAGAGCATAGCAGAGCAAGCTAAAGCAGCGCACGTTGACGACGAAGAGATTGATGTTACTTTGCAACCAATTGACCTTGAAGAAGAATCAATATCCGAAGATGAGGAGGATGAAGATTCAAATATTGACGAGGATGAGGGTGATAAGCTAAACATTGATTTCTCAAACCTATCAAAGGATGAATTGGTACAAACTCTTAAACAACTTTTTGAAGAAAAGCCTATCTATAAAATTAAGGCTGAGATAGAAAGTATTAAGAGCATTTTCTACCGCAAGCATAAGGCCGATGTTGAGCGCCAGCGTAAGGCTTTTGTTGAAACTGGTGGCGATGTTGCACAGTTTGTTCCTGCCGACGATAATGCAGAGATTCAAATCAAAGAACTGCTTAAGATTTACCGCGACGAACGCACTAAATACAACCACGATATTGAGCAGCAAAAACAGCATAATTTGGAGCAAAAACTTCAAATCATTGAGCAGATTAAAGAGTTAGTGAACAACTCGGAGGATGTAAACCGTACGTTCCAAGAGTTCCGCCAACTTCAACAAAAATTTAGGGAAATTGGCCCAATTCCACAGGCAAACCTAAACGATTTGTGGGAAAACTACCATCACCATGTTCAGAATTTCTACGATTTCATCAAAATAAATAAAGAACTACGCGACCTTGACCTTAAGAAAAACCTTGAGGAAAAGATTAGCCTTTGCGAAAAAACAGAGGAATTACTACTTGAACCATCTGTAGTAAGTGCCTTTAAGAAACTGCAAAAGTTTCATGAGCAATGGCGTGAGATTGGTCCCGTTCCTCGCGAAAACCAGAACGAAATTTGGGAACGCTTCAAGGAGGCAACTGGTAAAATTAACAAGAAACATCAGGAGCATTTTGAGGGATTACGCGACGAGCAGAAGAAAAATCTTGATGCTAAAACTTTGCTTTGCGAAAAAGCCGAGGAGTTGGCCTCAATGGTAATAAAGAGCAACAAGGAGTGGAACCAGCGCTCCAAGGATATGATTGAGTTGCAAAAGGTTTGGAAAACCATAGGTTTTGCTCCTAAAAAGGATAACAACAAAATTTACGAGCGTTTCCGTACTGCTTGTGATTCGTTTTTTGGTCATAAGCGCGAATTCTACGTTGATGCTCGCGAAGTACAGCAGAATAACCTTCAGCTAAAGACTGAACTTTGCATTCAGGCTGAAGCTTTGAAAGATAGTAACGAGTGGAAAAAAACCACAGAGGATTTAATTAACCTACAGAAACGCTGGAAAGAGGTTGGTCCAGTTCCACGTAAGCATTCCGAGGAACTTTGGAAACGCTTCCGCGCTGCTTGCGACTACTTCTTCAATCAAAAATCGCAGCATTTTTCGAAAGTTGACAATAGCTACGACAATAACCTGAAAGCAAAAGAGGCCTTAATTGCAGATATTGAAGCCTTTGTAGTTTCGGAGGATGTTGAGGCAAACCTCAATGCTTTAAAAGATTTTCAGCGTCGTTGGGCGGAAATAGGTTTTGTCCCAATTAAGCATAAAGAAGATATTCAGAAGCGCTATAGAACCGCAATCAATAAGCATTTTGAACAGTTAAATATTGAGGAAGGTAAGCGTAACCTGTTACGTTTCAAATCTAAAATTGATGGTGCTCACGGCAATGCTCGTCAGGAGAATAAGTTACGCAACGAACGCGATAAACTGTTCAACCGTCTTCGCCAGTTGGAGAACGACATTGCACTTTGGGAGAATAACATTGGGTTCTTTGCTCGCACTAAGAATGCAGAATCGATGATTCAGGAGGTTGAGCGCAAGATTAAAAAGGCCAAAGAGGAAATTGTTCTTTTAGAGGAAAAAATTAAACTTATAGACCAACTCGATTAGAGTTTACAATATTCAAAGTTTTTGGTTGATTGTGTTTAGTGCTTTGTGTGTATTTGCTTTTATTCATTTACCACCACTTTTCACTTCAACCTTTAACTTTTTAGTATTAACAATATCAAAATAAAAACTTTAGAAATCATGCCACAGAGTACTAAGTATGTTTTTGTAACAGGTGGAGTTGCTTCATCGCTTGGTAAAGGAATTATTTCTGCATCGCTTGCAAAGCTTTTACAGAGCAGAGGTTACTCGGTTACCATCCAGAAACTCGACCCCTACATCAATGTCGACCCCGGAACGTTAAATCCTTATGAGCATGGAGAGTGCTACGTTACCGAGGATGGAGCCGAAACAGACTTAGACCTTGGACACTATGAGCGTTTCCTGAACGTTCCAACATCGCAGCTCAATAACGTAACAACTGGTAAAATATACCAAACAGTTATTAGCAAGGAGCGCCACGGCGATTATTTGGGCAAAACTGTTCAGGTTATCCCTCATATCACCGATGAAATTAAGCGCAGAATTAAACTGCTTGGAACCAAGAATAAGCTCGATGTGGTAATCACCGAGATTGGCGGTACTGTGGGTGATATTGAGTCGTTACCGTACATTGAGGCTGTACGTCAGTTACGTTGGGAATTGGGTGCTGGTAACTCCGCATTTATTCACCTTACGTTAGTGCCATTCCTTTCAGCATCGGGCGAGTTAAAAACCAAACCAACTCAACATTCGGTTAAGGTACTTTTGGAAAACGGTATTCAACCCGATGTTTTGGTGCTTCGTACCGAAAAAACATTGAGTCAGGATTTACGTCGCAAGGTTGCGTTGTTCTGTAACGTTGAGGCCGAGGCTGTGGTTGAGTCAATCGATGTTAAAACGATTTATGAAGTTCCACTGTTGATGCAAAAGGAGAATTTGGATTCTACCATTATCCGAAAACTTAACCTTGAGCCTAAGGGCGAACCAAAACTTGAGGATTGGAATAAGTTTGTAAATATCCTTAAAAATCCAAAATCGAGAGTGAAAATTGGATTGGTTGGAAAATATGTTGAACTTCCTGATGCTTATAAATCGATTGTTGAATCGTTTATACACGCTGGTGCGGCCAACGAGTGCAAGGTAGAACTATCGTTAATTCAATCGGAAGATTTGACCAACACAAATGTTGCTGAAAAATTGGGCGATTTGAAAGGAATTTTGGTTGCCCCAGGATTTGGACACCGAGGAATTGAGGGGAAAATACTTGCAGTTAAGTATGCGCGTGAGAATAACGTACCATTCTTTGGAATTTGCCTTGGAATGCAGTGTGCTGTTATTGAATTTGCACGCAACGTACTTGGTATGACTGAGGCTAACTCAACCGAAATGGTTCGCAATACGCCTTACCCAGTTATCGACCTTATGGAGGCTCAAAAAGGTATCACCGATATGGGCGGAACTATGAGGTTAGGAGCATATCCTTGCAACGTTAAAAAGAGCACAAAAGCATTTGCGGCATACCATAAGGCCGATATCCAGGAACGTCACCGTCATAGGTACGAGTTCAACAATCTTTTCTTGGAACAGTTCGAGAAGGCAGGCATGACGCCGGTAGGATTCAATCCTGATACCAATCTGGTTGAGATAATGGAAATTCCATCGCATAATTGGTTTGTTGGTGTGCAGTTTCATCCAGAGTATAGCAGCACAGTTCTTAAGCCACATCCACTTTTTGTAGATTTTGTGAAAGCGGCTCTAAATTTTAACAAATAAAAAACGATATTTTATTACCTTTGCGCCACTCAGTTTTGGGTGGCTTTTTTTAATTTGAAAACAATTGATATTTTAACCAATGGATAGGAATACAATTTTAGGCTTAGTTCTGATTTTCGTTATTATGATTGGCTTTGGGATTATGACTCAGCCATCAAAGGAAGAACGTGAAGCAATGCAGCGTAAGGCTGATTCGTTAGCAACTGTTCAGGCTGAAACTCAACGTCAACGTGCCGAGGCAGAGCAAAAACAACAGGCTGTTATGGCCGATTCTGTTCAGAAAAAACAGGTTGTTGCGCAAATGGGTTCATTTGCAAGTGCTCTTGAAGGCGAAAAACGATTTGTTACCTTGGAGAACAACCTTATGAAGGTTAAGGTTTCAACCCTTGGTGGTAGAATTTACTCGGTTGAACTTAAAAACTACAAGAAATACAATGGTGAACCTCTAATCCTTTTTGAGGGCGATGAGAACTCATTTGGTCTTCAGTTCTGGGGCAACAATAACAACATTCAAACCAATAATCTGTACTTTTCTCCGCTTGTATCGGACTCAATTTTAACTGCTGGCAATGCCGATTCAACCAGCTTGATAATGAGACTTCAGACTGCCGATTCATCGTACATCGATTATGTTTACTCAATTAAGCACGATAGCTACCTATTAGGATTCGACATCAAGTTCAACGGTATGAAGAATACCATTGGTGGTACAATGGGTTCAATTGATTTGCTCTGGAATGTTAATGTTCCTCAGTTAGAAAAAGGATACGATAATGAGAAAACATACACCACTATTGCTTACCATTTCATGAATGAAGATTATGAGGAGATAAGTGGTCGTGGACAGGAGGCTAAGGAGGAAATTACCACAAAACTAAAGTGGATTGACTTTAAGCAGCAGTTTTTCTCATCAATTATTGTTGCTAAGGAGCATTTTGCCAATGCCGATTTAACATCGACAGAACTAAAGGATGGTAAGCATATTCGTAGTTTTTCTTCAAGAATATCGATACCATTTAAAAATGATGATAACGAAACAATAGGTTTTAATTTCTACTTTGGACCTAACCACTACAAAACTCTCAAAAAATATGAGATGAATTTTGAAAAGGTTATTCCGCTAGGAATGAACATTATTCGTTGGATTAATAAGTATTTTGTTATCAACGTTTTCGATTTTTTAAGCAAGTACATTGGAAGTTATGGTTTGATAATTTTACTTTTAACCATTCTTATCAAGATTATTCTTTTCCCACTTACCTATAAATCGTATTTAAGTTCAGCTAAGATGAGGGTTTTAAAACCTCAGGTTGATGAGATTAATCAGAAATATCCTAAAAAAGAAGATGCCCTTAAGAAGCAGCAGGCTATTATGGGACTTTACAAGAAAGTGGGTGTAAACCCAATGGGAGGATGTATCCCAATTCTTATTCAGTTCCCAATTCTAATTGCAATGTTCCGTTTCTTCCCTGCATCGTTTGAGTTGCGTCAGGAGAGCTTCCTTTGGGCAGATGACCTTTCGGCATACGATTCAATTTTAAGATTACCTTTTGAGATACCATGGTATGGCGACCACGTTAGTTTATTCACTCTTTTAATGGCGGCTGCATTATTCTTAACATCGAAAATGAATGCCGACCAAATGGGCGATACCAATGCACAAATGCCAGGTATGAAGTTTATGATGACCTACATGATGCCATTGATGATGTTATTCTGGTTCAACGGCTACTCATCGGGCTTAAGTTACTACTACTTCCTATCCAATGTATTTACAATTGGCCAGACCTATATGATTCGTCAGTTTGTTGACGACCAAGCAATTCTTGCAAAACTTCACGAAAATGCAAAGAAACCTGTTAAAAAATCGAAATGGCAGGATAAACTGGAGCAAATGGCAAAACGCCAGCAGGAAGTTCAAAAGAAAAAGAAGTAATATTCATATTTGATAAAACAGAAAGCGCAACCCTGAAGTTGCGCTTTTTGTTTTCAATAAATTGTTGCTAATTATTTACAAAAAAAGCAATCGATTTCTTTAATTCATTGGATTGTCCAGCCAGCTGGTTTGCTGCGTTGGATAACTCTTCGGCTGTTTGAGCATTGTGTTGGGTGATATCATTCAACTGAACAACTGCAGTATTTATTTGGTCTATACCATAGTTTTGCTCTATGCTTGCGTGGGCAATCTCCTTAATCATACTTACTGTTTCCTCAATTTCGGGGACAAGTTCTTCTAATTTCTGACTTGCTTCCATTGATAAATCCACGCTGCGGTTCGATATCTCTGAAATCTCATTAGCAGCAACCCTACTACGCTCGGCCAACTTACGAACTTCGGCTGCAACAACGGAAAATCCTCTGCCGTATTCACCAGCCCTAGCAGCCTCAATGGCTGCATTAAGCGCTAGAATATTGGTTTGTCGTGATATTTCCTCTATTATCGTAATCTTCTGGTTTATCAACTTAATACTATCGATGCTAGTTTTTGTAGCATCAACAACTTCGCTTAACGTTTTTGTAGTACTTGTGCTTATTTGCTCTGCTTGCTTAGCATTTTCAGAGTTATTCTCGATGTTCGATTTAATTTGCTCCATCGATGAGGAAACCTCCTCAGCAACTGCCGCTTGCTTATTGGCATCCTCTGCAAGCTGATTAGAGATACCTTTTACCGCATTACTTTCTGAAACGAATAGGTCTGAATTAGTGTGAATTGTGGTGACAATACTTCCTAAATGCTCTATCATCTTATTTACTGATTTGGCAAGCAACCCAAACTCATCGTTTGTTTTGCATTCAGCGTGTAGATTGAGTTCACCTTCTGAGAGTCTTGTAGTAATTTGGGTAATAGATTGAATAACTTTTACTGAGCGTGAAATAAAGTAAACTACAAGTAATACTGATACCAACAAAAGCAAAAAACCTGTAATGATAACAGAAGTTCTGTACTTCTTTATTTCTTTTACTACATGAGCTGCCTCAATATCACAACCTAGCAATGCAATAACTTTTCCATCTGAATTTATGATGGGAGCAAAACTAGTAACCATCCAGCCATAGTTTTTGTTATAAGTTATTTTCGTGTAGGTAATTTGTTTTGTATTTATTGCTTTTTCGATATATGGCAAATCATCATTCTTGTCCCAATCCGCAACCGATCCAAATTGTGAATAATCCTCAGAGGTATTGTCTCCACCTTCAATGGCATACTCATACTTGCCATTATTGTTGAAAAAGAAGGTGTATAGGTATTTCATTTCAGCCATATCGCGAATCTTCATCAACTCATTTCTTAAATGGTTAGCGTAGGCCGATGAATCGTTTCGTTCCTTAATAAGTACTTCAAGTGAATCGCCGTTAATTGCATGTAATGCAAAATTTACCACGGTTTTGGTATGCTCGCCGTTGAACCTATAGCCGAACTCTGAGAGTTTTGAATAACTAATAATACCTGTTACAATAAGGACTATAAGTATAATAATTGATGTAAGTATCGATAGTTTGGTAACTATTGGAACAAATCTATTTTTAAGCATAGGTTCATTTTTTAAGAGCTTTAAGTTAGTAAAAAAATGAAATTCAACAGAGATGCTCTAACCAAATTTTATGTTTTTAAAAAGATATCGGTTTGTAAGGATTATTTAAAAGATGTATTACTTTTGTTTTGAATTTGGTTTCCGCTAGTTGGATATTCAACTAAGGAATTAAAAGGGAATCCGGTGTAAAACCGGAGCTGTACCCGCAGCTGTAAGCCTTTATAGGCTTTCTGAACACCTCCGCCACTGTTTCGATTTATCGGGATGGGAAGGCCTCAGAAAGTAAGGCGAGCCAGAAGACCTACCAATAGTTTTATGTTCGGGCTAAACAGAATTATTATGTCGAAGTTTGTAACTCTTTTTGCATTATTGCTATTGATTAATGAGTGGGCATTATTTGCTCAGTCTCTAGATTCAATTATTGTTTTAAACGAAGTAAGCGTTGTTGCTAACAAAGATAAATATCTTCTGGGTAGCAAAATTAAAACAGTTGACACAGCAATGCTTTCCATTGCATCGGGGAAAAGCATTACTGAACTTTTAAATATTTCATTACCCATATATGTGAAACAGGATGCTGGGGGCTTAGCAACTCTTCGTATTAGGGGGACTAGTCCCAATCATACTGCAGTAATGTTTAATGGAATTAATATAAACTCTCAAACGCTTGGCCATTCAAATGTTTCAAATCTCCCAGTTTTTCTCTTTGAGGAAGTTAGAGTGCAATACGGCAGTTCTAGTTCGCTGTACGGTACAGACGCTATTGGGGGAAGCCTCCAGTTAAATAATAAAACTGAATGGAATAAAGGTTTAGGACTCGGAATACAGCAAGATATAGGCAGTTTTGGCTCAGTATTTACAGGTGTTAAGGCTGGTTTTAGTAATAGTAAGTTTCACTATAGCTTAAAAGGCTATAGATCCTTAGCCGATAATAATTTTCCATTTCTTAATACCGCGGTAAAAGATTTCGAGAAAAACACTTTTGTGAAGGATACTATGCGGAATGCATCGATTTCGAACTATGGAATTTTGCAAAATTTTAGTTTAAAAATATCGGAGAAGTTATTTTTACATAGCAATTTATGGTATGATGATAATTGGCATCAAATCCAGCCCAACATGTCGACAAACTACTATGGTGGAACTTTTGAGGAATTAAAAAATAAGCATTTAAGAGTAGTGTCTGGATTGAAATACTACCATAATAAACATAGGGTTACTGCCGATTTTGGTTTTGTAAGTGATTATCAACTTTATCAGAAAGATTACGCACAAACTATATCAACCCGAACTTATAAAGTAAATACAAACTACTTCAACTCTCAGTTTTTTGATGGTAATTTGAATGTGGGATTTTCGTATAGCTATTTAAAACCTGATGTATATTCCTATAGTGAAGGTATAGACGAATCGCGTATAGATTTTTTCATCCTTTATATCAGGTCGATTACAAAACAACTAAGCATCATTTCAAATTTTAGGGAGGCGGTAGTTACTGATTATAAATTGCAATTTGCCCCAAGTATTGGCTTAAACTATCTGGCCTTAAATGACTATAAAAACAATCTGAATATTAAGGTGTCTGTTTCGAAAAGTTTTAAAACACCAACATTTAACGATAGGTTCTGGATACCTGGTGGGAATCCTGATATTTTACCCGAAAAAAGTTTAAGTTACGAGTTAAACTCAAACTATGAATTATCCGAGGATTCATGGAGATTCAAATCGAATTTAACGTTGTACTATATGACAATCGACAATCTGATTCAATGGGTTAATCGCGATATTTGGCGTCCTGAGAATATAAAAAAGACTAACAATAGAGGTGTTGAGGTCAGTACAGAGTTGAGCAAGTCTATTTATTCTTCTAAAATAACTTCCGGACTAAGCTACTCATTCACTAAGGCTACCGAGGTTAAAAATTATGACGACAATAGTATACCGCTAGGTAGGCAGCTCATGTACACTCCAAAGCATTTGGGAAACTTCTATGTTGTGTATGCTTATAAGAATTGGAACTTTATGTTTATTGCTAACTATACAGGAGACAGGTACACCGAGAGTTATAAACTGTTGAAAGGTTACCTTTTGCTAAATGCATCGTTGGAAAAACAAATCGATTACAAAGGTCATCACTTAGCGGTTAGCTTTAGGGTGAATAATCTACTCAATAAAGTGTATCAAAATCAGTACTTATATGCCATGCCCGGAATAAACTATAATTTCAGCCTTAAATATTCAATTAATAACTTAAAAACAAAAACAAAATGAAACTAACTAGAAATTATTTACTGCTACTATTGTTTTTGGCAATATTTGCTTCGTGTGAGAAAGATGACTCCGATCCAAAATCAGAAGCAACAAAGGTTGCCTACATTGTTAATTATGGTAGCTATTCGGGCAGCAAAAGCGAGATTAGTATATATGATATCGAGACTAAAACTATTACCAATAATGCTTATAAGACAGCCAATGGAATTGACTTTACATCGAATATTCAATCAATGACCATCTACAATGATATCGCTTATTTTATGTCGAATAATGGTGATAAAATTGATTTTGTTGGCGCAAAAGATTTAGTGGCAAGAACAAATCCGATTTCTGCAGATATTACTAAGCCCAGATACTTTGCCGCATTAGGCAATTACGCATACATAACATGCTGGGGGCCTGTAAATAGTGGGGAGTGGGCTACTATACCTAGTTCCTACATAGCAAAAATTGATTTAACAACAAAAGTAGTAACCAAGATAGACCTTCCAGGTGGCCCAGAGGGTGTTATTATCATTAACAACAAACTTTACACAGGTCTTTGCACTGCGAATAAAGTTGCGGTTATGGATTTATCCACAAATGTTATTAGTTATATAACAGTATCGGCTGTTCCTCAACATTTTGTTGTTGACTATAGCGGTAAGTTATGGGTTTCCTTGGTTAGCAAGTATTCAACACCATTTTCCGATGACAAACTTGGCTTAGAGGTGATTGATACCCTGAACAACACCGTCATTTCAAAGGTCGATTTTTCTGGAATTGGTGCCGAAGGATATTTGCATATCTCATCCGATAAAAAAACTATTTATGTGATGGGAAATGAGGCTTGGCCTGGTGTTCAATCAACAATTTATTCGGTTAATGCTGAAACAAAAACCATTAGTTCCTCGGCTCTTATTAGTGGTGAGAATTTTTATGGATTCAATCTTAATCCTGAAAATGATGATATTTATGTTTTAATTTCGCCTAGCACAACGCAGGATGGTACTCTAAAAATATATGATAAGGAAGGAGCCCTTCTTGATGAAGAAACAACAGGTATAGCGCCTCTGCATGTGGTTTTTTATGATATCATTAAATAGTTTTGCCCAATGAATTATATTTTTAAATACTTAGTGTTACTACTCTCCCTCCTTTTGTTTAATACTGCAGGAGCCAATGTTATTAACGATGAAGTTACCATTGTAATTGATTACGGAAAAGAGAAGGAGGCACAGGTTGTAAAACTCAATTGGCACGATGAAATGACTGCTCTGGAGGCATTACAGCGTGTTGCAACTGTCGAAACCCATTCTGTAGGAAAGTATATTATTGTTACGGCAATTAATGGAACCAAGGGTATTCGAGGCGAAAAGGCTTGGTACTATACCCTGAATGATAAGCCTACAGGAAAAGTTGCTTTTAGTCTAAAATTGAACAAAGGCGATACTATACGATGGATCTACAAGGAGGATGTTTGCTCCAAAACAGTTGATTGTAAGAAAAACTGTACAAAGTAATGATAACATTAATTACAGGCGGTCAGCGTTCAGGTAAGAGTCGATATGCACAGAAATTAGCGGAGGAAAACTCCGCTAATCCTGTTTACTTGGCCACCGCTCGTAAGTGGGATGCAGAGTTTGAGGCTCGGATTGAGCGCCACAGGGCTGACCGTGGCGAAAAATGGAGAACCATTGAGCTAGAACGTTTCAATGGTATAGTCGATTTTGCTGGAGAAACTGTTGTGATGGACTGCGTTACCCTTTGGCTAAACAATATCTTTTTCGATAATCAATTCAACGTTGAGATATCGCTTAAGCAAGCAAAAGAGGAATGGGAAAGGCTTACCAAATCATCGTTTAGGCTTATTGTTGTGAGCAATGAACTGGGAATGGGCGTAATTCCGGAAAATAAAGAGTCTCGACAGTTTGCCGATTTACAAGGTTGGGTAAATCAATTCATTGCATCGCAGGCCGATGAGGTCATTCTAATGGTGTCGGGAATCCCATTAAAAGTAAAATAGGTCATCTACTTTATAAACTTTCAAACTTTTCAACTTTAAAAACTCACAATAAAATGAGAGAGCAATTACAGAAAAAAATCGATTTAAAAACCAAACCAACAGGTTCATTAGGACAGTTGGAAGATATTGCAATGCAGGTTGGACTTATTCAAAAAACGCTGAGTCCATCAATAAATAAACCAACCATTATAGTTTTTGCAGCCGACCACGGTATAGCCGACGAGGGTGTTAGCCCTTACCCCAAGGAGGTTACTTGGCAAATGGTTATGAACTTTGTTGCTGGGGGTGCTGGTATCAATGTATTTTGCAGAAAAAATGGAATTAACTTGAAGGTGGTTGATTCTGGCGTCGATTATGTTTTCCCCAGTGGTATTCCCGTTGTAAATGCTAAAATTTCAAATGGTTCACGAAATATGCGTAAGGAGCCTGCAATGACAATTGCAGAATGTGAGGCAGCAATACAAAAAGGTCGTGAACTTATTCAATTAGAGCACGCTGCTGGCTGTAACACAATTGGTTTTGGCGAGATGGGAATTGGAAATACATCTCCAGCAGCGCTAATTATGCACAGGGTGATGAAGTTACCAATTGAGGATTGCGTAGGCGCAGGAGCAGGTATGATTGGCCCTGCTTTACAGCATAAATTAAATATTCTGAAGGAGGTTTCGGAGAAATATAACCCAACATCACCATTGGAAACCTTAGCAACATTTGGTGGTCTAGAAATTGCAATGATGGTTGGTGCATATCTTGAGGCTTCTAAGCTAGGTATGATGATTTTGGTTGATGGCTTTATTACTACATCGGCATTGCTGATTGCCTGTGAAATGAATGCAGATGTTCGAAACCATTGTATTTTCTGTCATTACTCCAACGAGCAGGGTCACGCAAAAATGCTAAATTTCTTTAAGGCTGACCCAATTCTTAAACTACGTTTGCGTTTAGGCGAGGGCACTGGCGCTGCACTGGCTTTGCCAATTATCGAATCGGCTATTGTGTTTTTGAACGAAATGGCTAGTTTTGAGGATGCAGGAGTGTCTAATAAGGAGTAGAAAGTTCATAAAGCTTGAAAGTTTTTAAAGTTAGAAAATTTGTAAATTAGTTTGATGACTTTACAAACTTCTAACTTTAAAACTTACATTATGAAAATTAATACTTTTGAAGAAATTTTTGCTTGGCAAAAGGCTAAAGATTTAACAATCCAAATTTATTCAATCTTTAATGATAGCAAGGATTTTGGATTTAGGGACCAAATTCAAAGAGCCTCGGTTTCGGTTATGAATAACATTGCCGAAGGCTATGAAACAGGAACTAATAGGCATTTCAAAAATTATCTTTTCATTGCAAAAGCATCGTGTGCAGAGGTTCGTTCAATGATAATTTTGGGATTTGAATTAGGGAAACTATCAAAAGAACAATATGATAAATTATATAGTTTATCTCTGGAAATATCAAGAATGATATCGGGTCTCATCAAAACTTTATAAATTCTTCATCTTTTAACTTTCAGCTTTAAAAACTTTCAAACTTTAAAACTCTTGAAACGTGAACTAAACATATTTCTATCGTCAGTACTATTCTTCACCAGAATCCCGGTTCCTTTTCTTAAAGGTGATATTCAGGGTTCGCTGAAGGATGCAATACGATATTTTCCTTTGGTAGGGGCAATAGTCGGAGGAATTGTTGCCCTTGCTCTCTTTGGTTTACAGCAGATTTTTCCATTTCCACTTGCTATTATATTGAGTATAGTAGCCGGTTTACTCATCACAGGGGCATTACACGAGGATGGCTTTGCCGATTTCTGCGATGGTTACGGCGGAGGACATACCAAGGAGCGCATCTTAGCCATAATGAAGGATAGCTCCATTGGTGTTTACGGTGCTGTTGGGGTTGTTTCAATTCTTGCAGTTAAGTTTTTTTCATTACTATCCATTAATCCTGAAAGGATTATCGTTTCATTGATTGCAGCGAATACTTTTAGTCGGTTAACTCCCGTTTTCCTGATGTTTACCTCGCACTATGTTCGCCCCGATGAAACGGCTAAGGCAAAAACTGTTGGGAACAATGCATCGTTAGGAAGTCTACTGGTTGCATCGTTGGTTGGTGGAGCATCTCTTTTTTTGTTATCAATAAATCAGGCAATTGTAGTATTAGTTGTTGTTACCGTTCTATTTATAGGCTTTAGAGCCTATATAATTAAACGAACCGGTGGTTATACAGGCGATGTACTAGGTGCATTACAGCAAATTACTGAGGTGACAATGTATCTTGTAATTATTGCAGTCAAATAAGTATGAATTTATACCTTGTCCGACATACCCGAGTTGACGTGCCCCAAGGCTTTTGCTACGGTTTTACCGATGTGCCTTTGGCCGAAACGTTTATTGCTGAAAGCGACAAGGTAATAACGAAACTCCAAGGCGTATCGTTCGATGCAATCTACTCCAGTCCATTGACTCGATGCGTACAATTGGCTAATAGAATTTCCAATGGCAATAAAATCAATTTCGATGAACGGTTAAGGGAGATGAATTTTGGAGATTGGGAGGGAAAATTATGGGACGATATATACCCAACCCCCGAGGCTAAAGGCTTTTTCAATGATTTTGTGCAGAATCCAGCTTCGAATGGGGAATGCTTTAGCGATGTGATTAGTCGGATAAGAAGTTTCATTGATGAAATTTCATCAAAATCAGAACACAATGATGTTTTGATTGTAACGCACGGTGGCCCAATAAGGGCTTTTTATAGCATTATCAACGGAACTAATCCTGCAAGCATTTTCGATTTGCAGGTCGATTATGGTGAGGTTATGAAACTTGAATGGAGGGAAGATTATGGGATTTGATGTCTATCTTTTCACTTTATAAACTCTTCAACTTTACAAACTTTATAACTTAATACTAGTGAAGAAACTACGTCCAATAATGTTTGTAGGAACAGGCTCCGATGTCGGCAAATCGGTTATAAACACTGCTTTTTGTCGGATATTCCTGCAGGATGGCTTGAAACCAGCACCATTTAAGGCACAAAATATGTCGTTGAACAGCTATGCTACCCCCGATGGTCTTGAAATTGGACGAGCGCAGGCAGTTCAGGCCGAAGCGTGTGGAATAGAATGTTCCGTGGAGATGAACCCAATTCTTCTGAAACCCAACAGTTATTTGAACTCACAGATAGTACTTCACGGTAAACCAATTGGCAACAAAAGCGCAATGGAATACTTTGTGGGAACCGATAGGGATATGCTGTTTGATGAAGCAATGAAGGCCTATAGTAAACTCGATGCACAGTTTAATCCAATAGTTATTGAGGGTGCAGGAAGCATATCGGAGGTAAACCTTTGGGATAAGGATATCACCAATATGCGCGTTGCCGAAAAGGTGAATGCCGCTACGTACCTTATTGCCGATATCGACAAGGGTGGCGTTTTTGCAAGTGTTTACGGAACAATCCAACTTTTACCCGAGAGTCAAAGGAATCTGATTAAGGGCATAATCATCAATAAATTTAGGGGAGATATTCAACTTTTCACAGAGGGACGGAAAATTCTGGAAGAGTTAACTGGGAAGCCTGTGGTTGGGGTGATTCCTCATTTTCGCGATATTTTTGTTGAGCAAGAAGACTCGGTTGTGCTCGATTCGGCCACCACAACATCAAAAAAAGGATTGGTGAATGTTGCTGTGGTTTTGCTTAAGCATATGTCGAACTTTACCGATTTCAACCTTTTGGAGCAGCACCCAAACGTACATCTTTACTATACAGCAAACCCAAAGGAGTTGGAGCAGGCCGATATCATTATAATTCCGGGTTCTAAAAATACCATTGCAGACTTAATGCATATAAGGGAGAACAATCTGGCCAAGGTTATTGTTAATCATCACCTTAGCGAAAAACCTGTTTACGGTATTTGTGGCGGTTATCAGATTATGGGTAAGGAACTTCACGACCCTTACGGCATTGAGGGCGATACCCAATTTATTCCCGGATTAGGAATTTTGCCAACGGTAACCACTATCTCAAACGAAAAGAAAACGGTTCAGTGCAACTATAAGTTTCTGGATTTACCCGATGATTGCACTGGTTACGAAATTCATATGGGGCAAACGGTATCGGAAAAGCCCTCGCCACTTTGCATTATCAGCGGCAATGAGCCCGATGGTTACTTTTTAAATCCAAAAACTTGGGGAACCTACATTCATGGGATTTTTGATAATGGCGCAGTGGTTGAGAATATCCTTGGTTTGGTTGGTGTTAAAGCTGTTGAAAAGGTAGATTTTCGCCAGTACAAGGAGGAAAACTACAATAAATTGGCTAATCTTGTAAGGGAAAATATCGATTTAGAGTATATATACAGCACGCTTCAGAATGATTAACGGACACGGAAACGATATTCATCTTTACGAAGGGCAAATTGTGGCCGACTTCAGTTCCAATGTTGTTCCGTACGGAATGCATCCGTTGTTAGCCAATTTCCTGAGTTCGCAGATTAAAATTGCCAGAAATTACCCCGAACCCGATGCCGTTTCGCTTTCAAAAAAGATAGCGAATTTCTATGATATACCGGAGGAGTCTGTTGTTATCACTAACGGCTCTGCCGAAGCATTTTACCTAGTTGCTCATCTATTTAGTGGTTGCTCATCAACCATTGTAGTTCCTTCGTTTGCGGAGTACG
The DNA here is from genome assembly GCA_029560875.1 of Bacteroidota bacterium. Lineage (GTDB taxonomy): Bacteria > Bacteroidota > Bacteroidia > Bacteroidales > Tenuifilaceae > SB25. The sequence goes on along the minus strand of JAKQKB010000017.1, from coordinate 3,635 downwards.
AGGATGCATCGCGGATTCACAAGCATACGCAGCTATTTATTGATAATGTTGATTTTGCTAAAAAGTCAAACTTCGATACTAACCTTGTTTGGCTTGGGAATCCGAACAATCCTGATGGAAAACTATTCGATGCCGATTATATTGAGAATCGGTGCAAGCAAAACCCTAACACCTATTTTGTAGTAGATGAGGCCTATACGGGTCTATGCTCTGCGGATTGCTCTGCAATTAACAAAGTTTCAAACTGCGAAAATTTAATTCTAATCCGCTCATTAACAAAGGTATTTGCCATTCCAGGTTTGCGCTTGGGGTACATTGTTGCAAGTCCTACCATATGCGAAAAGATAAAGTCGTTAAAAATGCCCTGGAGTGTTAACTCCATTGCCATTGCTGCTGGCTCGTTTATTATTGATAACTACAATATGCTAGTGCCAAATATTGAGGAGTTGCTGCAGCTATCACGGAATTTACAGCGCCAACTAAAAACGGTTGAAGGAATTGAGGTTATTGACTCGCAAACGAATTACTTTTTAGTAAAATTGCACAAAGGGAAATCGTCCGATTTGAAATCGTTCCTAATCAGCAATTATGGTTTATTGATAAGGGATGCATCAAATTTTAGGGGATTAAACTCATCGTACATCCGTATTGCAGCGCAGCAAGAATCGTATAACTCAATACTGGTGGAAGGTATAAAACAATGGATTACTACACAATCATAAATCAACCCGAAAAGTTAATTATACCATTGGTTTTAGGATGGTTAATTGATTTAATTGTTGGCGACCCCTACTGGTTTCCTCATCCAATCAGACTTTTCGGGAATATCATTTCCTATGCCGATAAAAAAATCAACAGGAATGGATTCCGAAAATTTAAGGGATTTGTCGTTGTCCTGTCTTTGTTGATACTGACCTTTGCCGTTTTCTATGGCATAGTTTACTTATCAGCATTTTCGGATTTAGCATACTACATTGTTGCAACTATCTTGGTTTACTACGGATTGGCTAACAGGTGCTTAATCTATGAGGCGAAAAAAGTTGAGAGCGAACTCACTGAAAATGGACTTGATGCAGGCCGAAATCGACTGAGTTACATTGTTGGGCGTGAAACCAAGGAGTTGAACGAAAACCAAATACGTACGGCAGTTCTAGAAACCTTATCGGAGAATCTGAGCGATGGAGTAATTGCTCCAATGTTTTACTACGCTATTGGTGGTGTACCGCTGATGTTCACCTACAAAATGGTAAACACGCTCGACTCTATGATTGGCTACAAGAACGATAAGTACCGCCAATTTGGATGGTTTGCCGCCCGCACCGACGATGTGTTGAACTTCATTCCAGCCCGAATAACCGCATTGCTTATGGTTATGGCAACATTCAGCTACAGGGGTTTTGTTTTTGTACTTAAGTATGGAAATAAGCACGCAAGCCCAAACTCAGGTTACCCTGAATCGGCGTTGGCAGGAATTCTGAACTGTAGGTTTGGTGGGCCAAATACATATCACGGGGTTTTGGTTAATAAACCCTTTATTGGCGATAATGCCCGAGCTGTTACATCAAAAGATATAAATAGGGCTTGTTGGATAAATATACTGGTAAGCGTGGCTTTTACGTTATTGATTGTGATTATATTTATTTTTAAAAGCGATATAAGTAATCTGTAACATTAAATCATTAGTTTACAATGAGATATTTTGTTTTAAAAATGTTGTTTTTGGGAGTGGTTATTTGTTTAAACTTTATTTCAACAGCACAGAATAACTTTTTGTTAAAAGGGAAAATTTTCGATAGCGAGACAAACTCCCCTATTCCTTTTGCAAATATTTATATAGTTTCTACGTCGTTAGGTGTTATTTCTGGTGAAGATGGATTCTTTGCATTTTACATTCCTGAAAATAATAGACTAGATACTTTATGTATAAGTGCCTTAGGGTATGAGCAGTTTAAAATTGTTTGTAAAGATTTTAAAGATAATAATGATTATAAGTTGTTACCAAAAACATATCCTTTGGCAGAGGTCGTTGTGGTTGCTATTTCAGCACAGGATATACTGAAAAAAGCAAAAAAGAATTTTAAGATAAATTACTCTAGTAAACCGTTTATTCTTACAGGTGATTTTCAAGAATACATAAGGGAAGATAGTAATTTTGTAAGAGCCTTTGAAGCGTCAGTAAATCTTATTGAAAATAATTCATTCAATTTAGATGATGAGTCCTTCTCTATTGATAGTGTGAGTTTAAGCGCAAATATGATAAAAGAGGATAATCTTAAATTACTTCTTAAAGACCAAATACTTAGTAATTATTTTGATTTTGGTGTTTTTCTTAATTATTTCTCAATTGATACTGATGCAAAATATACCATTGAGAGTATAATTCAGAACGGAAATGATAAAACTTACGTTATAAAATGTGTGGGTGAAGTATATGAATCAATCTATCATATAAATTCATCAGATTATGCAGTGACTCAACATTACACAACCCAAACAAAACCTGCAATAAATTCTAGCGAGACTAAGGATGTTTGGCGCGATTATCTCGAAAATACTCGAAAGTTGACTTTTCGCAAATATGGACTTTACTATTATCCTGTTTACTTCTACAACTACTTAACTTTACAACAGCACAAAGGGAAGGATAATTCTATTCCGCTTTATACATACACATCTATTACTCAAATGCTTGTAACGAGTGTTGAAATTAATGTTGAAATTGTGAAAGAAAAGAAGGTGCGTAAAGAATATAAAGACGTATATTTTTCAAAAACTTCCATTCGAAATATATGGAAAAACTACAATAGTCTTCCTAATAGTGAGGTGCGAAATAATGCTTTGAAACAACTTGGGGTTAAGTAATTCTTTTGGAACCATTGTCAAAACCTCACTGATTTTTCTTTTTACCGTTACCTTTCCCTTTACGGTTACTTTTTCCGCTATGTCCTTTTTTGCCCTTTGTAGCTTTTGCTTTTGTTTGGCCTTTTAGTGCGTGAAATTCTTTTGAGCCTGGCTTTATGCCAAGGTTTTTAGCAATTACACCCCAGCCCTGGTTACGGTTTGCTTTGTAAACTCTAATTACGTTATCAAGAGATTTTCCAGTAATTCTACCAATTTCAAGAGCAAAGAAAATTTCTGCAGGACTCATCTTAACCCCAAAATACAAATTATCAACTTCTTTATCGGAAACGTTATACTCGGATATCATCTCGGACTTAAAGTTTCCAAAGTCTGCCTTAGCGCTGACATCAATGTTTTTTAAATTTGCATCAATTTCTATGCTTCCCGATTTAAACTCCTGCGCACTGGTGCAATTTATTGTAATGCTTAATATAGCAAAGGCTGCAATTAATAGTTTTGTCATTTTCATCTTAAAATTTTTTTGAAATACTTTATAAACGGATTTTCTTGATTTCTGTTACATCAATAAAAGTTTTACGGTGGATTAATAGAAAATAATGGTACTATTTTTTTAAAGTAAAACCCTTATAATCTTTCATTGTTAACCGACTAAAATCTTAAATCGGCATATTGTATATTTAACTTATTGATAATCTGTATTCATTTTTTAACTTCAAAAACAAAGCCCTCTTTTTTTTACCCTGTCAACGGGAACAAGCTGTTGCTATAATCGA
>JAKQKB010000015.1 GCA_029560875.1 Bacteroidota bacterium | reverse complement strand
TCGATTATAGCAACAGCTTGTTCCCGTTGACAGGGTAAAAAAAAGAGGGCTTTGTTTTTGAAGTTAAAAAATGAATACAGATTATCAATAAGTTAAATATACAATATGCCGATTTAAGATTTTAGTCGGTTAACAATGATTTATAATCTGTACAATATATTTCTATACAATACATCTTTCTCAAATTTATCTATTACTATCAAATATTCAAACTATTGGGAGAGGTTTCTGGAAGAGTTTGCCCTGATAAGGATAGAGGAGAGCGACGAGGAAACAAGAAACCCCGCTGGAATTCCAGCGGGGCTTCACATTTTTTGAAACTTATTGGGACTATCTATTCTTTTCGCTGAACTCGCGTCCTGCTCTTAGCGCTTTTAGGTTTAGTTCAACCACATCGTTGCCTTTTTTACCAAAAAGTTGGCGGATACCCTCCTCAATTCTCTCGAATGGAATATCAAGGAATAACGATGCTGCACCTAGCATAACAATGTTCATTGCTCTGGCCGAACCTGCTTGCTTTGCAATGGCCTCTGCATCAATTGCGATATGATTCTTTACCTTTTTAACGTTTGCAAGAATCTCCTCGGTTTGTGGATAATCAGGGATATTGTTGAAAGGTACAGTGTTGGTTACAACCCAACCTTCTGCCGAAAGCCATGGTAGATACCTTAAAGCCTCCATTGGCTCAACCGAGATAATTAAATCTGCTTTTCCTGCCGGAATTAAGTCCGAAGCAATAGGTGCATCGGAAATGCGAAGGTGCGATTGAACATCGCCACCGCGCTGGCTCATTCCGTGAACTTCCGATTGTTTAATGTAAAGTTTATTGTTAACTGCGGCTAAGCCTATTGCAGCAGCAATTGAAAGGATACCTTGTCCTCCAACACCTGCCAATATGATATCGTTTTTCATTGTAGTTCAGTTTTTTAGATTAATCGTTCGATTCCTTTTTTTCTTCCTTTTTCCTGCGGGCAAAGGTTTGAATACATTCACGCTGTGGAATTAAAACGGAAACGCCTTGGTAAGCCAATTCTTCCTTCATAATTCTAACGTTTTCCTCGTGATTTTTCTTCAAAGGAGTCATAACTTTAATATGGTCGGGGTGAACGCCCAAACCTTTACAAATCTCAACAATTCTGCCATGTGCCGACGATGTTTGTCCACCAGTCATTCCTGTTGTTGAGTTATCAGAAATAATAACAGTGATAGGTGAGTTTTCGTTAACAGCATCAAGCAAACCAGTCATACCGCTGTGGGTAAAGGTTGAGTCGCCAATAACTGCAACAGCAGGAACAAGACCAGCATCGGCAGCACCTTTTGCCATTGTGATTGATGCTCCCATATCAACGCAAGAGTTGATAGCATTGAATGGAGGTAAAGCACCCAAGGTGTAGCAGCCAATATCAGCAAATACACGACCAGTACCGTATTCTTTTAGAGCCTCGTTCAAATCCTCGTAAACATCGCGGTGTCCGCAACCCTGGCAAAGTGATGGTGGACGTTGCTTAACAATTGAAGGAACTGGTTGACCTTCGGTAACGTTAAATCCTAGTGCTTTTGCAACAATATTTGGATTTAACTCGCCATCGCGGGGTAAAGTACCATCGAGGCGACCATGAATAGGTTTACCTACGTTTAAGTAGCCCTTAATCATCTCCTCCACAATTGGGTATCCTTCCTCAAGAACCATTATGGATTTGCAGGTATTGTATAGTTCTGTGATTTGTTTCTTTGGAAGTGGGTACTGACTAACCTTAACAATTGGGTATGGACATTTTCTGTCAGGATAGTTCTCCATTAGGTAGTTATATGCAATACCAGTTGCAATAATACCCATATCGGTATTTGTACCTTGGATGTATGAGTTGAAAGCCGATTTCTCGGATTCCATCTCCATTGAAGGTTGGTTTAGCAACAGATTTTTGTAGTTTTTACGAGCAATTGCAGGTAGAAGTACGAACTGACGTGGGTCCGATGGTAATTTAATATCTTTCTGCTTCTTTACATCTTTGCGTTGTACATCTGCACGTGAGTGAGCCATACGGGTTGTAATACGGAGCATTACAGGAACATTCAGCTTTTCCGAAAGTTCAAATCCGTAGTAAGCCATATCGTAAGCCTCCTGCTGGTTTGCTGGTTCCAGAATTGGAATCATAGCAAACTTAGCATAGAAACGTGAGTCTTGCTCGTTTTGCGATGAGTGCATTGAGGGGTCATCGGCAGACACCACAATTAATCCACCGTTAACACCAGTAACCGAGGCATTCATGAAGGCATCGGCAGCAACGTTCAATCCAACGTGCTTAAAGCACACCATTGCACGTTTGCCTGCGTACGACATACCGATTGCCGACTCCATGGCGGTTTTCTCGTTGGCCGACCATTGACGGTGAATATTTAGCTCAGCAGCCTGCTTTGAGCCCTGAACAAATTCCATAATTTCGGTTGATGGAGTTCCAGGATACGCGTAAAGTCCAGATAATCCAGCATCAATTGCTCCTTGAGCTATGGCTTCATCGCCAAGTAGAAGTAATTTACTCATATTGATATTTTTAATTATTTACTGATTTGTTTAAAGAACTTTGGTTTGTTTGAGTGATGAATTTAACCGATTCAATAGATAGATATTGATATCGGGACTGAATTACAGTCCACCAAAGCGTTTGAGAAAACCTACATTTTGGGCAACACTGTGCAAATAGAAGATGAATGATGTATTCATGCTAGTTTCAATTTGTAATTCGAAAGTCCAAAATCGGCTATTTATTGTTAGCAAAAATATGAATATTTTTAAAAATACTGAACTGATTTTGAGAAAACGGTTTTAATTTTTTACTAATCGAAGTTAGATTGATTAAAAATTGGATAATGAGAAATATTAGGAATGAAATGAAGTTAGACGAAGTTAAAAGGAATTCTAGAAGTTTGGTTAGTAGAGAATTCCTCTAACTCCATTTATCTTCCTCTAACTTCCTCTGACTTCTACCTTACTCAACAATACTCACCACAATCTTTCGGCTACCTCCGTTATCCCTGAACTCACATAGGTATATTCCCTGCCAAGTTCCAAGGTTTAACCTTCCATTGGTTATTGGAATAGTTATGGATTGCCCAATTATCGACGATTTTATGTGTGCAGTCATATCATCATCGCCCTCTAAAGTATGCTCAAAGTACGATGAGAAGGGAATTAACTTCGATATAAATTTGTGAAAATCGGTTCTAACAGTATAATCGGCATTCTCATTAATTGTAATACCTGCCGATGTGTGCTTTATAAATATGTTCACAATTCCAGCATCGGGAAGTTGTGGTAACCGCTTAACAATGGCGTCGGTTACTAAATGAAATCCAGCAGGGTAGGGCGGAAGCGAGAATTCTATCTGTGTGGTCATTTTTTAGATGCTAGATATCAGATACAAGATTTCAGATTAAGAAAATAGGTTATGTTGATATTCAATTTGTCACTAGTCTTACATTCAACGAACAACGAACAACCATCAACTAATACAACGGTTTAACAAACTCATGCACAAAATCAAAGGCCATATTCTCCAAATCGTCGCGGAGGTTATTGTACACTTTTTTACCCTCTTCTTCCTCAAAGGTTTGTTCGTAAAGATTCGGATAGTTAAGTTTTACTATTGACGGGTTGCCTTTAAATTCTGGGAGTATTGATTCCAACTCATTATCTAAGCAAATCACAAAGTCAAACTCCTTATCCGAGAATTCATTTATTCCTTTGGATTTGTACCGTGTAATATCTATAACAGCATCCATCATTGAACTGGCTGCTTTCATATCCAGTTTATCCGGATTAAAGCCTGCGCTAACCACTTCGGCGGAACCTTTTCCGTAGTAGCTAAGCCAACCTTCAGCCATTTGCGAACGGCACGCATTATGCTTCGATATTACTAGTATTCGCTTCATTTTATATCTCCTTCTGTTGTTCTACAAGCAATTTACAATATATCTGCCCAAATTAAAAGCAATTTTTCTGATGTAGCACAATTTTTTTTCACTTAATCGGTTTTTATTTGGGCTGATTGCATACATCTTGCTACATTTGAGGACTTTTTGCGAAATTTGATGTTTAAGTTAACGATAAATCTTACCTCTTTTCAACCGAAACGATTACTACACGTTCTCGTACTCTTTATTTTTTTTGTTTCTTCTACTGTTGTTTCTGCACAAACTCGAATGGTGGTCGGCTTTGTTACGGATACATTGAAACAACCTATTGCTGGCGCAAATATTTCAATTGAGGGAACCAGCGTTGGAACATCTACCGACGATAATGGTCGCTTCAAGTTAAGCATTGCCCAGAAACAGAATGTTATTATTAAAATATCATACTTAGGCTATCAAACCGAATGGTTTACAGTGAATGCCAAGGATAAATCTGAACTTACCGAGCTATATTTTAGCTTAAAACCCGAAACGCAAAGCATTGAAGGTGTATTTGTATCGGCAATTCAGCGCAGACAGGGCAATATCGATAGGTTGAACGCAAAGGGTATCACTTTTATGCCCAACATATCGGGTAGTTTTGAGTCGTTACTAAAATCAATTCCTGGAGTTTCCTCCTCAAACGAGCTGAGTTCGCAGTACTCGGTACGTGGTGGAAATTTTGATGAGAACTTGGTTTATGTGAACGATATTGAAATTTTCCGTCCATTCTTAATTCGTTCGGGTCAGCAGGAGGGGTTAAGTTTCATCAACCCTGATATGGTTTCATCCGTTGAGTTTTCGGCCGGTGCATTTAACGCAGAGTTTGGCGATAAGATGTCGTCGGTGCTGAATGTTCATTACCGCAAACCAACATCGTACCAAACGGTAGCATCGGCAAGTTTGCTTGGTGCTGGTGTTACCACAGAGGGTGTTATGGCGAATTCTAAGTTCTCGTTCATCACTGGAGTGCGATACAAAACATCGCAGTATATGCTCAGCACGCTTGATGTTAAGGGCGATTATACTCCAACCTATATAGATTGGCAGGGTTTATTCAACTATCAACTTACGCCTAAATTTTCAATTAGTTTGCTGGGTAACTATTCGGGTAATAGCTACCTGTTTGCTCCCGATGTCCGCGAAACTCGTTTCGGAATGTTTAGCAATACGCTACAGCTAAAGATATACTACGAGGGGCAAGAGGTAGATAAGTTTCAAACTGCAATGGGTGCACTAACGTTTGAGTACAAACCCACATCATCAACTTCACTTAAACTCTATTCGGCAAATTATCTTAACTCCGAGCGTGAAACCTACGATTTATTGGGACAGTATTATCTGAACGAGTTGGATAACTCCATGGGTTCATCGAGTTATGGCGATAGTTTGATTAATGTTGGAATTGGAGGTTTCCTGAATCACGCCCGTAACTACTTGGATGTTTATGTGAACTCTATTGGCCATATTGGGCAGTACCAGTTTGGGAAATCGAAGTTGAAGTGGGGAATTCAGGCTCAAAAGGAACTTTTCGATGATGAACTGGTGGAATGGGAGTTGATAGATTCCTCGGGTTATTCGTTACCATACAATGGCGAGAATGTTGGTTTGGCTTACGCCATTCGGTCCAATAATCGGTTCGAATCATTCCGCTCCTCGGGCTTTGCTCAGGTGGATTTGAATAATAATATGGGCGATTTTAGAGTTCAAACAACATTGGGTTGCCGTGTATTTTACTGGGATTTTAACAACGAGTTTTTGATTAGCCCAAGGGGAAATATCTCAATTGTTCCTTTGGAGAATAAGAATTTGGAGTTTCATATATCGTCGGGGATTTACTATCAACCACCATTCTACAAGGAGTTACGTTTACCTAATGGGCAGTTGAATTATAGTATTAAATCGCAAAAATCAATTCAGTATTTGCTTGGAGCAGAATACTACTTTAGGGCGTGGGGTAGCCCATTTAGGGTATCGGCAGAGCTATACTATAAGTCTCTTAAAAACCTTATCCCGTATAAGTTAGATAATGTTAGGGTAAAATATTTAGGCCAAAATTTAGCCGATGGCTATTCTGCAGGGCTCGATATTAAGGTAAATGGCGAGTTGGTTCAGGGTGCCGAGTCGTGGGTTGGTTTTTCGTTGATGCAAACAATGGAGGACATAAAAAACGATAGTTACGTTGATAAGGATGGAATAACGCATTATCCCGGCTACTATCCTCGTCCAACCGACCAACGATTTGCGTTTAACCTTTTCTTTCAGGATTATTTGCCCGGAAATCCAAGTTTTAAGGTTCATTTATATGGTTTCTATGGAAGCGGACTGCCCTTTGGCGTAGCCAAATCGGACAGGTACGATGTTAATTTCCGAATGCCAGCCTATAGGCGAGTTGATATTGGTTTTACCAAAGTTTTACTCGACGATAATATTCGAGCATCGTTTTTGTCAAAAGGTATTCGGGGGATTAAAAGTTTATGGATAAGCGCTGAGGTTTTCAACCTGTTCAATTTCAGCAACACGGTTTCCTATATGTGGGTTCAAACTGTAGGGAATCAGGAGGGAAAATCCGATACTTATGCTGTGCCAAATTATCTTACATCACGCAGGGTCAATGTAAAACTATTGGTTAAGTTTTAGTAGACAAATTAGTAAATGTTATAATTATTGGGATTTATAACTCCAAAACTCCATCAATCCATTACTCCGTTTCGATTAGAACAACCTTGGATAATCCTGCTCAAAGCGATTTAGCACTTTGGCAATGATTGCCTCGCGTAAGAATTTCGATTTATTTCTGATTTTGTATCGTTTGCAGTACATATCAATTGCATCCAACTCGCTGGTGTTGAATAGCAATTCTTTTCGGTGTACTCTTTTTAGCTTATCGGTATTAAAGCCTGGGCGTTTAGTCATTGTTGTAAAAATCCAATTCTAATGCAAAGAAATTAAATGTAATTGAACCCAATGCCATGGTTGTTCAATAAATACTTAACAATTATTCAAAAGTTTTTAACAGTTTCTTCTGTTTACCCAGTAAAATAAAGAGTTTTTCGTAGATAATATTGATAATTCGCTATAAAATCTAAATGTTGAGCGATGTTTTGATATGTGTGAACAAAAAAATGAGTGAATAGTTCCGTAATCGTTTGAAATTTGCTAAATTTCAACATTATTTCATTTAGTAATTTTAAATAAATGGATTAATGTGCTGTTAGTTAGAGTTTTATTCTGTTGATATTTTTAATGTGATTCAATATTCAATTGACATGCGAAAGACGAACGCTAATCATCTTTTCTATAATGCACCCAACACAAGGGAATTTTTTGGGCATATTCAGCGCTTTTTGGAGGTTGGTTTTTGGTATTGGGATAGTAAGTCTAACCATATTCATTTTAGCAAGAAAATACTTGCTGCAATTGGCATAAAATCCGATGATGAGGGAATTGCCCTCGACGATTTTTTTAGCGCAGTGCATCCCGATGATAAAAAAGTATTGCAGAAGGCTTTTGCCCGATTACTGTCCGATAAAGCCATTTCGGGCGATTTAGAATTTAGAGTTCTACGGAAAGGCTATTGGCGCTGGGCACGTACAAAGGCAACTGTTGCTGAGCACGATGAACAGGGCAATGTTTCAATTATAATTGGTAAATTTTTTGATATTGATACTAACAAGTACACTCAGCAACCTGCTGTAACCGAGAAGAAAAATATCTATTTTTCTTTTTTTAGTTATCGACCAGCCGACGATACATTCCAATGGTTTAATGCAGGACAAGCCATATTTAATTTTAAAACTACGGGTAATTCGTTTTCGCTTTTCGAAAGTTTAAAGGCCTGTGTGTCTGCTGTAGAATTAAATCTTTTAGTTCAACGTTGGGGACAATTTGTTAAATCCTCCGATGCTAGTTTTAGTATGGGATTTAATTACACAAGTCCTGATAAACTTAATCGAAGGGTAAAACTTTTAGCGACCAAATGTATTGATAATATTGATGTTGTAGAAGGTGCGTTGGTTGATATTTCCTCGGTTATTGAATGGGAGGGAGGCGAGCCAAAAAAAATGCGATATCCCTCGTTAATGAACTTGCATCAACTTTTTGTATTTGGATTTGACCCTAGTTTTTGCTTATCATTTTGCAATAAGTACACTGAGAAGAGCCTTGGATATAAGTTACAGGAATTATCGGAAGAGCAGGTTTTAAAAAAGATTCTTATACCGTCACCCGATACCTATAAACGATTTGTCGATTTTGTTAAGAGTGGTGGAACAAAATCCTTTGAGTGCTCAATTTCCAGTAAGGAAGGATTGGAACGTATTGTTTCTTGGACTTTAGTGCAAGGGCTTGAAAATGTTGAGGATTTATTTGTTATTGGGCGAGACATTACTTATTTAAGACAGCTAGAGGAACAGAAAGAAGCATTGGAATTAAGGCTGAATAGAATTCCTAGTATGGCCGAGCGGCTTTTATCGCATTCAAACGAAGAGAATTTGTTCTTTATACTGGGTGAAGAGCTCGAAAGAATCTACCACAAAAAGGTTAGTCTTGTTTTTTCGTTCGACTCCTCCGATAATTTTATAACAGTAGAGGGGATTTTTGGTCTGTCGCATCGAGTTTGGGAGACTTTTGTTGATGAATTGGGGTGGAACCCCGTTGGTCGCCGATTTTTGCTAAAACCAGAGCTTGTAGAACTTCTAAAAATCAATCATGCCGTAAAGTTAGATTACACATTCTACGAAATATCGGATGGTTTTATTTCTGTCTCTGCCGCCAAAATTGTGGAGAAACACTTTAATGTGGATGAAATTTACTTTAGTGGACTTGTTTCTGATAATCATTTGTATGGCGGAATAGTTGTGTTTAACTCGGCCTCTGAAGCCAACTTCGATACTGAATCGTTAGGCGATATTGCTGCAATAACATCGCAGGCTATTGGTAAAATAAACTTAGAGCGAGACTATATTCGTCGATTAGATGAACTGAGGAAAACCAACGCTCGTAAACTCGACTTGCTTACCCATGTAAGCCACGAAATAAGAACTCCATTAAATGCAATTCTTGGTTTTAGTCAGCTTTTGGCTAACTCGGAGTTAAACGATGCTACAAAAAAACAGTACATTAACATTATAAATAGTAAGGGAAAGTCCTTAACAAGGCTTATAAACGATATTATCGACTTCAATAAAATTGAAAAGGGCGAATTAACAATTGTCCATACAGAGGTAAATATCAATAATCTTCTAAAGGATATTTATAACTTTTATTTTAATGAATTGTCTTTATTCAAACGCGATGGAATAGAATTAAAGTTATCTATTCCGGAGGGAACCGATTTTTTAGAACTATTTACAGATGAGGGTCGTTTAGTTCAGGTAATTGAAAACCTAATTGATAATGCCCTAAAATTCACTGAGAGGGGAATTGTTGAGTTGGGTTATTCAATACTTAACGATAAGATTAACCTGTTCGTTAAAGACACAGGTATTGGTATTGACCCAAAAATACAGGAGTTTATTTTTGAAAACTATCGTCAATTAAGCGATTCTCAATCCCAAGTTAGTTCAGGCCTTGGTTTAAAAATATCAAAGGAGATAATAACACTACTCAATGGTGATATATCAATTAAATCAGAGGTGGGTGCAGGAACAACAATAAATATTATACTTCCATTAATAAGTCAATCAATCAGAAGTACAGAGTTTGCCGATGAGATGATTGATATTCATAAAAAAGTAGACTTTAAGAATAAAGTAATTTTGATTGTTGACGACGAGGAGGTTAACTATCTTGTTTTGAATGAGTTGCTTATTACATGGGGTGCAACAACGCTGTGGGCTAAAAACGGAAAAGAGGCTGTCGATTTAGTTAATTCAATAAATCAGAATATCGATGCCGTTTTAATGGATATCCGAATGCCAGTTATGGATGGTTATGCCGCAACAATGGAGATAAAGCAGATTAATCCTCAAATTCCAATTATTGCACAAACGGCCTACGCATCGGACGAGGACAGGTTAAAGGCTGAAGCTGCTGGTTGTAATGGTTATATTACTAAACCAATCGACACAAACATATTATCAGAAGTTCTGGAAATTTTTTTGGTGAGTTAATGCAATTTAGTGCCCAATAATAATGTTGAAAGGCTTATTTTTGTACTCTTCCGAACGCAAACTAAAAAGAGCAATAAATGGAAACTAGCGAGAAACTCAAGGCCCTGCGCCAGCAGATGAAGAAAAAGGATATTAATGCCTACATAATTCCTCATAGCGACCCCCATATTAGCGAGTACATCCCCGATTACTGGAAAATGCGTATATGGGCATCTGGCTTTAATGGTTCTGCCGGTACATTAGTTGTTACCATGGAAAATGCAGCCCTTTGGACTGATTCTAGGTATTTCCTTCAAGCAGAGCAGCAGTTAGAAGGTTCGGGTATAGAGCTTTGTAAAATGGGATTACCTGAAACCCCCGATATCCCAACTTGGCTTTCGATGAATCTGCGAAAAGGTTCCGTAATTGGTTTCGATGGTTTAGTTTTCTCGCTAAACTCTGCTCGTTCCTATATTGACGGTTTTAAGAAAAATGGTTTTTCATGTAATCCGAATATCGATATTGTTTCAAAACTTTGGGACGATAGACCCGATTTACCCAACGATAAGGTTTTTGCTCATGAGTTGGAGTTTGCTAAAATATCTATTGCTGAAAAGTTGGGTGCAATTCGTAAATCATTGCTTGTACGCGATGCAACTGCATATTTAATGTGTGCTTTAGATGAGATTTGCTGGACATTCAATATTCGTGGTTCCGATATATCTTTTAACCCTGTGGTTCTTAGCTACGCTATTGTTGACGACGATACTGCTACTTTATTTATTGACCGTAGTAAAGTGGATTCAACTTTACTGGAATACCTACAAAGTGAGGGTGTTGATGTTAAGGATTATGGTAAGGTTTTTAAGTATCTATCCAAGTTGACTAAAAAGGATACTGTAATTATTGACCCTGCAAAAACAAACTTCCAAATTCACTCTCAAATACCCGAAAAGGTTAAGGTTATTGAGACCTTAGGTCTTGCAACAGAGATTAAAGCACGCAAATACCCTGCGGAGGTGGATGGTATTAGAACTGCAATGGTGCAGGATGGAGTAGCAATGGTTGAATTCCTTTATTGGCTAGAGAGTAATGTTGGCAAACGAGAAATAACAGAGTTGTCGGTTGGTGAAAAAATTCTTGAGTTCAGGAGTAAGCGTAAGCATTTTGTTTCGGAGAGTTTTGGTTCAATTGTGGGTTACAAGGAGCACGGTGCAATTGTGCATTATAGCGCAACTCCTGAAACAAGTTCTAAAATTGAGAAGGATGGATTTTTGTTAGTCGATTCTGGCGGTCAGTACCTAAATGGAACTACAGATATTACCAGAACAGTTCATTTGAGCAAGCCAACCAAGGACGAAAAATTTGATTATACATTGGTACTTAAGGGAATGATTCGTTTGGCAATGGCAAAGTTTCCTGTTGGAACACGTGGCTCACAGCTCGATACTTTAGCTCGTATGGCGCTTTGGTCAAACAATATAAATTATGGTCATGGAACTGGTCATGGTGTTGGGTATTTCCTTAATGTTCATGAGGGTCCTCAGCAAATTCGTCCCGACAACCATTTGCCCATAGAAGTTGGAATGTTAATGTCCAATGAACCTGGTTTGTACAGGGCTGGTAAGCATGGAATTAGAATTGAAAATTTGATTGTTTGCGTTGATGATGAAACTAACGATTTTGGTCGATTCCTTAAGTTCGAAACGTTAACACTTTGCCCAATCGATACTAAGGCAATTGATGTTGATATGCTATGGAGCGATGAACGGGAGTGGTTAAATAATTACCACAGTATGGTGTACGAGCGTCTATCGGCACATCTCGATGCTGAACACAAGGAATGGTTGAAGGAAAAGACCAAACCCATATAAAACTAAAACTTTTGGGTATGAGAAGATTTCTGATAATTCTGTTCAGTTTGTTCATTCTTACAACTTGTGGACCACAGGTTAAGTTTGTTCAACCACAGCCAAAGGATGGTAAAAATCTTACTCGAATACCCCGTGAGTATTATGGCCAATATTCATGTAACACGGATAGTTCAATTCTTGTGATAGATAGCACGAGCGTTGTTTCGTATTGGATATCGGAGGAAATTGTTCCGCGCGATAGTATTGTTGAAATTGAGCGCGATTTGAAGTTAACCATAAAGCGCGATACCCAAATTTATGTATCGGAGAAAAGGGAAAATTGGCTTAGTAATGGCCTTTACCTCGATATTAAGTTCAAGGGCGATTCTGTTAAGGTAAACGTTAAGGCTGAAAACAGGATGTTCGAGATATCCGACTCCCAATTGGTTCGTAAATACAGAGGGTACTGTTTTTTGAATACCAGAACAACCGATGGTATTTGGCTTGTTAAGGTACTACACCTAAAGGGCAATACTCTTAATTTCGACGATTTACTCGATACCGAGCAAGTAAAGAAACTAAAAGGGGTAACCCGGGTTGCAGGTCTAATTGATACGTTGAAGAATGAGCCCAAGGAGTATTACCTGAACCCAACTCGCAGGGAGTTGCGTAGAATACTAAGAAATAGAAATGTCAATTATGATTATATAAAACTTAAGTAGTAATTATTAAAACTATCAATTTAAAATCAATTAAAAAGATGAAGACAATTTCAAAATTATTAATGGGGGCAATTTTATTGCTAACATTTTATCAATGCGAGAAGAGCGATTCAACACCAACTAATATTGATGTTAATTTAGACGGAAGTATCGTTGCTGGACCATACATTGCTGGGCATACAGTTGCAACTGAAACTGTGTTAAGGTCGATTCCTGAGCAGTATATCGATTCTGCAAGGAATATGCTCCATATTGCCTACCAGCATACTTCCCACGGAACTCATGTTACTTTTGGGTTATTTGGTTTGAAGGATTATAAAACTGGCGATTCGGAGTTGTTTGGAATTACCAATTTCAATCCAACAACAAATAAACTGGACTTTAACGATTATGCCATAGGAAGTTATGCAGAGCCTGGGGTTGATGCTTCAGACCTTAGCCGGGAAGAAACTGCGTTTCTTCAAGCAACACGCAATTTTCTGGACGACCCCGATAATGCGCATATCAATGTTATAATGTGGTCGTGGTGTAGCATTAGCGGGCATAGCGTTTCCGATAATTACCTTGCAGGAATGCAAACGCTTATAGATGAGTACGGAAAGGATGGTTCAAAAATAGGAACAGGCGTTGGCCAACGTGCTAGGCCAGTTTACTTTATTTTTATGACTGGACATGCCGAGGAGGGTAACAATATTGGCAGTGGATTACCAAAAAATCAGGCAGATTTAATTATCAACTTTTGCAATCAGAACCATCAACTTTGCTTAGATTACTATAGCATTGATACCCACGATATGAATGGTACTTACTGGGACGATACTGACGATAATGGAGCTTCAGCGAAGTATGGCGGGAACTTTTATATAGATTGGCAGGGCTCGCACACGCAAGGTCAGCATTGGTATCAAAATAAAACCACCGATGGCGATGTTATTTATGGCGAACACAATGACCAACATATCACAGCTAACCGCAAAGCCTATGCAATGTGGTGGATTCTAGCCCGAATTGTTGGCTGGGATGGTGAGTAAGTTTATGAATAAGAAACGCTGGATTATTCCAGCGTTTCTTAGTTTATTCCCCAATAATCTTTACTAAGACCCGTTTACGGCGAATTCCGTCGAACTCTCCATAGAATATTTGTTCCCAAGGCCCAAAATCGAGTTTGCCCTGAGTTATTGCGACAACCACTTCACGTCCCATTATGGTGCGCTTTAGATGTGCATCGGCATTATCCTCAAACCCGTTATGTTTATACTGAGAGTGAGGTTTCTCGGGTGCTAACTTTTCCAGCCAAACCTCAAAATCGTGATGTAAACCGCTCTCATCGTCATTAATAAATATGCTTGAAGTAATATGCATAGCATTTACCAACGCCATGCCTTCTTTTATGCCACTTTCGGCAAGGCATTTCTCCACATCGCGGGTAATATTAATTAGTTCACGACGCTTGCTGGTCTCAAACCACAACTCTTTACGGTACGATTTCATTTTACTTAATCTCCTAATCTCTCAATAATCTACTTCTTAATTCCCAGTTCCTCTACAATTCTTGCAATCTTGGCATCTAACTCTTTGAGTTGATTTTCCAATTCCGATCCAGATTTAAGTTCCCCTTTCACCCCAAAATAAAACTTAATTTTGGGCTCTGTACCCGAAGGCCGAACCGATACCTTGGTGCCATCCTCTGCAATAAATTGCAGAACATCGGATTTTGGTTGATTAATGCTCGAAATTTTCCTTGTTGCAGTATCTGTTGTTTCCTGTTTTTGGTAATCGTGAACAGTTTTAACTCTTGAACCATCGATACTTTTGGGTGGATTGGCTCTGTAATCCTTCATCATTTGAGCAATTTGCTCAACTCCATCCTTCCCCTTTAAGGTTAATGATACAAGGTGTTCTTTGTATAAACCGAATTCTTGGTATATCTCCATCAAAATCTGGTAAACCGATTTTCCTTGGTCTTTGGCCCAGGCAGTAATCTCAGCAAACATAGCGCAGCTAATTACAGCGTCCTTATCGCGAACAAAATCGCCACAAAGGTAACCATAGCTCTCCTCTCCACCGCCAATGAATGTTTTAACACCTTCCAACTCCCTGATTTTTTCGGCTATATACTTGAAGCCTGTTAAAACCTCAAAACTTTCAACGTTGAATTTTTTTGCAATATCGGCCAGGAGGTCAGTAGTTACAATTGTTTTAACAATGTACTCCTTACCTTTTAGTTTACCGTTTTCCTTCCATTTACGGAGTAAGTAGTAAATAAGGATAGATGCGGCTTGGTTCCCATTTAGTAGAATGAAATTTCCATTGTTGTCCTTAACACCAATACCAACGCGGTCAGCATCTGGGTCAGTGGCCATTACTATATCAGCATCAATTTCATCGGCTTTCTCAAGTGCGAGTTTAAGCGCCGCAGACTCCTCTGGGTTTGGTGAAACTACTGTGGGGAAGTTCCCATCAATTACATCCTGCTCTGGAATGCTTATAATATTGTTGAAGCCAAATTTGTGCAGTGTTTTTGGGACCAACTCAACTCCAGTTCCGTGGATAGGGGTGTAAACAATAGCTATGTTCTTATGTTTTTTAATTATTTCGGGTGATAGTGATAGTGTAGATAGTGTATTGATGTAAATTTCATCCGTTTGACTACCAATAACTCTTATTAAGTTGGAATCGCCGTTAAACTTAACCTCAGAAATATCTTTTATTGACTGTACCTCGTTAATAATATTTTTATCATGAGGGGGAACAATCTGTCCACCATCTTCCCAGTAAACCTTGTAGCCGTTGTATTCTTTAGGATTATGTGATGCGGTAATTACAACTCCACAATGGCATTTGTAGGTTCTAATGGCAAAACTAAGCTCAGGAGTGGGACGTAACGAGTCGAACAGGTATACACGTATTCCATTTGCACTAAATACTTTTGAAGTAATATCGGCAAATTTCATACTGTTGTTACGCGAGTCGAATGCAATTGCAGCCCTAATTTCTGGCAAATGAGCAAATTGTTTACGCAGATAGTTGCATAGCCCTTGCGTGGCAATACCTACAGTATATATATTCATTCGGTTTGTTCCAACGCCCATTATTCCACGTAAACCGCCAGTTCCAAACTCTAAATCGCGGTAAAACGATTCAATTAGTTCGGTTACATCCTTATCTAATAGGTGCTGAACCTGTTCCCTTGTCTCCTTATCGAAAGCAGGATTAAGCCACTTTTGTGCTCTTTCTCTAACCTGTTTTTCAAGTTCTTGCTTTTCCATAGCGTTGGGTGTTATATTGTGGGATATTAAGTTATTAAGTTCTTGGTTAAACGAGTGAACGGATTGATTTTTTGTTAAAATTCTCCAATTACCTAATTTCCAAATTGTCTAATCTTCAAATTATCTTAATTGTTTAAGGCAATCAATAAGACTTTCACGCCAATAAGGTGTTTCAACGTTATACAAGTTACGAATTTTTTGTTTATTCATCACACTGTATTGGGGTCTAGTTGCAAGGGTAGGGTAATCCTTTGTTTCAATAGGCTTTACCTTACTGTTTAGGTTCGATAGTGATACTATTTCGTGAGCAAAGTCGAACCAACTACAAACACCCTCGTTGGAGTAGTGGAATATTTCTGGTTTAAAATTTTCTGTTCCACTATCAATAATCTGAAGGATAGCTTTTGCTAAATCGTGAGCCCAGGTTGGAGTGCCTGTTTGGTCGAAAACCACACCAAGTTCGGGCTTCACCGCGCCGTGTTTAAGGATTGTTTTTACAAAGTTGCTTCCATAAGCGGAGTAAAGCCACGATGTCCGAATAACCATTCCCACTCCCGATTCTAAAACATTCTGTTCGCCAGTTAGTTTTGTTTTACCATATACAGATTGGGGATTAACAGTTGAATCTTCGTTATAAGGAGTGTTTGCTTTACCATCAAACACATAATCTGTAGAAACATGTATTAATTTAGCACCATACTTTTTGCAAGCATCTGCTAAAATCTTTGGAGCAATCGCATTTAATAGATTTGCTTGAGTTCCTTCTTGCTCTGCTTTATCTACTGCAGTATATGCTGCACAATTTACTAGGAACGCAGGCTTTAGTGCATCCAATGCTTTTTCAACACTTTTTGCATTAGTTATATCTAATTCATGGAAATCAGTAAAAATAATGTTGAAATGAGGATAAAGATTATGTAAATATCTTATCTCAGTTCCAAGTTGTCCATTTGCTCCAGTAACCAGAATATTTTTAGTGGATGTTGCCATACAGAAAATTCATTTCGGCATTTATTAATTCAGGGTGCACTTTATCTTTTGAAGATACTATGGCTTTTTCGTTATCTATTTTCCAGTCTATTCCAAGTTTTGGGTCGTTATAGCATATCCCTCGTTCTGCTTCGGGGTTGTATAACTCATCGCATTTGTATGATACTATAGCAGTTTCACTTAATACTGAAAAACCGTGAGCAAATCCTTTTGGTACTAGTAGTTGGGTTTTGTTTTCTGATGAAAGTTCTATAGAAAAATGTTTGCCAAATGTTGGCGAATTTTGGCGAATATCAACAATCACATCTAATATTTTGCCACTAATAACTCTTACAAGCTTAGTTTGAGCATATGGTGAAAGTTGATAATGAAGCCCTCTAATTACACCATACGATGATTTTGATTCATTGTCCTGAATAAATGTTATATCAACTCCTGATTCTTTATATTTCATTGAGTTGAAACTTTCAAAAAAATACCCTCGACTATCTTCAAAAACCTTCGGTTCGATAATTATTAGGTCAGGGAAATCTGTTTTAATCACTTTCATAATATCTACCTATTTTTTCAGTTGTCCCCTAAAATACTCAATAGTATGAACTAATCCCTCGTCTAATTTTACCTTTGGCTCCCATCCATTTAGGTGTTTTTTTGCAATAGAAATATTTGGTTGACGCTGTGTTGGGTCATCTTTGGGAAGTGGTAAATAAATTAATTCGGATTTACTACCCGTCAACTTTATAACCTTTTCTGCCAGTTCGAGCATAGTAAATTCTGCGGGATTGCCAAGGTTTACAGGGCCTGTAAAGTCATCTGGAGTGTTCATTAGGCGAATAAACCCTTCAATTAAATCGTCAACATACTGGAAACTACGAGTTTGCTTGCCGTCCCCAAATATTGTTATGTTTTGGTTGTTGAGTGCTTGAACTATAAAATTGGATACTACGCGTCCGTCGTTAGGGCTCATACGTGGTCCATAGGTATTGAATATCCGGGCAATCTTGATTTTTACTTTATTTTGTTCGTGATAGTTCACGAAAAGTGTTTCTGCACAACGTTTACCCTCATCGTAACATGACCGCGGACCAATTGGGTTTACGTTTCCCCAGTAGCTTTCTGTTTGAGGATGAACCAATGGGTCGCCATATACCTCACTAGTGGATGCTTGTAGAACCTTTGCTTTTATCCGCTTCGCTAAACCAAGCATATTTATTGCGCCCATTACTGAGGTTTTTACTGTTTTAATGGGGTTATATTGGTAGTGTATGGGAGATGCTGGACATGCTAAGTTGTAAATTTCATCAACCTCGGCGTAGTAAGGTACAGTGACATCGTGGCGAACTAGTTCAAAATAGGGATTGTCTAGAAGATGAACCACGTTGGATTTGGATCCAGTAAAGTAGTTATCCAAGCAAATAACCTCATTCCCTTCGGAAAGTAATCGTTCACAAAGGTGCGAGCCCAAAAAACCAGCACCACCTGTTACAAGTATTCGTTTCATAAAACTCGTTGTTAATGTTTGAATTAGGTGATATTTATCATCCTATAATTGAATTTCAAATGTAACTCTTAATTTTTTATTTTCCTATTTCTATTAGTGCTCCATGATTGCTGAATTGTTAAGTTATGTCTACTTTTAATTAGCGAAATCAATAAAAAATTTTAACATTATTTCCTAGAAATGATAAAGTTATGTATTTTTGCAATCTGTTTTATTTTTACAAATAATGTCTAACTAATTAACAATTAGGTAATTTAATGATTAATCAAGAAGAAAATGCTGCAAAAGAAGCGGCGCTAAATGCAAAATCTGCAAACGCAGGTTTAGAAAATTTCGATTGGGAATCGTATGCAGAGGATGCAATCTATTCCAAAGACCAACGCAATGAGTTAGAAACAATGTACAATCAAACCCTTTCTACTATTGGTGAGAATGAGGTTGTTGAGGGTACTGTAATTGCAATGACTAAGCGTGAGGTATTTATCAACATCGGATACAAATCAGAAGGTGTTGTTACTATCAGCGAATTCCGTTACAATCCTGAATTAAAGATTGGCGAAAAAGTTGAGGTTTATGTTGAAAACCCTGAAGATAAAAAGGGTCAACTAGTTCTTTCTCACAAAAAAGCACGCGCTCTTCGCTCTTGGGATCGCGTTAACTCTGCTCTTGAGAAAGATGAAATTATTAAAGGTTACATCAAGTGCAGAACTAAGGGTGGTATGATTGTGGACGTATTCGGTATTGAGGCGTTCTTACCAGGTTCTCAAATTGATGTTAAGCCTATTCGCGATTACGATATCTTTGTTGGTAAAACAATGGAATTCAAGGTTGTTAAGATCAACCAAGAGTACAAAAACGTTGTTGTTTCTCACAAGGCTCTTATTGAGGCTGAACTTGAGCAACAGAAGAAAGATATCATTGCTAAACTTGAAAAAGGACAGGTTCTTGAAGGAACCGTTAAAAATATCACCAGCTACGGTGTGTTCATCGATTTGGGCGGTGTAGATGGTCTTATCCACATTACCGATCTATCTTGGGGTCGCGTAAATCATCCAGAGGAAGTTGTTCAACTAGATCAGAAGTTGAATGTTGTTATCCTTGATTTCGATGATTCTAAGAAACGTATCGCTCTTGGTCTAAAACAATTAACTTCTCATCCTTGGGATTCACTAGATACTAACCTAAAAGTTGGTGATGTGGTTAAAGGTAAAGTAGTTGTTATTGCAGACTATGGCGCATTTGTAGAGATTGCAACTGGAGTTGAAGGTTTAATTCACGTTTCAGAGATGTCGTGGAGCCAGCACTTACGTAGCGCTCAAGAATTCCTAAAAGTTGGCGATACTGTAGAGGCTCAAATCTTAACTCTTGATCGCGATGAGCGCAAGATGTCTCTTGGTATGAAACAACTAAGAAACGATCCTTGGGATAAAATTGAGGAGAGATATCCAGTTAACTCAAAGCATACTGCAAAAGTTCGTAACTTCACTACTTTTGGTGTATTTGTAGAGATTGAAGAAGGCGTTGACGGTTTAATTCACATTTCTGACCTAAGCTGGACTAAGAAAATCAAACACCCAGCAGAATTCACAACTGTTGGTGCTGAGATTGAAGTAGTTGTTCTAGAAATTGACAAAGAAAACCGTCGTTTAAGTTTAGGCCACAAACAACTTGAGGAAAATCCTTGGGATGTATTCGAAACATTATTCACTGTTGATTCTGTTCACGAAGGTACAATTACCGATATTTTCGATAAAGGTGCTGTTGTAGCTTTACAATATGGTGTTGAAGGTTTTGTTACTCCAAAACATTTGACTAAAGAGGATGGTAGCCAAGCTAAAGTTGATGAAAAATTAGAGTTTAAGGTAATTGAATTCAACAAAGCTGCTAAACGTATTATCCTTTCGCATAGTAGGATTTTCGAGGACGACAAGAAGGTTGAAGATAAGGGTGAAAAAAAATCTAAGGCATCAACCACACAAAAAGCTGTAAAAAAGTTGAAAGCTAACTTAGAAAAGACTACCTTAGGGGATATATCTGAACTAGCAGCTTTAAAATCGGAACTTGAAGAAAATCAAAAGAAAGACGATTCAAAGGCTAGCGAATAGTTACATTGTTTAACCTTAATCCTGATAGCAATGGAATTTAAAATTGAAAAGCTGGAGAAACACACCCTGATAGAGGTGCTTGAAGAAAAACTTGATACCAATATTGCTCCAAGTCTAAAATCCGAATTAGTTCTTATTTCGGGTAATGGCGAACGTAATATAGTACTCGATCTCAGCAGCTGTCGCTATTGCGATTCATCTGGGTTAAGTGCAATACTTGTAGCAAATAGGTTATGCAAGAATGCTGGCGGTACATTCGTACTTACAGGTCTTACCGATGCGGTTGAGCGTCTTATCACCATCTCTCAACTTGATACTGTTTTGAACATTGCCTATTCAAGGGATGAGGCATTGCAGTTTATCGTTAAAGCTGAAAATGAAACTCAGAAGTGACATTCTCTGTAACTATTCTGGGCAGTAGTTCTGCATTACCTACAGCAAATAGATTTCCATCCGCTCATGTGATTAATTCGCATGAGCGGTTGTTTTTGGTGGATTGCGCCGAGGGAACACAAATTCAGCTTCGGCGTTACCATCAAAAAATGAATCGTATAAACCATATTTTCCTTTCGCATCTTCACGGCGACCATGTTCTGGGTATATTTGGATTAATATCTACCTTCAACCTTTTAGGACGAACAACACCCCTTAATATATATGCTCACCCCGATTTTGAGGAAATTCTCAACACAAATGTGCGTTTCTTTAATGATAGAATATCGTTTCAGGTTCTATTCCATCCTTTAAATTGTAGCATTGTTGAAACTTTATATGAGGATAAGCATCTAACTGTTTCTACATTACCATTAAGGCATCGAATGCCCACCGTGGGTTTCCTTTTTAAAGAAAAACAGCAACTCCCAAATGTTCATAAGAGTTTAATCAGTAAATATTCTATTGGTTTAGCCGATATTGTTAGGATAAAGAATGGCGAGGATTTTATTGCCGATTCGGGGGACGTAATACCAAACTCTGAGTTAACGTTTCAAAGCCATATTCCCCGTTCGTATGCGTATTGCTCCGATACTTTCTACAGCGAACGATTAGTAGGCTTAGTTAAGGATGTAGATTTGCTTTACCACGAGGCAACCTTTTTGAGTAAGGATATAAATTTAGCAAAGCAAACCGGTCACTCAACCGCAGCACAAGCAGCAACCGTAGCACAGAAAGCAAATGTAGGAAAGTTGATTATTGGTCATTTCTCATCGCGCTATAAAAATGCACTTCAGCACGAAGTTGAGGCTCGCGAAATATTCCCTAATACTTTTGCCGTAGAGGATGGTCAAGTTTACGAAATAGTTGAGAAAACAACTATTCTGTAAAATTTACTTAGAATTTCTTTGTAATATATCCTTTAAATCTTTACTTCCAACTTCTAACTTCCATCTTCCAAACTTCTCTTTCTGTCAATTTTTGTTATAATTCGCAAAGCATCTGCTTAAAGCATAGGTGTATTCAGCTTTATTTACTACCTTTGCAAAACTGTAAAATTTTTACCGATGCATCAAAAAGTTGTTATTCTAGATTTTGGTTCCCAATACACACAGCTCATTGCCCGTAGAATTCGAGAGTTGAATGTTTACTGCGAGATTTATCCATACAATCACTATCCTGAATTAGATTCAACAGTTAAGGGGATAATCCTTTCCGGAAGCCCATTTTCAGTGCGCGATCCTAAAGCGCCAATGCCCGATTTATCAGGAATAAAAGGTAAATACCCTTTGCTTGGTATATGCTATGGCGCACAATTGTTGTCGCATACCAATGGTGGCGAGGTTCTTCCATCAAAAATAAGGGAGTATGGACGTGCTACAATGGAGGTTGTCGATAGCACTTGTCCACTTTTTAAAGATTTATCGGCAAGTTCTCAGGTATGGATGTCGCATGGCGATACAATTGCGAAAGTACCCGATAATTTCAAAATAACAGCTAGTACAGCCGATGTAAAGGTTGGTGCGTTTCAGGTTTTAGGCGAGAAAACCTATGGAATTCAATTCCACCCAGAGGTTTATCACTCAACAGAAGGCTCTAGGTTATTAAAGAACTTTGTGGTTGGTATTTGTGGTTGTGACCAATCGTGGACGCCAGCTTCGTTCATTGAGGAATCCATTGCAATGTTAAGGAAAACCATCGGAAACGATAAAGTTGTTCTTGGCTTATCGGGAGGCGTTGACTCATCAGTAGCAGCAATACTTCTGCATAAAGCCATAGGGAAGAATCTTACCTGTATTTTTGTTGATAACGGGTTGCTTCGCAAAAATGAGTTTCACGATGTGCTCGATTCTTACCAACACTTAGGCTTAAATGTAATAGGAGTAGATGCAAGTCAAAAATTTTATGACGATTTAAAGGGAGTAACCGATCCTGAAGCGAAACGCAAGGCTATTGGCCGCGATTTTGTTGAGGTATTTGACGTTGAGGCAAAGAAACTAACCGATGTAAAATGGTTAGGTCAAGGTACTATTTATCCTGATGTTATTGAATCTGTTTCCGTTAAAGGTCCATCTGCAACAATAAAGTCGCATCACAATGTTGGTGGCTTGCCAGAGAAGATGAATCTTAAGGTGATAGAGCCATTAAAACTACTTTTCAAGGACGAGGTTCGTTTAGTCGGCAAGGAACTAGGTTTACCTGTGGCTATTCTTGGCCGTCATCCATTCCCAGGCCCTGGTTTAGGTATTCGTATACTTGGAGAGGTAACTGCCGAAAAGGTTAAGTTGCTTCAGGAGGCCGACAGTATTTATGTTCAAGGGTTGAAGGAAACAGGCTTGTACGAGAAAATCTGGCAAGCAGGTGTGATTCTGTTACCAGTTCAGTCCGTAGGAGTTATGGGCGATGAGCGTACATACGAGTTTGTGGTTGCTCTAAGAGCCGTTACCTCTACCGATGGAATGACGGCAGATTGGTATCCATTTCCCCACGAATTTTTGGCACGAATTTCGAACGAAATAATTAACAGGGTTAAAGGCATAAATAGGGTTGTTTACGACGTTAGCTCTAAGCCACCAGCCACAATTGAGTGGGAATAAGTTAGTTGCCTTTGAACTTAATTTACTTTTTTAGGTTTTACCTTTTCACTTTATATAATTGTCATGATTAGACGGTTTGTAATTCTATCGGCTTTAGTAATTTCTACTATTTTGAGTGTTAGCGCTCAACAGCCATCTTCAAGTTTCAGTGCATACAAATTTGTGCGTTTCATTCAGTATTTGTCTGGAAATTATGTAGATACAATCAATGTAAACAAATTGGTTGATAATGCTCTTATTGAAATTTTAGAGCAGCTCGATCCGCACTCAATCTATATATCCAAGGAGGATGTTCAGGCTATGAATGAGCCGCTAGAGGGTAATTTTGAGGGTATTGGCGTTGAGTTCAATATCATGAACGATACTTTGATGGTGGTTAACCCAATTTCTGGAGGACCATCGGAGCGTGTTGGAATATTGGCTGGCGATAGAATTGTAGCAATTGATGGTAAGAGTATTACCAATATTGGATTAAAGATACCTGATGTACACAAGTATCTTCGAGGTGCAAAAGGGACAAAAGTAACTGTTCAAATAGCCCGTCGAGGAGTTGAAAACCCATTGGAATTTACAATCACTCGAGATAAAATTCCAATTTACAGCATTGATGCTACCTATATGGCCCAACCAGGTGTTGGCTACATTAAGGTGAATAGGTTTGCTGCTACCACAGATCAGGAATTTGCTGAGGCTATGGAAAAACTTAGCAAGCAGAAAATGAAGGATGTTATTATTGATTTAAGGAATAACGGAGGAGGGTTGCTAAATACTGCTTACGAAATGGCCAATCATTTTTTCGAGGCAGGTAAACTTATAGTTTACACCGAAGGACGAAATAGTCCTCGTACAAATTTCTTCTCCGATACAAAGGGACCTCTATTTAAAGGCAGAGTTATCGTTTTGATAGATGAGGGCTCAGCATCGGCTAGCGAAATTTTAGCAGGTGCACTACAGGATTGGGATAGAGGAATAATCGTTGGACGCCGTTCATTTGGAAAGGGATTGGTTCAAAATCAGCTACCATTACCTGATGGCTCAATGATTCGCTTAACTGTTGCGCGTTATTTCACGCCAACAGGACGAGCTATTCAACGCCCTTATAACAATGGTAATATTGAAAAGTATTATTCTGATTTGAATGATAGATTTACCAAGGGAGAGTTATTTAATTTGGATAGCATACACATGCCTGATTCGTTGAAGTATAAAACATTGGTAAAAGGAAAGACTGTTTATGGAGGTGGTGGAATTATGCCCGATGTTTTTGTTCCGCTCGATACAAGTTTCTACTCAGATTATTACGGTAAGCTAGTTCGTTCAGGCATAATTAATCAATTTACAGTATCGTGGGTTGATTCTAATCGTAAACAACTTTTGTCCGATTATCCTAAATTCGATAAATTCAAGAAGAACTTTCAGGTAACCGATGCAATGCTTGAGGAAATAGTTAAAATGGCCGAAAAGCAGAAGATTGTCCGCGATGATGCTGGACTTAATCATTCGTCGAATGAACTTAAAAAACAGATAAAAGGATTAATTGCTCAATCGTTATTTACTACCAGTCATTATTTTGAAATTACCAACGAAGGAAACGATGCTCTTTTAAAGGCTTTAGAAATTTTGAATAATTGGGATAAATACAAGCACTTGGTTAAAGAGTAATAAGTTTATATATGCATTTTAAACCGACCTCCGGGAGGAGGTCACTTTATCATTAATTTAAATGGAAAAATTAGAAGCGTTCAGACAGTTAGGTCTGTCTGAAAAAGCATTGGAGGCTATCCAGGCCAAGGGGTTTGAGCAACCATCGCCCATTCAAAAGATTACAATACCCGTACTTTTGACCGAGAGTGGCGATGTTATTGCACAGGCGCAAACTGGAACAGGTAAAACCGCAGCATTCGGTTTACCAATAATTGAAATGTTGGAGGGTCAACCCTCTGGGATTAAAGCACTAGTGCTTGTCCCAACCCGCGAATTGGCTCTACAGGTGTGTGATGAGATTATCTCGTTAGCGGCTAAACGTGTTGTTGTTGCAGCAGTTTACGGCGGACAGTCTATTTCTGAACAACAACGTAGAATTAAAAAAGGCGTTGATGTTGTTGTTGGTACACCCGGTAGAATTCTTGACCTTATTAGCCGTGGCGATTTAGATTTTAGCAAACTTATGATGTTTGTGCTCGATGAGGCTGATGAGATGCTAAATATGGGCTTTATTGATGATATCGAAGAAATCATGAAGCATACGCCCAAGGAGAAACGTACCTTACTTTTCTCCGCAACTATGCCCGATAGAATTGCGAAGTTGGCGAAACGATATATGAATAACCCTAAGAAGTTGGAGGTTGACAGAGCTCAACCCACAACAGGCCTAACCGATCAGATTTACTTTGAGGTTAGGGAGGGTGATAAATTTGATGCGTTAACCCGTATCATCGATATTGAACCCGAGTTTTACGGTTTGGTTTTCTGCAGAACACGTAACGATGTTGATACAGTTACATCAAAGTTAATTGAACGTGGTTACGGCGCGGAGGGTTTGCATGGTGAAATTACTCAGGCGCAACGCGAGAAAACTCTTGCAAAATTCCGTAAACGTTACATCAATGTACTTGTAGCAACCGATGTGGCTGCTCGCGGTATTGATATTGCAGATTTGTCGCATGTTATAAACTACAGTTTACCTCAAGATCCCGAATCGTATATTCATCGTATCGGTCGTACAGGCCGTGCCGGTAAACAAGGTACCGCTATAACCTTTGTTTCTAATGAGGAGTATCGCAAATTGAACTATGTTCAAAAGGCAACTAAGGTTAATATCCGTAAGGAGATTCTTCCAAATGCCCAGGATATAGTTGCTGTTAAGAAGGAAAAAATTAAGGACGAACTTGTTGAAATAATAAAGCAGGGCAGTTACGAGGATTACTTGGGAATGGCCGAGGATTTAATCGAAACAAATAGCCCTGAAGTCGCGCTGGCTGCTCTTTTGCGTTTAGCATTTAAAGCACAGCTTGATGTATCGAGTTACTCTGAGATCCGAACCTTTAGGGTTGATACAAAAGGAACTACTCGTTTATTTATTGGAATGGGACGCAAAGATGGCATGTCGCCCAAAAAGTTATCTGATTTTATTCGTCGCGAGGTGCAAATTCCCGACAATAAAATTGATGATATAAACGTAAGGGATGATTTTTCGTTTATCACTGTTCCATTTGCCGATGCAGAGAAAATTCTTAGGGCTTTTGCCGATCAAAAATCGGATGGAAAGCCATTAATTACTAAAGCTAAACCCAAAAAGTAGTTGAATAGTTTGTACCATGGTTGAGAAATTTGAGATTGTTGCTAAAACCTTTGAGGGTTTGGAGGATGTTCTGGCTGATGAGTTAAAATTCATTGGAGCCGAGGATGTTAAGGTTGCTAGTAAATCCGTAAGCTTTATGGGCGATAAGGAGATGCTTTACAAATCGAACTTTAGACTTCGTACGGCATTAAGGATATTAAAGCCAATTTATACGTTTAATGCTAGAACTGTTGATGAGTTTTACGGTCAGGCAAAGAAGTTCGATTGGACTTCGGTTATGGAGTTAAACCATAAGTTTGCGGTAGATAGTGTTGTGGATTCTGAGCACTTTGTTCACTCAAGGTATGTTGCCTTGAAACTAAAGGATGCAATAGCCGATCAGTTCCGCGATAAATTTGGTAAACGTCCTTTTATCGACCCTAAGAATCCTCAAATACAGTTTCATGTAAGCGTTGTGGGCGATTTATGTACAATAATGCTCGATTCGTCCGGTGAACCTTTACACAGGAGAGGGTATCGCGAGTCGCAGGAGGGTTCGCCAATAAATGAATCGTTGGCTGCCGGATTAATTCTACGTTCTGGTTGGAATGGCTCTTCCGATTTTGTTGACCCCATGTGCGGTTCTGGTACTTTAATTATTGAAGCTGCACTTATAGCATATGGAATTCCTCCAGGAGTATTCCGTCAAAGTTTCGGTTTTGAGAACTGGCTCGATTTCGATGACGATTTGCTCCAAAGTATCTATAACGATGATAGCATGGAGCGTGAGTTCAGCCATAGTATTATTGGTAGGGATATATCGCGTAGAGCAGTGGAATCGGCAATGCAAAATATTAAAAGCGCCGGATTACAGAAGAAAATAGATATACAGATAGCATCAATATTCGATTTTGTGCCTCCAACTTCCAACGATGGTATTGTAATTACAAATCCACCATACGGAGAGCGTTTAAGCAAGGAGCAAATAGAGGCGTTTTACACGCAGCTAAGCGATAATTTCAAGCAGAAGTACAATGGCTACAACGTTTGGCTAATTAGTTCGAACATGGATGCATTAAGAAGTTTTGGATTGAGGCCATCGCAAAAGTTTTTCATTGCCAATGGTGCTGTAGAGTATAAATTTCTTCAGTTTTCAATGTTTACAGGTGCTCCCAAAGAGCGACCTGCTAGAGAGAAATCATTTAACGAAAAACCTTTTGGCGAAAAGCCTAGAGAGAAAAGTTTTGGTGATAAACTTTTTAAGGATAAACCTTTTAAAAAGGATAATCCGTTCAAAGGTAAATCCCTTGAGGATGGCGTAGATGATAGTATGCCAAAGAAGATTATCAAAAGAAAACAATAATAAGAACCGGAGTCACTCCGGTTTTTTTATTGAAAATAGATTATTTGGTAAATATTATTAAATCCAATATTGTATAGTTCAAAATAAATTTTATTATATTTGTTTTAGGTATTAACAAATAGCAAATTGCAAGCAGAAAAACAGCGCTCATCTATGAGTGATTTTTTAAATCAGTGCTATGCACAAATGCATAAAGGGGATATTATTGTTGCCTATAAGGGAACAATAAATGCTGATGTTATTGCTGATACCTTGGGATTAGTTGAAACTAAATTGGATGATTTGCTAGAGCATAGTTTGGTTCGAAAAAAACTATACAATGTATTAGTTGAGTGCTTGCAAAATCTTTACCATCACGTAGATAGTGTTCAGGTTAGTGATTCTTCACAAAATTTCGGTGCATTTGTTTTGTCAAGAACTGATACTGGCTATAGAATTTCTACAGGTAACATGGTTAAGTCCGATAAGAGTTTAATTTTGAAAGAGAAAATTGATAAGATTAATTCATTATCAAAAGATGAATTAAAAGATTTTTATAAATTTGTTCTGAACAATCAAACATTTTCGGAGAAGGGAGGAGGCGGTTTAGGGTTAATTGATATGGCCCGTAAAACTGGCAATAAGTTGGAATACCAATTTTCCTCGTTTAACCCAGAGTTTGATTTTTTTAATCTTAATGTGTTGATAACTGAATAAAGTAAAATTTTGCCGCCATGGAATTAATAAACATCGAAGGAACACCAAAAACTCCAACCGTATCAATGGATCCTAATAGTGGGGTTGTTGAAATTA
Organism: Bacteroidota bacterium; assembly: GCA_029560875.1. Taxonomy (GTDB): domain Bacteria; phylum Bacteroidota; class Bacteroidia; order Bacteroidales; family Tenuifilaceae; genus SB25. The sequence continues at coordinate 13,327 of JAKQKB010000015.1, read as the reverse complement.
AAGGTAGATCAATTCCTGAGAACTCCATAGAGTTCTATAAGCCATTAGTAGATTGGCTAGATGAGTACGCTAAAGGCCCTGCTGCCAAAACAGTTGTTAACATTCGATTGGAGTATTTCAATACTGCATCGTCAAAATGTATTCTTGATGTGTTCAAGAAGTTGGAAGTGTTGAAAAAGAACTCAGCCGATGTTATAATTAACTGGTACTATGAGGAGGACGATGAGGATATGCTTGAGGCTGGCGAGGATTATGAATCAATCATTAAGGTGCCCTTTAAAATGATTCAAATTGTAGATTAGTGGTTAATGAGTTAGTGAAAATATAAAGGGGCTTTAGGCCCCTTTTTTAGTCGTTATTATCGCCACTTAGCTGCTCAAGTCTATCGAGGAGTCGTTTGAATAATCTATAGTACAATATCAAGTAAAGCATAATACTCGATAGCCAAATTACAATAACGTTTACCCAGTATGTGCTCACGTAGTAACCAAATACCGATTTTGCAGGTGCGTAGAAGTGTGAACGTATAAACCTCGATTCGGGGTATAGGTATATTGGGTCAACTTTTTGAATTAAATGACCATCATACTCAATAATACGCTCCACTTCTCCGGAATTTTTCACAAATTCGCTAAGACTTTCGTTGTGGTACCTACGTTTTAGTTCAAGGAATTGCTCTTTGCCCTGTTCCGTGCTTTGAAATTTAGAAATAAACTGGTCCTTTTCGTTGTTGGCTTTATTGTAAAGTTTTACGTAGTATTTTCTTACCAACTCTAAGTACTGGTTCATCTCATTAAGTAATTCCAAAGTAATGTCCGTGGGGTTTATTTGAGTGTATTTGCTGAATATCAATTTTGAACTGCGTGGCGATGTCATCTCTCTAACTATTTCATTATGAAGTAGATTGAGAGCGGACTGGAATTCCTCTGATTTTTTCTTGTTATCGAAATTTCTAATACAGAAATCAATCTTATTCTGAAGTGATTTTAACCAGTAATTCCGTTTAAAATCCGAAATACTCATGGCCTCATCATAAATGTAAAAAGGCTTTTGGTACTTATTTTCCTTGAATTGGTATACCGCCAATGCCTCATAGGCCCAACGGGCCACAATAACCTCACCATATATAGGAATGTTGCTGGGCGACGATATTGTTGGGTTCAGTTTTTCGTACTTTACAATTATACCGCTTAGGATAATTTGAGGTATAACAAGGAATGGTATAAGAATGTAGATAGTAACTACAGCCTTAAAGCTGTCGGAAATAACCAATCCTAACATATTAGAGGTAAACCAAGTGCTGAAAAGCACTAGCCAGAACTCAAGGTACATTCCCTTAATTTCAAGAATTGTATTGCCAACCAGAACAAAAATTAATGCCTGAAAAGCCGATAGTGCTAAAAGGATTGTAACTTTCGACATCAGATAGCTTGACCAACTTAAATTCAGGAATGCTTCTCGCTTAAGTATTTTTCTATCCTTTATTATTTCCTCGGCGCTAACAGTTAATCCAACAAAAATGGAAACAATAACCGACATGAAAAGGTAAACAGGCAAATTGCTGTTATCTAGTAAAGTGTATCCAATTTTGTTGGAAACATCAACGTTGTAATACTTTATAATGTATGATAAAAGGAATGCGAGCAGAGGAGTTTCTAATGCATTAATTATCATATACTGCGAGTTTGCAAACTTCGACAGTACATCACGTTTTACAAATATCCTTAACTGTTTGAACCAATTAGGTATTTTGAAATGAATTTTGGGTAATTCGTCAGGTGTCTCGTTTATCTTTTTTAAATCAGGGAAATACCTTTTAAAATGCTGATTCCACTCCGAAGGATTTATTTTACGAGCACGGGTTGGGTTTCCATACTCATCGAGTACTTTTGCCTCAACTATGTTGAATATTTGCTCGGGGTTTACGTTACCACAAAGAGTACACTCACTCTCGTTCCAGTTTGCATGCTGTACACGCGATTTGTAGTATATTATAGACTCAATTGGGTCGCCATTGTAGATTAAGTAACCACCAGTGTCGAGAATTAAGAGTTTATCGAACATCTTAAATATGTCCGATGATGGCTGATGGATAACTACAAATACCAGTTTACCCTTAAGGGTTAACTCCTTTAGTAGGTCAAGGATGTTTTCAGAGTCGCGTGAGCTTAAGCCCGATGTTGGCTCATCGAGGAAAAGTATAGCTGGTTCGCGGATAAGTTCTAGGGCAATATTTAGACGTTTACGTTGGCCACCGCTAATTTTCTTGTTCAGCGGAGAGCCTACCTTCATGTCCTTTATTTCGAACAAGCCTAGGCTCATTAGCATCTTATTAACGGCTTCGTCGAGTTGCTGGACATTATAATTATCGAAACAAAGCTTAGCGTTGAAGTAGAGGTTTTGGTAAACAGTTAACTCCTCTATCAGTAAATCGTCCTGCGATACGAATCCTATTTGTCCTTCAACCTGTTCCTTTTGGTTGTGAATATCAATTCCATTAATACAAACGCTGCCAAGCGATGGTTTTTCGCTACCGTTCAGAACATTAAGTAGGGTTGATTTTCCTGCACCTGATGCGCCCATAATACCCACCAAATGTCCCGACTCCTCGGTAAATGTCATGTGGTGCAGCCCTGTTTTACCACTTTTAAACCGGAATTCAATCCCTTGAACATCGAATACAATGCGTTCCTTAATTTTATCCTGGGCAAATCGTCCAACAATGTCGCTAAAGTAAATAGGCTTAATTTTGGAGTTACGGATTGATGAACCATTGTTGAGTACAAAAATCTTATCGTTCTGCACCAAATGTCCATTCAGGTAAAGTTCGTGGTCGCCCTTGTATCTTAGGAAAAGGATATTTGCCGATTCAACAAAAACAATCTTTATTTCGTCCAGAATATTCTCGGAAAAAATATGCTTTATTCCAAGTTTTTCGTAATTCTTATCGTTATTAACTACAAGGATGTTAGGGTGTGGAAGTATTTGCTCAAAAGGATTTAGGACAAAATCTACTAGAAGTTTAAATTCTGTTTCGGGGATGTAGAACGTTTCGGACACAGTCGATATAAATGCCATTTCCTGCTCTGTAACCTCTCCAACTTCTGGTTTTACAAATTCTAAGAGCTTTATAAGAACAACAACCTTTTGTTGCTGTATTAACTCCTCGTTAATTTGCGAGCAAATTTTTAAAACACGAACGGAACTAGATGAAGTTCTTTTTTTCGATTTGGATTTCTCGCTCTGTTTTTCTTGGTATAGGTTATAGTAGTAGTCGAAAACCTTGAGGTACTCGGTAACTAAATCCTGGTTAAGTTGATTTTTTAAGAATTCCTCAACAACCCTACGTCTGTCGTTGTAATCGCTACCTTCGGGTTCATCACCTGTAACTGGGCGGGCAATAATTGCAAAAAGTTGCATTAATGCTTTTAGGATAGACTCGCTCATTTAGGCTGTTTTAGATGTTAGTAATGTTATTGCTTGTAACCGATTAGGAGCATAACATATCCAGGTGTAAATTTTGTGTTTTTAACATCAACCTGAATAATGCAAGTTACTGTTGATGTGAATTTTAAATCCCAAAAAGGCGAATAATCAAAACTCTCGTTGGTGAAAAGTAAGTTTTTGTCCGTATCGAAAACTGAAAAAACAAGTTTGCCCTTCCTTAAATTGGTGCAACCCACAATTCTGTATGTATTATCGCCAAAAAAGGTTGTGCGAAATTCAATTTTTTGGTCGGGTTTAAGTGGGGCAAAGTATTCCTGTCCATCAGTAATGTACTCGGGTGGAAAGTAAAGCGAGCATATATTTTCCAATTGCTCAATTTGAGCATTACTAATGCTGGGTAAAAAAACAATAAACGATAAGAATATAAGTAATCGCTTTAGCATAGCTTAAAGGTTATTCAACAATTTTATTACGTAATGCGCCAATCTTTTTGCTAATAATTTGAATATGATATTCTGACATTATAACTCTCGACTGGCTATTTATAATAATTAAGTTGTGTTCAGGGTCAATTTTAGGCTCACGGTAAGTGTAGGAGTATATAACCCCGTCGAACTCGTAAGCAATATCAATTAAATCATCTATTAATGATGAAAACTCACTGGATTTGTAGTAGAATGGTGTTAAAAGTTCAATTAGGTTATCGAGAGGGTGTTTCTGTTCGCCAATCCTGTTTATTATTTCTCTATTGTTGTTTTCCTGAACTATTTGAGTAAGCAAATACATGCTTTCAATCCATCCGCCAGCAATTATTAGGGCGCCAATATCATGCCTGTCGTTTGTTTTTAGGTAGAAATCGGAATTAGCGTAAGCTCTGGCAATTATTCGGGTTAGGGAATCTCTGTTGTTAATATTCCGTTCAATAGATTCAAAAACTTCTGGCTCAAATGCTTGAGTAACTCCAAGTTCCTCGCTAAGTTTCTTTATTGTACCAAGGTAGCTAACCGACTCCTGAATTTTTTCGTAGATGTTCAGGTAACTTAAATCGGTACCATATATGCCAAGATTAAGCGACTGCTTGAACGATGTGGTATATTTTTGATAGTTGTCAGGTTTGTTAACAAATTTATCGTTATATGGTAGGTTTAGCTTTTTTATGAGTGAAGAAACTTGCCAAGGAGAGGGCAATGGAAAAACAGAATTGTCGAATTTAATAAGAGTCGATAAGGTATCAGCAGGCTCATCGGCAACAAGAGGAGCTCTATCTTTATTTTCAGAGGACTTACAACCGAACAATAAAATTAATGCAAAAGATATGGTGGCTATTTTTATCAGTCTATATGCTAGCATTTTACAATATCTCAAAAGTTTAGTGCAAGTAATAAAAAATAAATGAATTATCAAAAGTAACATCGATAAAACTCCCATTAACACTATAATTTTAGGAAGTTAAACCATATTATTGAGTAAATATAGCTGTTTTTCAGGCATTTTGAAATATTGTGGTCAAATCTTTTATTAACAATAAACTAAAACTGATTTTTGTTGTCAAAACTCTACCATTTTATATCGATATTAGTGGCAATTTTAAAATATTTGAATGATGAGAAGAATTGTTATTGCGCTCTTTTTAGTTGTTTTGTGCTTGGGTGTTTTTGCTCAGCAAAAACAGATAACATTAGAGCAGGCTGTGCTTAAGCAACGCTCGGAGTTTGGTCCAAAATCGCTAAGCGGTTTCGATTGGAGGATTGATGTATCGTCCTATACTTACATTGATGGCGATAAGGTTGTTGAAGTTGCTGTACCTTCGGGCAAGGCATTGGACTTATTGGTTTTAAAGGATTTGAACCAGATTTTAAAATCGAATAGTTTGCCAGAGTTAAAACGGTTAAATTACAAATGGGTTAATAGGGAAGTTGTTCAAATTTTCTCATCGCCATACTTTATCTTTTTTAATACCAAAACAAAACTGGTTGAGCGTAAACTTAAGGTTGTTGAGAATTCTGCCAACTGGGATTTGAGCCCTGATAACTCAAAGTTAGCCTATACTATCGATAATAACCTCTTTCTGATAAATAGTAACGATGAGGTTAAGCAAATTACATCGGATAGTAAACTTGGAATTGTGAATGGTCAATCGGTTCATAGGAACGAGTTTGGCGTTAATAAGGGGATATTTTGGTCGCCCAAGAACAACTACATTGCTTACTATAGGATGGATGAAACAATGGTTACCGATTACCCTTTAGTTGATATTACTCAGCGAATAGCATCGGTGGAGAATATTAAGTACCCTATGGCTGGAATGAAAAGTCATGAGGTAACCCTTAACGTTTATAACGTTGCAAACGGACAAACCATTGCAATTAAAACAGGGGAGCCAAAGGAGCAGTATTTAACCAATATTGCATGGAGTCCCGATGAAAAATCAATTTACATTGCTGTGCTGAATCGTGAGCAAAACCATTTAAAATTGAATAAGTATAGCACAACAACTGGTAATTTTATTGCTACACTCTTTGAGGAAAAGGATGAGCAGTACGTTGAGCCCTCTAAACCGATTGAATTTATTGGAAACGATTCAACCCAGTTTATTTGGAATAGCAGACGTGATGGGTGGAACCATATTTACCTTTACAAAACCGATGGAACTCTCCTAAAGCAGTTAACGAAAGGCGAGTGGGAGGTTACCAGTGTTGTTAAAAACGATGTGAAGTCTGGTATTCTATATTTTACAGCAACCAAGGAGAGCCCAATTGAAAGCCACCTTTACGCTTTAAATATTAAAAAGGGCGACATTGTTAAATTGACAAGCGGAGAAGGAACTCACTACCCACGGGTAAGTATTGATGGCAAGTATTTTGTCGATTTCTATTCCAGCATAACAATTCCGAATAAGGTGGATTTATACTCTACTTCGGGTAAAATAGTGAAGAATATCCTTACGGCATCAAATCCCTACTATGGTTACGAAGTGCCACTTCCAGAGTTAGTAAACTTAAAGGCTGATGATGGAACTACTTTGTACGGAAGAGTTATTAAACCCATAAATTTTGACCCAGCAAGAAAATACCCTGTGGTTGTTTATGTATATGGTGGCCCTCATTCTCAACTTGTAACTAACTCGTGGATGGGTGGTTCGCGTTTATGGGAATCGTACATGGCCAATAAGGGTTTTATTCTTTTCACACTTGATAATAGAGGAACATCAAACCGTGGGGCAGATTTTGAACAAGCAATACATCGCAACTTGGGCTCTATAGAGGTTTCTGACCAGTTGGCTGGCTTAAAATATCTAAAGAGTTTAAGTTATGTTGATTCTGAAAGAATTGGTGTACATGGTTGGAGTTATGGCGGATTTATGACTATTTCGATGATGCTGAAAGCCGCAGACCAATTCAAGGTTGGCGTTGCGGGTGGACCTGTTACCGATTGGAAGTTCTACGAGATTATGTATGGCGAACGATACATGGATATGCCAGATGAAAACCCTGAGGGATATAAAAATGCCGATTTAAAGAACCATGTAAAAAATCTAAAAGGTAATCTGCTAATTATTCACGATGATATGGATAAAACCGTTGTAATGCAGCATAGCTTAACGTTAATACATGAGTTTATAAAGAGCGGTGTTCAGGTTGATTTCTTTGTATATCCTCAGCATGACCATAACGTAATGGGAAAGGATAGGGTTCATTTGATTGATAAGATTATTAAGTATTTCGAGGGAAAACTTTAAGAATATTTGTTTGGTTATTTGGTTAATTGATAATGGGATGCATGAAGCCCCATTATCAATTGCCAAATATTTTTTTTCACTTTAAGCATTAGTAAATTATATGCTCTCAAAAATATCTACCCGTCAAATATGGGGTGTGGCTTATCCTATTATTCTTGGTAGTATAGCGCAGAACATTCTGAACGTTACGGATACCGCTTTCTTGGGACGTTTAGGCGAGGTTGCGCTAGGAGGTGGAGTCATTGGAGGGTTATTCTACCATGTTTTGCTTATGATTGGTTGGGGAACTGGTGTTGGCGGACAAATAATAATTGCCCGAAGGTATGGAGAGGGAGCGCATAGAACTATAGGTAGGGTTGTTGAACATCTTTTCTATTTTTTGTCTGTAATATCTGTTCTGCTAATTATTTTGGTGAAGTTTAATTCTGGACATTTTCTCGGATTAGTTGTTGATTCGCCAGCAATTAATGGAGCCGGTAAAGAATTTGTTGACTATAGAATATTTGGGCTACTGTTTGCATTCGTAAATTACTCATTTAACTCATTTTACGTAGGAATAACTAAAACAAAGGTAATTACAGCAACTACTTCAATAATGGTGGTTGTAAATATTGTGCTTGATTATGCTCTGATATTTGGGCATTGGGGATTTCCCGAAATGGGTATTGCTGGTGCAGCATTAGCATCGGTTATTGCCGAGGCAACCAGTTGCGTGGTGTTTGTTCTATACACACGGTTCAAGTTTGGGTATGGCAAGTATAATTTGTTCAATTTTGCACCTTTGAATAGGAAGTTACTAGTAAGGATTCTGAATGTTGCTTGGCCCTTAATGTTTCAGTTCTTCCTCTCAATTTTTGTATGGTTTGTATTTTTTCTTTTCATAGAGAAGATGGGTGAAGTACCACTGGCAGTATCCAATATTTTGCGAAGCGTTTATATTGTACTGATGATTCCCATATGGGGATTTGCTTCGGCAACAAACACCTTTGTGAGTCAACTAATAGGACAAGAGCGTTCTGGGGAGGTAATGCGGTTGGTTAAGAAGGTGATTATGCTTAGTATGTCCGCTGTTTTTGGGTTGGGCTTGATATGTATTTCGTTTCCAACAGTGATTCTGAGAATTTATACCAACAATCCTTTGCTCATTGAACAATCGTTGCCCGTATTCAATATAGTTGCTATTGCTGCAATAGGAATGGCCGGTGCGTTTGTAATGTTCAATGGCGTTTCGGGAACAGGGAATACCAAAGTATCTTTTGCTATTGAGGTTGGAACACTACTTATATACATATTATGGGCTTATTTAATGGCTATCGTTTTTAAAACAAGCCTAACCTGGGTTTGGGCTGCTGAGATTATTTATGGAATATTTATTACCTCCATTTCTTATTGGTATCTTAAATCGAATAAATGGATTGGCAAAAAGGTATAAAAAAAGCGGTCACAATGAATGACCGCTTCATGTTGGTAGATATTCTTATCGTTTAACCTCTTCTTTAATTCTGTAAGGTTTTAACTCTTCAAAAAAGATGTCATCGTTCGGAACGTCAAAGTCCATGCCTTTAATATTCAGATTATTATCCATATTGAATTTGATTGTCCCAAAGCTGAACCAAGCATGTGGGTAATCCCAGCTAATTTTCCATACATCGTAATGCCAGTGCTCTAGAGTTGCCGATAGTTGTTCTGAGTGTTCAAACTTTAGGTGAAGTTTATTCTCCTTTTGTATTATCCATATTTTACCAAAAATATCAGACATATAAGTACCTTCATATTTTTCTAGGGGTAACGATGGACTAGTATTGGCCACTCTTTTTTCAATTCTGCTGGATATTCTGTCGTCGGCTTTTTCACGTGCTTTAGTTCTGGCAAGTAGTTCAGTGGACCAATCCTTGTTTCCCGTTCCCATAAATTGGTCGAGAGCGTAGTTGGTAGCAGCAGTAATAGGGCTATTCATTCCATTGGTTAGTACCACAACACCTAAATTTTCGTCGGGAATTAGGGTTACAGCGGTAATCATTCCGTCAATTGCTCCTGTATGCGAAACTCTTAATCTACCGTTAAAATCGCCGAGCCCCCAACCTAATCCGTAGGCGCTAAAGTGTCGTCCTTGGTCGTATTTTGAGGTATGGTCTACAACAAAGTTTGAATGAGGGGTCCAGAGCAGGTTAATTGTTGATTTAGTTAGCAAGGTATCAGTTCCATTAATACCACGGTTTAGCATAAAAATCATCCATTTGGAAACATCGTTGACGCTAGTTATAACACCACCTAACGCTCCAATTTCTTCCCAATCAACCCACTCAATAGGAATGTTCACATTTTTCTCCAATGCGTGTGGGGTTACATAGTTTCCTTTCTCGGATAGTTTTTTAGGCGATGTAACTGTTCGGTTCATTCCAAGTGGGTCGAATATTCGCTCCTTTACATTTTGGCTCCAACTTTTTCCAGTAACGGCCCTTATAACCTCGCCTGCGGCAATGTACATAACATTCGAATAACCGTAACCTGCCCTAAAATCGAAAGCTTTTTGAAGATGTTTTGAGTGCTTAACAACCTCCTCTGCACTAAAGTCTGATTTGTACCAAATTAAGTCGCCACTAAAGGTGCCAAGACCTACTCGGTGACTGAGTAAATCTCTAATTGTAACATTGTTGCTTACCCAAGGGTCATAAACCTCAAAGTAAGGAAGATATTTTTTTACCTTATCGTTCCAGTTAAGTTTACCTTCCTGCACAAGCATTCCAATTATTGCAGCAGTAAATGCCTTTGAGTTCGATGCTATTCCGTAAAGAGTATTGCCGTTGGGTTTAATGTCTTTACCTTGCTCTAGAGTTCCAAAAGCCCCTACATAAACTAATTTACCATCTTTTACTATGCCTATTGATGCACTTGGAACACCCCAATCGGTTACCATTTTCTCATAGTACTTGTCGAGTTGCTTTAGGTCAACCTTCTGCTTTGTTTGCCCCAATAAAAACAACGGTGCAACAAAAAAGAAAGAAAAAACAATGAGTAATTTCTTCATGATTATGTTTTTTTGATTTTTACTTTTGATGCTTCTTATTGATGTTTAGTTTAATGTAATGTTATGATTACAGCAATAAAGTTGCAGAATCTAACATATCAAATTTAATCAATTTGTATTGAAAATACTATTTTACACAGAAACGGTTTAGTGCATCGTAGGCTTCGGGAATACCAAGTTCACCAGCGGTACTTAAATCAATACAGCCTTGATTATGGTTTCCTGTTAATAGATATGCTAGGCCTCGGTTGTAGTAAGCGCTTGCCTGCCCTTTATTTTCTGCAATAGAGCTACTATACCAGTTTATGGCTTCAGTGAAATTGTTTGCAAGTGTATAAACCACTCCAATGTTGTAGGCAATAGTTGCTTTGTCGGCCAGAGGTAAAAGTTCTTTTAAATCGTCAATAGCCTCGGTGTATGCTGCGTACGATGTGCTGTTTTTTGTATCGGTGGTGGGTTTTGCCAGTACAGCTAAAGTTTTGGATTCATCTCCAAAACTCTCAATAAATCGGGCCATATCGGTATTTGATGCGATTAGGTTAAGTTGTATTAACGGGTTGGCTTTATCGGTTTGAACCGCTTTTTGATACTCAACTTTAGCATTGGCGTATCTACCTTTTTCATTCAGAACTATACCTCGGAGTAATGACCTGTAAGGATTTTTATTCAAAACTGAATCGATAGTTTGAACAGAGATTTCCTTCGCTCTATTGTCTGTTTTAGTGCTTAGTGTAAGTTTATAGTTTTCGGGTAAATTGTTATTTATGGAATCTAGCCATTCATTTTTCTCGAAGATTAGAGCAACCTTTTGCATAGGATAATTCAAGCAAAGCCTCATCATTGGCATAAAGGCTGATGTTACCTTAAAGTTATTCTGCATAATGCTTAACTTAGATGCTGAGTTTAAATCCCTTTCCAGCGATATCAGTTTATTAAACTTTCCGCTTGAGTCCAAAATTGAAGCGAAGTTCTGCTGGTTTGTTCCTTTATACTTTTCGATAAGTTGTTTCCCAGTATTATAGTCGGTTTCTGCACCTTTTAAATCGCCAATCTGAACTTTAACATCTGCTCTATTGATATATGCGTTGGCAAAATCGGGGAATATGTTTATTGCAGTTGTAAAGTCGTTGATTGCTTTTTGGTACTGTTTCTTCTCGTAGTAGATTGAACCTCGGTAGTAATGAATAAGGACATTCTCGGGATTAAGCGCGGTAAGTTTGGTTAAATCGTCAAGGGCAATTTGCCAGTTATCTATCTGGTAATTAATAATTGCCCTGTTGAATAGTGCCAGTGAGTATTTGGAATCAATAGAGAGCACTTTGTTAAGGTCGGCAAGTGCATTTTGTGGTTGTTTTAGGTTGTAGAATACTAGGGCGCGGTTAAAGTAATTATCAATTGATAATGAATCCAGCTTAATGGCTTGGTTTAGGTCTGCTAGGGCCAGTGTAGGTTTGTTTAATTCAGCATTCAGAATTCCACGACGCGAGTATGCGTTTGCATAGAATGGGTTGACTTTTATGGCCAAATTATAATCGCTTAAAGCTCCTAGGGTATCGCTGCTAAGCAAACGTGCAGAACCACGGTTAATCCAAGCATCAGGATTTGAAGCGTCCAACCGAATAACCTTGCTAAATATCTCTATGGCCTTTGCGTAATCCTGCATTTGAAAATGGGTAATACCCTCAATGAATAGAAAATCGGGGGAATTTGGCTTTAGCTCTAGCGCAGCCCAAATTTCAACCAAAGCCTGCTTATGTTGCGATACTCTATTTAGGGCTATTGCCTTATAGTGATGCACCTGGGCAAACACAGGGTTAATTTTTATTGTTTTATCGAAATCGGAAATTGCGCCATATAAATCACCAAGATTGTATTTAGCTACCCCGCGTAAAAACCATCCCTCGTATAGTGTGGAGTCAATGCCAATTAAGGTATTTAGGTAGGGGAGGGCTTCGTTAAATTTTTGTTTAGATAGCAGTTCCTCTCCCTTAAAGAAAAAGTAAGCCTTGTTAAGTTGTCCGAATGAGGTATTTGTGAGTATAATTCCCCAAAGCAAAAATGAAAGTTTTATTAGTCTTCTTTTCAAGAGTTCTGTTCTTTACTTGTTTCTCTTATTTTTGTTGGTGCTTTGTGCTTTGTTTTCCAAATCAATTCGCCCTAAACCATTCATATTGCGCAAAATAGTGTTTTGATACCTGAACATATAGCTACTAGGTTTTGCAGGATTTCTTTTTGAAGGGAATGGCAGAACTGTTGCAAGCATGGCCGATTCGTGTCGGGTAAGTTGCTTTGCCGATTTTTTGTAGTATATCTGCGATGCTTTTTCCACACCATAAATTCCTTTGCCAAATTCTGCAACGTTAAGGTAAACCTCCATTATCCTTTTTTTGCTCCAAAAGGTTTCAATTAAGAAGGTAAAATATGCCTCTAGTCCTTTTCTAACCCACGAACGTTTAGGCCATAAGAAAAGATTCTTAGCCGTTTGTTGCGATATAGTACTTGCCCCACGAAGTTTTTTTCCTTTTTTATTATTTTTCATCGCCTTTTTAATGGCTTCCCAATCAAAACCGTTATGTTCCATAAATTTGCCATCCTCAGCGGCACAAACGGCAAGTACTGCATTGGGTGATATATTTTCAATGCTAACCCAGTTTTTCCGAATTCTCTCACCTCCACCTTGTTCGTTGGTTGAGTGTCGTTTAATAACCATAAGCATAGTTAGGTTAGGGTTGATAAACGAAAGAAGTATGGCTAAAATTATGGTGGTTGCTAAAAATGTTAATGATGATAGTATAAATAAGCGTACTATTGGCCTATACCATTTATTTTTAGTGTGGGTTGATTTGGAATCCATTTAATCAATTTTCTAAAATGCTAAAGTATAAATTTATTGTATAAGTTTTATGGACTAGATTTATGAAAAGTTTTACAGTTAGAATATTTTGCATGAAAGAAAAGTAAACCCAAATTTTTCATTTAATAAAGAATCCACTAATTTTGATTTAAATATAAGTGTTACTTAAAAGTTAAAGCGATGATAAAACGATTTGTAGTTATTCTATCGGCTGTAGTTATGCTCTCGGGTTGCGAGGATGGGCTTAATTTCTTTACCG
>JAKQKB010000011.1 GCA_029560875.1 Bacteroidota bacterium | reverse complement strand
TCGATTATAGCAACAGCTTGTTCCCGTTGACAGGGTAAAAAAAAGAGGGCTTTGTTTTTGAAGTTAAAAAATGAATACAGATTATCAATAAGTTAAATATACAATATGCCGATTTAAGATTTTAGTCGGTTAACAATGTTTAAAAAAGTTTAATTACTTTCCAAGTATTGCAACCGCCTGCTTGAAGCGCTGAATGGTTTCATCCTTGCCAAGCACTTCGCAAATATCGGCAACGCCTGGACCTTTTGATGCGCCAACAAGGCTAAGCCTTACAGCATTCATCACCTTGCCCATTCCGTAACCCTTAGCATTTATGAACTCCTTAATTGAGTGCTCAATGGTTTGAACATCCCATTTCTCAATGCCACTAACAACATCAGTAACTTCATTCATAATTGCAGCAGTATCCTCTTTCCAGAATTTTGCAACGGTTTGTTGATCGTACTCCAGAGGACGCTCAAAGAAGAAGTTGGTTTGTTCCCATATTTCGTGAACAAAAGTTAGGCGTTCCTTAACCAAACCAACAATGCGCACTAACTTTTCGAAAGGAACGTCAAAGTTGTACTGCTCTAATATCGGCAAGAACATTTCTGCCAACTCCTTATCGGTTTTACGTATTAAGTATTGGTGGTTGAACCATTTAGCCTTTTCGGGGTCGAATCGAGCTCCCGATTTGTTTACACGCTCAATGCTGAATAGTTGAATCAATTCATCCATTGTGAACAGTTCCTGTTCTGTGCCCGGATTCCACCCTAAAAGTGCAAGCAGATTCACGAATGCTTCTGGAATATAGCCATCCTCGCGGTAACCCCTTGAGATTTCTCCTTCGCCCGATTTCCATAGTAGAGGAAACACAGGGAATCCCATTTTGTCGCCATCGCGCTTGCTGAGTTTTCCATTTCCTGTTGGTTTAAGTAATAGAGGAAGATGTGCAAACAAAGGCATCTTATCCTCCCAACCAAAGGCACGGTATAGCAACACATGCAATGGCAACGAAGGCAACCACTCCTCACCACGAATTACGTGCGAGATTTCCATTAGGTAATCGTCAGTAACGTTTGCCAAATGGTATGTGGGAAGCATATCGCTGCTTTTGAAGAGCACCTTGTCGTCGAGTGTTGATGTGTTTACACGAACCTCGCCGCGAATTAAATCCTGCATAACAACCTCTTCGTTCTCGGGCATTTTGAAACGTACAACCCACTGGTCGCCACGTTCTATGCGTTGCTTAACCTCACTTGCCGAAAGAACCAGAGAGGTTTCCATTTTTTCACGAACAGAGTAGTTGTAAGTAAACACCTCGCCTTTTGCCTCGGCATCGGTGCGGAGTTTATCCAAAACATCGGGAGCATCGAACGCAATGTATGCGTTTCCGCTCTCCACAAGCCTATCGGCGTATTGCTTGTAAATTGGTTTACGTTCGCTTTGGCGGTATGGAGCGTGTGGTCCCCCCTCCTTTACTCCCTCATCTATCTTAATTCCGCACCAGCGTAAACTTTCGTTGATGTAATCCTCGGCTCCAGGAACAAAGCGCTGCGAATCGGTATCTTCAATTCGAAGTATAAAATCGCCGCCATGCTTGCGGGCAAAAAAGTAGTTGAATAGTGCAGTTCTAACTCCACCAATATGTAATGGCCCAGTTGGACTAGGGGCAAAACGAACTCTAACTTTATGGTTACTCATTTTATTTGATAATTTGAGGTGCAAATTTAATTCTTTTTGGTCAAACATTAAATTTGTATCCATTACCGTATTTCAAGAAAAAGAAATAAATTGTAAGTTGCATTATTCTGTTAGGCTTAGGATAATAAACTGCTGATTATTAATCGTTGCCACTATGGACATGAAGGATAAATCGAAGGAAGAGCTCATTCGAAAGTTGGAGAATATGAGACAAGAGTATAATGCATTGGAACTGTTGCATAAAAAAACTCTGAATGAGCAAAGTATTTCATTGAAACAAATTAGTGACATTATTGAATACAATCCTATTTCGTTACAAATAGTAGATAAGGGTGGGTATACACTCTTGGTAAACGAGTCGTTTAAAAAATTGTTTGGATCAACTCCTCCAAAGAATTATTCTGTTTTTGATGATTTACTGGTTAGGGAGTTTAAATACGATTACTTATTTGAAAAGTTAAAGAGCGGAGAGTCTGTCCGTTTCCCCGATTTGCAATATAATGCTCGTATAGTAGATGAAAATGCACCAGATACCCCATTGTGGGTTAGGATGGTAGCCTTTCCTTTGTTTGATACAGATGGTGTTGCAGAGCGTTTTGTACTTATGCATCAGGATATCACCGAGAGGAAGAAAGCAGAAAAGTCACTTCACGAAAGTGAGGAAAATTATCGTTTATTGTTGGAGTTAGCGCCCGATGCGTTCTTTCAGGGCGATGCCGTAGGTAATTTCATTATGGCTAACATGCGAGCAGTAACCTTTACAGGTTATTCCGAGGAAGAATTGCTTGCCATGAATATACGACAACTGTTCTCCTCGTCAGAACTAAATAAAAAACCCTTGAGGTTCGATTTGTTGGATAAGGGCGAGATTATTACTGCCGAAAGGGAGATTCTTCGTAAGAATGGTTCTACTGTGATTGTTGAAATGACATCGCGTAAGATGCCCAATGGAACTTATCAATCGTTTATGCGTGATATCAGCGAAAGAAAGGTTTTTGAAAAAACATTAATTGAGAATGAGCGGAAATTAAAAACCATAATAGAAACATCGCCCGATGGTATTGCAATATCGGCACTCGATGGTACTGTTCAATTTGTAACTAATCAAATTGTATCTCTTTGGGGATATAGCACTGCTGAGGAAATTATTGGAAGAAACGTTTTGGAATTTGTAGATGAAGTGTATAGAGAAAAGGCATCATACTTAATCTCCGAAATGCTAAAAGGTAATTTAACCGGTGCTGCGGAGTATGTAATGCTCAGGAAAGATGGTTCGAAATTTTACTGTGAATCCAACGCCAATGTGCTTCACGATTCTAATAATAATCCAGTAGGTATTTTATTTGTTAACAGAGATATTAATCAAAGGAAACAAACGGAATTTGAACTTATCCGTGCCAAAGAAATAGCAGAGGAGAGCGAAGCCAAGTATCGTTTGGTTTTTGAGAATGCTCCGCTTGGGCTTATTCATTTCGATAGCAAAGCTCGAATAATTTCTTGCAACGAGGAGTTTGTTAGAATAATTGGGTCGTCAAAGCAAGCCTTGGAAGGTCTTGATATGTTAAAATTACCCGATAAAAAGATTGTAGAAACGGTTGAAATTGCATTGACTGGAGGTCAAGGGTATTATGAGGATTATTACCGTTCGGTCACAGCCAATAAAGTAACACCTGTGCAAGTTCTTTTTGCACCAATATATACTAATAAAAAATTGATTGGTGGGGTTGGAATTATTCAGGACATAACAGATAGGAAAAAGAATGAGCAAGTTCTTAAGGAGCAAAATGAAGAATACCTAGCCTTAAACGAGGAATTGCTTCAAACAAATGAGGAACTTTACAAGGCAAAGAAATTAGTTGAGGATAGCGAGGCGTTCTTAATGAATATTCTAGAGAATATTCCAAATATGATTTTTATTAAGAGTGCAGAAGACCTTAGGTTTATTCTGATAAATAAGGCCGGTGAGGATTTTTTAGGCATAAAAAAACAAGATTTAATTGGCAAAACTGATTATGATTTCTTCCCAAAAGATCAAGCAGACTTTTTTACATCAAAGGATAAGCAGGTTTTTGAAAAAGAAAACCTACTGGTTATAGAGGAGGAAAAAATTGACACCAAATTTGGAACTAAAATTCTATACACAAAAAAAATTGCAATTAAAGATAAATTAGGCAATAACAAATATTTACTGGGTATCTCTGAAGATATTACACAGAAGAAAGAGATTGAACTGGAACTTGTAAGAGCAAAACAAGTTGCAGAGGAAAGCGAGGCAAAATACAAAAAAATGGTGTCTATCCTTCCCGATGGAGTTATAATCCATCAGAATGGAATTATTGTGTTTGGCAACGAAGCTGCTGCAAGAATTATGAAGTCTGATAGTATTCAGAATCTAATAGGATTACCAGCCTTAAATTTTGTACAACCCGATTATAGAGAAACCGCCCTTAAAAGAATTCAATCAAGCATAGCAAACAACTCAAAGGCCGAAACGATTGAGGAGCAATTTATTAGGATTGACGGAGAAATTATAGATGTTCTTGTTACTGCATTCCCTTTTCTGTATGAGGGTAAACCTTCAATGCTAACTGTATTTACAGATATTACTTACATTAAACAATTCGAAAAAGAAATTATAAAAGCTAAGGAAAAGGCTGAAGAAATTGAAGAAATATTCAATCAGTTTATGAAGCATAGCCCCATTTACGTATTTTTCAAAGATACCAATATTCGATCCCTCCATTTAAGCCATAATTTTGAAAAAATGCTTGGGAAACCAATAAATGAACTACTTGGCAAAACGATGTATGAACTGTTTCCTTCTGATTTTGCAAAAAGTATGGTTGCTGACGACTTGAAAATATTGCAGGAGGGTAAAGTGTATGAAATTGAGGAGGAGTTGGATGGACGATTCTATACGACAATAAAATTTCCTATTCAGATGAAAGGTGTGCCTCGTTTTCTTGCTGGATTTACAATTGATATTACCGAGCGCAAGCAAACTGAAATTGAGTTGCTTCAAGCAAAGGAGAAAGCAGAGGAGAGCGATAGGCTAAAATCGGCATTCCTTGCAAATATGAGCCATGAGATTAGAACTCCAATGAATGGAATTCTTGGCTTTACTAGTTTGCTTAAGCAAGCAAAGGGAAGCATTGAGGAGCAGCGGGAGTACATTAATATTATTGAGAAGAGTGGCTTTAGGCTATTGAATATCATTAATGATATAATTGATATATCGAAAATTGAGTCGGGGCAAATGAAGTTGAAGATTGCTCCAACTAATATTGATGAGCAATTAAAATACCTTTACGACTTCTTTAAACCCGAAGCCGAGCGTAAAGGACTTGCATTCTTACTTAAAAAAGGATTATGTGCTGAGAGTTCGATTATAAATACCGATGGCGAAAAAATTTACGCCATTCTTACAAACCTAATTAAGAATGCTATAAAATTTACTGATAAGGGTGTTATTGAGGTAGAATATTTTTGCAAGGATAACAATTTTGAGTTCTTGGTTAGGGATACCGGTATTGGGATTCCCAAAAATCGGCAGCAAGCCGTTTTTGAACGCTTTGTTCAGGCCGATATTAGTGATAAAAGAGCCTACCAAGGAGCAGGGCTGGGCTTATCAATTACCAAGGCTTTTGTCGAAATGCTTGGTGGCAAAATTTGGGTTGAGAGCGAGGAGCATGTTGGTTCTGTTTTCCATTTTACAATTCCCGCCGTTCAACAAGAGTTAGCTGTAGAGGTAAAACCATTCGTAGAGCCTAAGTTCTCGCAATCGAATCTACCTAAATTAAAGGTTCTGGTAGCTGAGGACGATTCAGCCTCAAGCATGCTGTTAACCCTGATGCTAGGCAATTTGGATTTTACAATTTTTCAGGCTAACAACGGACAAATTGCTGTTGATATTATTCGAAAGAACCCTGATATTGATTTGATTCTAATGGACATTAAAATGCCTGAATTAACTGGGTTGGAAGCGACCGAAGCAATCCGAAAATTCAATAGCAAGGTTATAATTATTGCACAAACAGCTCACGCATTGGCAGGCGATAAAGAAAAAGCCATTCAAGCAGGCTGTAATGATTATATTACAAAACCTATTAGTTATGATGTATTGATGAGTTTGATAAGAAATTTTTTTAATTGATTATTATGATTAGGTGTTTATTGATTTTATTTTTTACAGTTTGCGGGGTTTGTTTAAGTGCTCAAGACTACACCGTTAGCTTAGATGACAGAGATAGCGCGATTAACATTACTAATAGAGCTGTAAGAAAAATTCACTCCAAGGAGTACAATCAAGCAATTAGGTTAATTATTGATGCTGTAAATTATGACTCTACCTTCCGAGGAGTATATACTGTTATGTATAATGCCAGCGTAGCTGCAAAGAATTTTTCCCCAGAGGTTAAGGGAGTTTTGGGAAAGGGTAACAGGATTTTCAATGATGATGATGAAATATCATTTTACCTTGCAGAGATTTATAGGATGAATAATGAAATTGATAGTGCTTTGAATTTGTACACACATTCAATTAACTTAAGTAAGATTAATGGGGAGGATTTTGATTTGGTCTACCTTTATTACTTCAATAGAGGTAATTGTTTTCTGAAAAAAGAACAGTATCAATTAGCAATTGAGGATTATGATTATTCATTAAAGCTTAAGCCCAACAATGCTAATGTGCTATCGAACAGGGGAGTCTGTTTTTACAGAATTAAAGAAAATGACAAGGCCTGTGACGATTGGAAAAAATCATCGGAGTTGGGGAATAGTATTTCATATCAATATTTTAAAAGTCACTGTAAATAGGCCTAGTAACATATATTAGTATGAAAAGTAACTTAAACTTAGGGCGTTTAATTGTAATTACTATTCTGTGCTTTGCATTTGCTTGCCAGAAAGATAGTTCGGTTGCCTCTCGTTCATTTCTCATGGGTTTTTCGCCTTGGCATTACGATAATACTCTTGAAGCTCAGAGTTGGACATACGATAAAATAATTACTTACGGCGATATTATATCTGAACATATGGAGGAGGGAGTTCCTTGGCAAGAATCATACGATGGCTCGCCTTTTCCTCAAAGTTTTATTGACGAAATACAATCACGTATAGCGCTCAAAGGAATCAAACAAAAGGTTTTATTACAGATTAGTCCCTTGAATGTTTCTCGAAATGGATTGGCTAACTATCGAGGAACTTTGCCAAATCAAACGCTTCCGGAGGAATGGAGTAACCTTGCTTTTAATGATGATAAAGTAAAAGTAGCCTTTCTGAATTATGCCAAAAGAATGGTTCAATACTTTGCGCCCGACTATTTGCTTGTAGGGGTGGAGAGTAATCTGCTGATTAGGAATAAACCCGAAGTTTGGAGTCAATATGTGGAATTGCAGCAGCACATTTATTCTGAGTTGAAAAAAGTTTATCCAAATTTACCAATATCGGTTAGCATGTTTTGCGTACCATATTTCCCTCAATGGTCCAACGAGGATAACCTGGAGCAACAAATTAATGGGTTGAGGGACATTGAACCTTATGTCGATTTTGTTTCTTTTTCGCTACACCCATTTATGAGCGGACTTCTTGCAGAGAGTTTTCCAGATAATTACTTGTCACAACTATTTGGATTAACCACTAAACCAATAGCAGTGAGCGAGAGCAGTTATTCTGCTCAGGTTTGGCAAACCGCATCAGCGCCAATACTTACTTTTAATGGCTCGGAGGAGAAACAGAAGAATTTTTTGAAGTTGTTTTTAGAGCAATCGAACAAATCGAGAGTTGAGTTTGTGATATGGTTTTGCGTTAGAGATTATGATGCGCTATGGCAGAATGCACTGGGGAGTAGCCCCGATGCGCTCCCTTGGCGCGATACAGGCCTTTATGATGAGCAAGGTAATGAGCGTTTAGCTATGGATTTATGGAAGAATTGGTATGGTAAAATTGTTGAACGATGAGTATCTGTATTCAGCATTTTAAAACTCTTTACGGTGAGCTTATTCTTGGCGAATTTGATGGCAAACTTTGCCTGTGCGATTGGCGTTACCGAAAAATGCGGCAGGCTATTGACGATAGAATTCAAGAAGCATTACAGGCACCATTCGATTTTAAACAAACAGATTTAATAATAGAAACACAACGCCAACTAGCAGAATACTTTCAGAAACAGCGCATTAACTTTGAATTGCCGTTACTCTTGATTGGTACCCCTTTTCAAAAAAGTGTTTGGAACGAACTGCTCAAAATACCTTATGGAAAAACAGAAACCTACATGGGTTTATCGCAAAAGTTGAGTAACATCAAGGCAATAAGAGCTGTTGCCGTAGCCAATGGAGCAAATGCAATTTCAATAATTGTTCCTTGCCATAGAGTTATTGGTAGTAATGGCGAATTAGTTGGCTATGCGGGCGGAGTGGATGTGAAGCAGAAATTACTTAGGTTGGAGAATTCGGCCAATTATGCTGAGCAGTTAAAACTTTTTGATTAGTTTTGGTAACAAAATCTTTAAGTTATGCTCAATACCATTGAAACAGGAGTAAATATCGGGACAAAATCTGTAGATTTTATCGAAACGGTAATAGGCAAAATTGAAAAGTACCAACGTATTAAGCAGGATACAACTGTATACCTTCGCCTACTTTATATAGAAATTGTAAACAACCTTGAGGTATTAAAAACAGTAAACTTTGATAAATTTAGCAACACCAAAGCCAACGACCCTAAAATAAAGACTATTATAAAACTTCTGCAGACCGATATTCTAGAAAGTGTTTTCTACAAATCGGATGAGAATAAGAATATTGAACTATACGAAAAACTCCGAAAGCGTGGTAAAATAAACAATAAAGGACAAGAACTTATTAAAACATCCAATAAAGGCGATGAGATAAAGGCCAAAAGCAGTTTTGTTTACGAGAATATTCTGCAAGCAATATCGTTTGTAGTAACAAAAATCGAAGTAATGCGGAAGTATTCCACGCTAACCAACGAGGAGTTGGCAATTGTTAAGAATATGAATCTTAAAACGCGATTAATCAACATAAACCAGCGCTTGCTGATGATTAAGAATGTAATGGATGGTTTTGATGAGATTAAGGAAATGGCTAGGTGACGATGAATAGACTTTTTTAAATATCTACTCAGATATAATAAATACATAGATTAGTATGAGCAAGACCATCAGAAAATATAACACCTTTGAGTGGATTGACCTTGAAAAACCAACACAGGAGGAACTTAAGGAAATAACTCAGCCCTTCAATATCGATTTTAACTTGTTGGAGGATAGCCTTGAGCAAGGACACTTGCCTAAGATTGAGAAAATAAACGATTATACCTTTGTCATTCTTAGAGCGTATTCTGCGCATCACACTGCCAATGTAACCACAGTTGGAGAGTTATCAAATAAAATAGCGTTCTTTTATAACGGGAGTTTACTAATAACCGTACATAGGGCTAAGTTTGATTTTCTTAGTAACCGCTCCCTAATTTATGATAGTTCAGAGGCATTGGTGCTCGATATTTTTAACGAGATGCTATTAACCTATGAAAAACCTTTGCATACCCAAAGCGATAGGATTGATGAATTTGAAAAGTTGATATTCCTTCAGAATGGTAAATCCATTTCCGTTGAGGCGTTATATTTCCAGAAGTCGAAAGCTAGGATATCGAAAAAAATCCTGCAGTTAACCCAAAATGTATTTAACCTCTTAACTGTAAGTCCCGATTCAGCCTCGTTATTACAGGATTTAAAGGAGACAGCACTAAACTACACGCTGCATTACGACGAGGTTATTGAGGATGTTAACTCTATACTAAACACTTACCTATCAATCACCGCAAAGCGCAGCAACGATGTAATGAAGTTGCTTACAATCTTTTCTGCTTTTTTCTTGCCATTGACATTTATTGCTGGGGTGTATGGAATGAATTTTAGTTTTATGCCCGAGTTACAGTGGCATAACGGCTATTTCATTGTACTTGGAATAATGCTTTTAATTTCAGGCTTGATATATATTTGGTTTCGTCATAGAAGAATCATTTAGGAAATCATTTTTTTCACAGAAATTAACTTTGCTGCAGCGTTTTGGCTCGGTTTCTTCTTAAACCTTTCAGATATTGCAAGTTCTAATGTGTATTATTTTAGAATTCGGATTTCTTTTAAAATTAAATTCAAAATTATTATGAGCACAAAACACTTACTATTCGGAATTGTTTACCTGTTTGGCTTTCAGCTCGCAAGCGCACAGCAATCGAGTTTATTTATACCCACAAACGTACAACGAGCTATTGACCGAGGGACAAGAACTTTGGATGGGAAACCTGGGTCAAAGTATTTCCAGAACCGGACCAATTACGAGATAAAAGCCAGTTTCGACCCTCGAACAGGCGTGCTTACAGGTTCAGAAATTGTAACTCTCGACAATAATAGTCCCGATACTTTGAAGGCCTTGGTGGTAAGATTATACCAAAACCTCTATAAGCCAGAGGTCATGCGCCAAACCCCTGTTGAGCCAACCGATATTGGCGTTGCTGGAGTCGATGTGCAAAAGGTAAGCATTAATGGGGTTGAGATTCCTGCAAGCAAATTGCGTTACAGGGAAACCAATATGATTGTTCCAATTCCTTCGAAGTTAAATCCAAAATCGAGCCTTAAAATGGAGGTTGGCTGGAAAGTAAACTTGCCGAATAATACAAACCTTAGAATGGGCCGTTACGACTCCACATCGTACTTTGTGGCTTACTGGTATCCTCAAATTGCCGTTTACGACGATATTATGGGCTGGAGCGTTGAGCCTTACACTGGCCTTTACGAGTTCTATAACGAGTATGGTAATTTTGATGTGCAGATAACTCTTCCTAAGGATTATGTTGCTTGGGCTACAGGCGAGTTGCAGAACTCTCAGGCGCTTTTTACCGATGAAATAAATAACCGAATCGATTTGGCAAAAAAATCCGATGATGTGGTAAGAATCATCACCCCAGAGGATTATCACTCAAAAAAAGTGCTTAAAAATAGTACTGAGAATACGTGGCATTTCAAAGCTAATAATGTTTCGGACTTTGCATTTGGCGTTAGCGACCATTATATCTGGGATGCCACAAGCGTTGAGGTCGATTCAAAAACCAAGCGTCGCGCCATGGCTGGTCATATCTATAAAATTGACTCAAAGGCAGGCGAAGGCGTTGCGGCCATTGCCCGTAGGACAATTGAGCGATTGTCATCAGATTTGCTTGGTGTTCCATATCCTTACCCTCATAATACTATTTGGGAAGGCGATGGCGGAATGGAGTTTCCAATGATGTGTAACGACGGTCCTTCGGACCAAAAGAATTTTGAGGTTTTCGTAACATCGCACGAGGTTAGTCATAGTTACTTTCCTTTTATGGTTGGTACTAACGAGGCACTTTATGGTTGGATTGATGAGGGATTAATCACTTTTATTCCTAAAGAAATTGAAAAGGAGTATGGTAACGATAATGCACATTATTACATTAGTGCATATAGCCAGCGAACAATGGGCTCCGTAAACGATATTCCGCTTTCAGTTCCAACAACGCATCTTACAGGCGCAACTTACTTTATGCAAAACTACGGGCGTGCAGCAATCGGATTCTACTTTTTGCACGATATGCTGGGTAAGGATATGTTCCGCAAGGTATTTCAGGAGTTTATTTACCGATGGGAGAGCAAACACCCAACCCCAACCGATTTGGCCTTAACACTGAACTCTGTTACTGGGCAGGATTGGGCATGGTACTGGAATCCTTGGTTCTACGAGAGCGGCTATGCCGATTTGGCTTTGGAGAATGTAACAGTAAAGAATAACGAGTTGAGTTTAAACGTTACTAAAAAAGGGAAGTATCCAGTTCCCGTTAAGTTGCTTATTACTTTTACCGATAACACTACCGAAGTGGTCTACAATTCTGCAATTGTCTGGAAGAGTTCCGATAAGTGGAATTTCAAGCAAAAGTTTAGTAAGCATATTAGTAAAGTTGAATTAGGTGATAAGGATATTCCCGATGCGCATGTTGAAAATAATAACTTTGTTGTCATGTAGTTTTTTGTTTTTCAGAATTTGAGAGGTTATAAAAGGAAACGGGAATCCAATCAGGATTCCCGTCTTTTGTAGTTTAAATTATTAACCCTATTCTTGATAAATGTAGATCTCGCCTAAACTGCAATTTGTAAATGTGTTGTTGCTGCTAGTTCCAGACAAAGCGGCATCGTAATCGAGGTATATTCCCCAACCAGCAGAATTGTTGAAACTGCAATTTTTAACTGTAAAGCCATTAACTTCACGGGCATAGATAAATTGCTCGCCATCGTATCCACCGTAATTAAAGTTGCAATAATCAAACTGGGTGTTTGGAGTTGTATATCCGTATAGCGAAAGTCCTCGCCATGCTCCTGCAGCGGGAGATGTGTTGCTCGATGTAAAAGTAATTGGGTTAGCAGCAGTTCCAACCGCCGTAAGTGTAACATTAGCCGAATACCCAAAGTTAAGGTACGCGCCAGCATTAAAGGCTAAAGTTGTTCCGGCCTCAATTGTCAAATTAGTCTCAATAACACTTCCTAGGTCAAAAATGTACTGAACAGGCTGTTTTCTCCAGAGTAGGTTTGTTCCAGTGGTTGAGTTTACTTCGCCTTCGTTAACAAAGATGCCGTAGCCTGCTTTACAGGTAATGTTATTATTAACTCCTAGTGTATGAATTGCAGATGGGTACAAGGCTATTGCGTGGGTTCCACAGTCGGTTATGGTGTTGCCGTCCATCGAAACAAAAGAACCATCTACGTCCATATCAATACCTGACAACTTGGCGTACTTAATAATATTGTTGTTGAATGTCAACTTACAACGAAAGCTAACTGCTGGCCAATCGGAGTAACCAGCATATAAAAAGTCACAATAAGTTAAACTGGAGTTTTGAAGCACGTGGTTG
This sequence comes from Bacteroidota bacterium, assembly GCA_029560875.1. Taxonomy (GTDB): domain Bacteria; phylum Bacteroidota; class Bacteroidia; order Bacteroidales; family Tenuifilaceae; genus SB25. Next base: position 18,676 of record JAKQKB010000011.1, on the reverse strand, counting down.
TAAAAGAATACTCCGTCCCATGAGCCAGGAGTAGGATTAGAACCGTAGGCTGTAAATACTATACGCTTGTCGGCGGTTCCATTTGCAGTAACTGTAACGTTACTTGTGTATCCAAAACCTAAACTAGCTCCTGTTTTAAATTTAATAATTGTTCCTGGTTCAATTGTGATATTTGCGTCAACATCAATATCCCCGTCAATTACATAAATATTGTCGGAAGTCCAAGTGGTAGCTGTAGTAATATCGTCTACAATTAAAACCTCATTACCAGTTTGATTTTCATCTTCCTCTTTTTCGCACGATGCGAATCCAATCGATAATGCAGCAAAAACTGCGCTTGCTAAAAGTAATCTTTTCATAATTTTAAATTTTTAGTAAACAATTAGTTAGAATTAATTTTGTCGTTTATTTTTTAGAATTTATAGGAAACTCCTAAGTTTAGGTATGCTATACCATAGCCTATTTCGGCCATAGCGGCAAACTTATCAGTAAAGTAGTAGCGCCCGCCAGCAAACCATGCCCAAATAAAACCACTTGCAGAGGCAGAGTAATCGTAGCCAATAGATGTTCCGAACTCCTTGGCGCTGATAATATCATAGCCAAGCATTAGTCCGGTGTAGGTGTCTAATTTATTTAGCAGTTGATAGTGTCCCACTCCACGTGCACCAATAACAAAGTTGGAGTATTTCCAGCCCCAGCCAGAGTACTCCCATTTTGCACTTGCATATCCTATGTATCCGCCAATACCCAGCGAGCTTTTCTCATCGAATAGTTGGTCTTTAACACCCATTTCGAATGATAGAGATAGAGGTGGAGTTTTGCTGGTGTAACCACTGCCAGAGTACAATGCATTTCCAAAACCAATGCCGGCGTTTACAACTTTATCGCCTTTCTGAAAGGTATTCTGCGAAATTCCTAAAAGAGTAAAACCGCATAAAACTGCAATAAGTGTTAATGTTTTTTTCATTTCACTAAAGTTTAGATTGATAATTTTTATAGTTTTAAAATCTGAACCAAAGGTATTAAGCTTACTAAGGATGATTTTACCCCCAAAAGGGGGTTTTTGCAGTTAAGTTTTTATCTTCACAATTAAGAATAGGGAAAGCCGAAAACCGATTATAGAGTAGGCGCAATTATAACTGATATACAAATGAAAACAAGAAGAATATTAAAGAGTAAAACTTGCGCCAGATTAACTAAAAATGAAATGCTTAAAATTTTAGGAGGAGAGAATGGAGTAGGTGGAGGAAGTAATAATTCAACAGCAAATACTTCGGAAGATCTGACAAAACGTTCTGATGCTGCAAAAAACACTATTCAAAACATACGGTAAGTTATTGATTATTAATATTGAAAATCAGATTGTAAAATAAACTTTGGATACTTGTCTGTTTTACCCCCAAAAAGGGGTAAAAAAAAACTCAATTTAACTTAATATTTGCTATGAAAAATAATTCAAATATGAGATTAGCTTTTATTCTAATTAGTGTATTGATTGTTAATTTATCGGGGATAGATGCACGCTGTCAGTCTCAAAAAATTGATTCTTTAAACCTTCTTATATCATCTAAAAAGTATAAGAATGTTAATGAAAAACTTGAAATATTAGATAAGATATGCAATATATATATTGAATCAGATTTAGTAAATGCAGAAAAATTTGCAAATGAGATATTGCAAATATCTTCAAAATCAAGCAACAAGGAGTTTGAGGCTAAAGCTAATGAGTCTATTGGGCGAATACTTTACTTGCAGGGAAGAATAGATAGTTCAATAATATTTTTGAAAAAGGCTGTAGAAATATTTAGCGAGTTGCAAAATTCGACTAAACAATTAGTTGAAGCTAAGACATATTTAGCAAATTCATATAGAATTACAGCCAAGTACGATGAGTCAATTGAGTTGTATAATCAGGCACTTAAGTACTACGAAGATATTGACGATAAGGTTTGGATTGCAAAAATTTTAGCAAATATAGGCTCGCTTTATTATTCTGCAGGAAATCAAGCAAAAGGAGAGGAATATACGCTAAGGGCTTTGGAGTTGCAGCGTAAAACTAAGGATTTACAAGGAGAGTCGGTTTCTTTGGTAAATCTTGTTGTTTTCGCATTGAATAATGGAGATTATCAGAAGGGAATTAAATATGGTGACGAAGCCATTAAAAAACTAAAACCTATCAATATAACCTATTATGCAGCCGCTCTGGTTAGGGTTGGATATTGTTACTATATGATTGGTGAAAAAGTTAAAGCAATAAGTTATACCAAGGAAGCATTAAGGGTCTATCAAGAAAATAATAGTGTATCAGGAGTGATGGAGAGTTATAGAACTCTTGGAGATTATTATTACGATATGAAGAACTACGAATTAGCCAAGAAAATAGGGCTAGAAGCTCTTCGAGTTGCCGATACATCGAATAGGTTAGATTTACGGTTGATTTATGATCTGCTGAAAAGATCATCTATTTTTTTAAATCATCATGAAGATGCAATAAACTATTCTCAGCAACAAATAAGACTAAAGGAAGAAGATTTAAATTCAGAATGGGCTAATATGATTGCTGATGCCGATGCAAAATATCAAACTCAGAAAAAAGAAAATGAAATTCAAAAACTTAGATATTCTCAAAAGATTAGGTTTATAGCTATTCTTTCGTTGATATTCATAATAGTGTTTGGGCTTATTGGCGCATTGCTTTTTATGAAAGGCTTAAAACAAAAGCGAAAAATAGCCGAACAGAAAGTGGCTCAGTTGGAGCAGGAAAAGCAACTTATTGCTACAAAATCGTTGCTTGAGGGCGAAACCACTGAGCGTGCTCGATTATCGAAGGACTTACACGACGGATTGGGTGGATTGCTTTCCGTTACAAAACATAAAATGGCCAATATGAAAGGTAGTTTAACTATTCCCGAGGAGCAGGTGGAAACCTTCAACTCAGCACTGGAAATGCTTGATAACTCAATTAAAGAACTCCGGAGGGTGGCGCATAATTTAATGCCAGAATCGCTTATGCGTTATGGGCTAAGTGCTGCAATAAAAGATTTTTGTGGGAGCATCGATAAAGCAACGTACCACTTTTACGGAGTTGAAAAGCGTATTGACGAGAAACTTGAAGTTGCTGCTTTCCGTATTGTGAGCGAGTTGGTAAATAATGCTTTGAAGCATGCTAACGCTAGCAAAATTAATGTTCAACTGGTGCAGGAGCAGGACAGAATTAGCCTTACCGTTTATGACGATGGGTGTGGATTTGATCTAAAAGCCATTGACAAAACTAAATCGGTAGGGTTAAATAGTATTGAGCAGAGGGTAGTATCGTTCAATGGCCGGATTGATATACTTTCTGAGCCAGGCAAGGGAACAGAAATTACTGTTGAGTTTAAATGCTAATAATTAGTTGTGACTAGTGATGAGAGACAAGTGATAATTGAAAGTCACAAAATCTGTCACCAGTCACATGTCACTGGTCACCACAGATAAAATGAATAAAATACTAATTGTCGACGATCATCCTTTAGTTGCTCAGAGTTTACAGAGCATTGTAACCGACTCAAAGGTTGGAGAGGTTGTGGCTATTGCACACACTGCAAAGCAGTGTTTAGATTTTGTAGCATCAAAGCATATCGATTTGGTTTTATTGGACATTAATTTGCCCGATGGTAATGGCTTAGATATTTGTAAATCTATTACCGAGAAATATCCACAAATAAAAGTGCTGGCCATTACAACTTTTAGTGAGTATACAATAATCCGTAAGATGCTTGATAATGGAGCATCGGGCTATATACTTAAAAACTCGTTGCCCGAGGAAGTTGTTGAGGGTATTGAAACAGTTTTAAAAGGCGAAACATTCCTTTGCCATGAGGTTGATTTGCTAATGAAGAAAAAATCAGATGAACAAATATTCTTGACACCCCGCGAAACGGATTTACTCAAACTTATCTGCGATGGCTACACTAACCCCGAAATTGCAGAAAAGTTATACTTAGGAGTTGAAACAATTAACAGTTATCGAAAAAATCTTCTTTTTAAATTAAATGCACGAAACACTGCGGTATTAGTTAAAATTGCAATGGAGCAAAAACTAATATAGTGCAATAATACTAAAGTTTACCTCGTTTTTATTTTCGTTTAAGCAACTTTTAACAATTGGTAGGTTAAACCATTGTTAAATTTTTTATTCTTTTGTATATACCATTCTAATCCAAACAAAACAATGAGAAAAAAAATAATTATTGGCTTTTCGGTCTTAGTAGCCATTATTTTAGCTTTTACTTTCTTTGGTTCGTCCGATAAAGACAAGGCTGCTCCTCAGTTTACAAAAGTTGTGCAGGGGAAATTTGAGATTCTGGTTAATGTAACCGGCGAGTTAAAGGCTCAAAACTCAGAGGATATTACTGCACCAACTGAACTTCGTGGCCGTTCATTCCGTATTTCAGAGGTAAAAATTCAGGACTTAATTCCTGAAGGTACTGTTGTTGATTCTGGTGCTTATGTAGCAACATTAGATAGGTCGGCACTTAGCAATCAGCTTAAAAGTACTGAGGATGAGTTGGAGAAAAGTCAACAAGCATACCTGAAGGTTCAACTCGATACAACGCTTCAGCTCCGTGAACTGCGCAACACGCTTATCAATTTAAAATTTGATATGGAGGAGAAGAAGATAGTTCTAGAACAATCTAAGTACGAGCCTCCAGCCACACAGCGTCAGGCGCAAATCAACCTCGATAAAGCAGAGCGTGAGCATCGTCAAGCATCACATAACTATAATTTGAAGAGGGAGCAGGCCGAAGCGTCAATGAAGGAGGTTGCCATCAACCTCGAACGTCAGCGTCGCGAACGTCAGGATATGCTCGATGTTCTAAGTAAGTTTGTAATTCGTGCTCCCAAGCCGGGAATGGTTATTTATTACCGCGAGTGGGGTGGAACAAAACGTAAGGTTGGTTCAAGCGTTAGCCCGTGGGATTTAACCGTTGCAACACTTCCTGACTTATCGGTGATGAATTCGAAAACGTACGTTAACGAGATAGATATTAGCAAGATAAAGAAGAATCAATCTGTGAGAATCTCCGTTGACGCTTTCCCCGAGAAGCAATTTACAGGCGAAGTTGTTGAGGTTGCAAACATTGGAGAGCAATTACCCAATACCGATGCCAAGGTTTTTGAGGTTGTAATTCGCGTGAATGAGTACGACCCCATACTTCGTCCTTCGATGACAACAGGTAATCAGGTTATAACAAATGTGTACGATTCGGTAATGTATATCCCACTGGAAGCACTCCATGCCGACGATAGCGTTAGCTATGTGTTTACCAAAAAAGGCAAAAAACAGGTAGTTGTTCCTGGCGATATGAACGAAAATTATATAATTGTTGAGAAAGGGCTTAGTGTTGATGATGAGATTTATATCTCGATGCCTGAGAAACCTGAGAAATTCGATTTAGTTGGAGAGGAATTAATACCAGTTCTCAAGGAAAAGGCTTTGAAAAAGAAGCAAGATGAGGAAAAACTTCGTCAAGACCAGGAAATGGCTATAAAGGCCAAAGCCGATGCGCAAAAAATGATGATGCAATTTGCCCCCGGCGGCTCTATGGTAAAAGGCGATAAACCTGCAAACGACACTAAAAAATCTGACCGTGGTGACCGAAAACGCGAAAGTAAGTAAGCTGAGTAAGTTCGGCGATAATATTAATATCTTTCAGCTCTATAGGCGTTACGCTCACGATATTAATATTGCTATGGAGGCCATTATGGCCAACAAGCTAAAATCGATGCTAACGGCATTGGGCATTATTTTTGGTGTTGCGGCTGTTATTAGTATGCTTGCTATTGGTAATGGAGCCCAAAAGGAGATTCTTGAGCAGATGAAAATGGTTGGTGTTAACAATATTATCATCAACTCCGTATTTGAGGCACAGGACACCGAGGCATCCGATGACAATGGTGGTAATTCTCAAAAACAAAAATTCTCGCCAGGGTTAACCCTTAGCGACTTGGAAGCAATTAAGTCGATTTTACCTTCGGTAAAAAAAATAAGCCCCGAAATAAGTTTAAACTCATTTGTTCAGTATAACGGGCTTAGGATGTCGGCTAAAATTATGGGAGTATCCAATGATTATTTTTCGCTGTATAATCTTCCACTCGATGAAGGCGTTTTCTTTGATGCTTATCACGAGGAGCATGGTATTCCCGTGTGTGTGATTGGTTCTAATATTAAAACAAAGTTTTTTAGCACAGTAAATCCAATTGGGAAGTATATAAAGTTTGGCAATGTTTGGTTGAAAGTTGTAGGGGTGCTTTCCAAGTCCGATATTAAGTTAACAGGTTTTGAGAATAGTGGGATAAACGTGTATAACGACAATGTTTATGTCCCAGCAAAAAGCATTCTGCTTCGATATCAGAATAGAGCCCTTGTAAACTCAAAAAAACTCTCTGAGGGTGGAACTGTAATGCGTGGATTCGGATTCATTATGTCGTTTGGTGGCAGTACCGAATCGCAAGCACCTAAAAATTACCATCAACTCGATAGAATTATTATTCAGGTTAACCAAACCGAGGATATTACCTCTACATCGGAAGTGTTAAGCAGAATGATGTTGCGCAGGCACTCTCAGGTTAAGGATTTCGAGATTACCGTTCCAGAATTGCTCCTAAAGCAACAGCAACGCACAAAGGATATTTTCAATATTGTGCTTGGTGCAATTGCAAGTATATCGCTAATAGTGGGTGGAATTGGTATTATGAACATTATGTTTGCCTCTGTAATGGAGCGTATTAAGGAGATTGGAACACGTTTGGCCATTGGAGCAAAGAAAGCCGACATTATTGCTCAATTCCTTTCCGAGGCTGTTTTAATAAGCGTTAGCGGTGGTTTGATAGGTGTAATATTAGGTATTATCCTTTCAAAGTTGATAACTCACTTTGCAGGAATTCTGACTATTGTCAGTCCTTTGTCTGTACTTATTGCTTTTGGTGTATCCGCTGCAGTTGGTGTGATATTTGGATTATCGCCAGCAAAAAGGGCCGCAGAGAAGGATCCTATTGAATCGCTTAGGTACGAATAGTGTATTAAAAATTAAGTAAACGATGAAAAAGTTCTTTTCAATAATATTTTTAGCAGCTGTATCTTGTTCCGTGCTATATTCTCAAAAGCCCATTAATAGGCTTACATTGGAGGAGGTTATTCAGTTGGCTAAAGACCAGTCACCACAGGGTATTCTTGCAAAGCATCAGTTCAGGGCATCTTATTGGGAGTACCGTACATATAAAGCAGAATTTCTACCAAGTATAAAACTTGCTGGTTCTGCAATTAATTATAACAGAGATTTGTCAGCTGATTTACAAAAAGATGGTTCTTATCAGTATGTTGAACGAAATAGTAATACTTCGTCGCTGGGATTTGAGTTAAATCAGAACATTGGCTTAACGGGTGGAAAATTCTATGTAAGTACAGCTCTCGATAGAACTGATTACTTCAAAAACGACTCAACCTCCTATAAATCTATTCCATACCAAATCGGGTTCTCTCAGCCAATATTTGGTTTTAATAGGTTAAAATGGAACAAGAAAATTGAACCCATCAAATACGAAGAGGCTAAGCGTAACTATATTCAAGCATTAGAGAATATTTCGATGGATGCATCCCGTCTGTTTTTTGATTTAATACTAGCACAGCAAAATCTCAAAACAGCAAATCTTAATTACGCAAATAGCGATACGCTTTATAAAATTGCAAAGGGGCGGTACAATATTGGAACTATAGCGGAGAATGAACTTTTACAAATGGAACTCAGTTTTCTGAATGCCGGTAGTGATGTTAGCGATGCTGAGGTGGATTTGCAACTCAAAAAATCGAAGTTAAAGTCCTATCTGGGGTTGAATGATGTTTATGATTTGGAGTTGATTATACCAGACTCTGTTCCAAAGTTGCAGGCTCTGTACGACGAGGTGTTGTCGTTGGCAAAGATGAACAACCCCAAGATTCTTGAGTACGATAGGCAGTTAATCGAGGCAAACAGAGATGTTGCTCAAGCAAGGTCGGAAAGAGGATTCAGTGCAAATCTTGGCGCCACCTATGGTATAAATAGAGATGCCGAACTTTTAAAAGATGCTTATGCCAACTATAATGATTTACAAACATTAAAGGTAACACTTGAGGTACCAATACTAGATTGGGGATTAGGGCGCGGAAAGGTCAAAATGGCTCAATCGCGTAGAGAGGTTGTAAGAACTACAGTTGAACAGTCCATAGTTGATTTTGATCAGGATGTATTTTTAAAAGTGATGCAATTCAACAGACAGAATGACCAAGTGGAGTTGTCAAAAAAGGCCGATGTTATTTCTCAAAATCGTTATAATGTAACCAAGGAGCGCTTCTTAATAGGGAAAATTGATGTTTTGGATTTAAACGTTGCCCAGTCGGAACGTGACCAAGCAAAGCAGAAGTACATCAACACGCTAAGTAACTTCTGGCGAAGTTATTATCAAATGCGGAGCATTACGCTGTACGATCTTGAAACAAAACAACCTTTAAAGGCCGACTTCGAGTTATTACTTAAATAAACTTATTAATAAAAAACCTCGCAATTGCGAGGTTTTTTATTGTTCAATATTTTTCCACTTTGGGCTATATATTTTTGCAAGCAATGAAAGTTTGTAAATATCAAGTAGCATTATTGACGGATTGTTCCCACACAATCGGGTTTTGATAATTGGAGTTAGCGCTTTAAATACCCAGCGTAAAGGATAAAGCATCCCAATGTGGCGTAAGAATCTAAATACTTTGAGAAGTTTAATAGATTTCTCAATATCCCTTCGCATACACGGCATTATGTGTAGTACCCTAGCAAGGTTTAGAACGCCTTGTTCAGTTTTCATCAAAAACTCATAATTTGGGTCCAAACCTAAATGTACAGTAGGATTATCAATATGCAGGATGTCAACTTTGTGTTTTTTTAAATCAAGACCTAGAAGTGTGTCCTCGTGACCATAACCCGAAAGGTCTTCATTAAAGCGAATTTTCTGAAAAGTTTCCTTTTCGATAATAAAGTTTCCACTAATAAATGAACTGTATGGGTTTACCTGACGGAAGAAAGCTGTTTTACACTCTCTGCCAACGCCGTATCGCCATCTTAGCAAAAGTTCATGTCTGAAGGGTTTTGGGCCATATTTTCGGCCACCGCAAATTACCTTTGCTTTTGGGAGGTTATCGATATAACGTTTCAAATAATCAGGGTCATCCACCATTACATCGCAATCTAGGAAAAGTAGCCATTCCCCTTTGGCAACATCTGCTAAACGGTTTCGGATTTTTGAACGTCCAATATTAAAGTCAAACTCAAGGTAATTTATACTACTCCTTGATGCGAGTAGAGAGTTGCGTTCACGGAAAAAGTTTTGGGAGTGGTCGTCAAAAAGCAAGACCTCAACCGGATAGTTGATGTGATTTGCTTGCTTCAGCAACTCCTCAACCAGTTCGGTTACATCGAAATTGTATATGGGTATGCAAATTGATATCATATAAATACTCCAATTGCTAAGACTAAACTTTAGACCTCAGAAAACGAAAAAAGTTAAAGGCAAATATCACAATAAATTGGTATAGTTTGGTTGAATCGTATAACATTTTTATGCCAGTTATGTTTTAATCAGCCCCATTTGTCATATCCTCGGGTATACTTTTTTTTGCCTTTGCCCCAAGTTCCTTGAGTTGCTGAGCCTGTGTTATTAGGTTTCCACTACCATCTTTAAGTTGACCCAATGCAGTGTCGTAAACCTTTTGTGCTCTGGATAAATTATCACCAATTAGTTTGAAATTCTCCAGAAAACTAACAAACTTATCGTAAAGTTTACCTCCCCTGTCGGCAATTTCAATGGCATTTCTGTTTCTGTACTCGCGCTGCCATAGGTCATAAATTAGTTTTAATGCAGCAATAAGGTTTGTGGGGCTTATAAGTAAAACTCGCTTATCGTAAGCGTAGTTCCAAATGGAGTGGTCGGCCTCCATGGCTATCATAAAGGCGGGTTCAATAGGGATAAACATCATCACAAAGTCAAGTGAACCAACTAAATCGGAATAGTTTTTGCCCGAAAGACCATCTATATGGCTTCTAAGAGAGCGAAGTAACTCTTCTATCGCTTTTTTCTGCTCATCAGGATTTGTTGCACTGCAGTAGCGCTCATAGGCTATTAATGATACCTTGGAGTCGATAACCACTTTACGCTTGTCGGGGTACGATATTATTACATCTGGCTGAAAACGTTTACCCTCCTCGTCCTTTAACGACTCCTGAGTTGTATACTCACGTCCCTTCACTAAGCCTGACCTATCGAGGATTGATTCGAGAATCATCTCACCCCAGTTGCCCTGCGTTTTTACCTGTCCCTTGAGAGCCTCGGTCAGGTTCTTTGCTTCCTTGCTAATGGTTTGGTTTAGTTCGCTTAGTTCCTTAACTTTTTCTCCTAACGAGAATCTTTCGCGGCTTTCCTTTTCGTAAACTTCCTGTACTTGCTGTTTGAATTGTTTAATGTTCTCATCGAGTGGCTTAAGTAGCCTATCAATATTCTCCTGATTAATCTTGGTGAATCGTTGCGATTTATCTTCTAAAATTTGGTCGGCCAGTAGCCTGAATTCCTTTGAGAATTGCCCTCCAATTTCCTCCAAATCCTTTTTCTGTTTTTCCAGCGCTTCTTGCAGGTATTTGTTCTCTTTTTCCAGTTCAATTGCCCTAATTCTGGTTTGGTTAAGGATTTCGGACTGGTTGTTCAGTTCTGTTTTTATGGCATCGCGTTCAGTTTTAATTTGCTCAAACTGCTCATTTGCCCCCTGATAGCGGGTTTGAAATGCTGAGAGTTGCGAAACAGTGCTAATACGTTCTTCCTCCTTCTTGTTGATATCTTGTAATAACCGTTCAGTTTGCTCCTCGCTACGCTTTAGCCTGTCGTGTACAATGCTTAACTCGGCGTTAAGGCTATTAATAGTGTTGTTTAATTCGTTGGTATGAGTTTTGATTTTAAATAAATTGCCAAAGCTAATGCTTAGCAGTACTATGGTAATTGTAACTCCTGTTATTATCCCAATTAGAAGGTAAATTGTGCTCATATTGAATGTTGTTATGCTGTAAAAATATTACTAAATGATTGAAATGGGAGTGCTTTAGGACTAAAGTTATTAACTGAAGTGCTATTTTTATTCCAAAAGTTAAATTATCATCGACTAAAATCAATTCGTAAACACAAAACAGAGGTACGTAAAAATTAATGAAAAAGTAATTTACTCAAAGGTGTTTATTTGCTACCTTTATAACAAAAACAGTATATATGGATTTAAGAGGGTTGAAGCGTGAATTGGTCATAACCATTGTTGTTTTGCTAACTAATGGTTGTTTGTTTTCGCAATCTCAGCAGGATTTCAATAAAGTTTTCGAAAAGGAAACCGCAGATAGAATTGAAGCCGTTAAGAATGGAAAGTTCAAGAATGTTCAAATTCTTAGTTACTACCCCGATACGTTGCCCAAATGGTTTTTTAATTTACCAGCCAATAATGGATTGGTTTATGCTATTGGAATTTCCGACCCTGACATGGAATTGGAAAAAGCAAAGGAGTTGGCCTTATTAAGAGCTAAAACAAACGCATTGCTTTTCTCGAATTCTAAAGTTCAGTATTTTAGAGATATCTACACTTCGGCAGCAGAAGCAGGCCGTTACACAAATTTACGACAACGGTTCGATACCTACTTTAAGTTATCGGCATCAGGATTAGTTAACAACGAGATGTTTGCAGTGGTGGATACTCACTTTACCCGGTACAATGAGTATATTGTTCTGCTTACGTATAACCCAAGTAATGCATCGAATACCGATTCAATTAACCTTACAGCTATTTCTACATCTTTTTTTGTTGAGGCTAGTGTGGATGGTGCATTTGAGGAGCAGGCTGAGTATGAAATGATGAGCATTGAACGTCCTACGGGCAACACACAGCAGAAAGCCCATTACCTATACAGGGAGAAAGGCGAGCGTTTCTTGTCCTATTCTCTCTATGATCAGGCTGAGAATGATTACCCAGTATATGTTTATTCCTACGCTTCACCTTATTGGAGTTCTCCTCGAAGAGCGTTTACAAGTTATAATGGGCTTTGGAGTATTTTCTCTCGCCAATTTTTGAACTACCTTACACTAAATAGTCAGAATAGCAGCATCAAACTTAAAAATCTTGGGGAGCAGTATACTTCCGAGTCAACATCATTAACACGAGAGATAGCATCGTTTACCGCTAGGTTAAATATAAACGGCATTAATTTTGATAGCGATACATTTAAGTTAGATATTCAAGTTGAAGAGTTGGTTCGGCTAATCAAGTAGTTGCGAATTATTGTTGATTAAAACATAAAATATTGTAAATTGTAGAATCTATTTAATACCCTAAAAAATGAAAACATTAACACGTTTACTGGGTTTAACTATAGCAACAATGCTAATCTATAGCACTAGTAGTTATTCTCAGCAGGTCAATAAGCTTACTACAAAACAGCTAGGCGAGAAGATTAATTTGGAATATGCTATTTCTGGCGAGGGAATAGGTCAAACATTTAACGTTGCGCCATACTACTCAACTGATGGTGGAAAAAACTTTATTCCACTAAAAAGTGTGCTTGGTAATGTTGGCTCTGGGGTAGCTGGTGGTAGAAATCAACTTATTGTTTGGGATGTTCTGAAAGACCTTAAAGAGCTCGATTCTGATGTTATATTTAAGGTAATGGTCGAATCAAAATCGGTTGTTCCCGTACAGGACGATTTTCGTCAGGTTTCTTTTAAATTGGAGAGTTTTAATAGAACTCCAGAAGGAAACGTTGAACTATCATTAGCTATTACTAATTACGGCGCTGCTCGCGACCTTAAAATGATTAATGGGCTAATCACCATTACTGACTTTAAAAAACGCAAGTTTGATGCGCAGCGTGGCAATATTGCTGAAGTTGTAGGCAACGAGAGGTACTCAACTCCACAACGCACCTTAAAGCAAGGTGAAACCGTTAAGGCAACATTTGTATTCGAAAGAGTTCCTGCCGATTTAGACCGTGTAATGCGATTGGATTTAGGCATTGAGTTGATTACTGACGAAACTTATGGTATCGACCTAAAAATTGGCAAGCTTCAATTCCGCGATTTGCCAATTACGTCGGTAAAAACCAATAACATGAAGGTTGAGAAAACCAGTCGTTTTGAAATGGTTTCCGACCTGCAGCATTTTACAGTTAAGAAGGCTGAAGTAGTTGACAGTAATGCTCCCGTAATTGCTCTAACTCAGCCCGCCAATGTTCCATTGGTAGGTAAAGAATCAACTAGAGGCAGACCTTATGCTCAATCATCCATTGGAATGGACGATAAGCGCTTGCGCTCTTTGGCTAGCGGAGAAGAGTTTGCTACCACTGACGAGGCAATGATTGTAAAAGGCTCTGTTACCGACGAAAGCGGTATATATGAGGTAGTAGTAAATGGAATAGATGCAAATGTTACTCAAAATGGACTATTTGAAGTGTCTGTTCCTCTAACCATTGGTAAGAATGAAATTATAATAAGAGCGGTTGATTTAAGAAAGAATAGCGTAGAGAAAAAGTTTTTTGTTCTTAGAAAAACTGCATCGGGCAAGGTTGCTAAGGGCGACACAGAGGAACTCGATTTGGTGTTCGACCAACAAAAGACTCCTCCGAAATTTTATGCTCTTATAATGGGCGCAAACGACTATGCCGATGGTAGCATTACCGATTTGGATAACCCAATTAACGATGCAACGAAACTTTATAACGTCCTAACATCGCGCTATACTTTTGAGCCCAACAATGTTATTTTCCTTAAGGATCCTACCCGCGAACAAATTATTAATGAATTGGATAGATTAACCCGTAGAATTTCAAAAAACGATAATCTTTTAATTTTCTTCGCAGGTCACGGATATTGGGATCAGGAAACCGATTTTGGCTACTGGATACCAACCGATTCCAAGGCAAATAGCACTGCAAACTGGATGGCTAATAGCCAAATTCGCGATTACGTTGCGGCAATAAAATCAAGGCATACACTTTTAATTGCCGATGCTTGCTTTGGCGGAAGTATATTCCGAAGCCGTAAGGCTTTTCAGGAGGGATCTAGCCCTATCAAAAAAGCGTACGATGCACCTAGCCGTAAGGCAATGACCAGTGGTAATCTTACTGAGGTTCCTGACAGGAGTGTATTCCTTGAGCAGTTGGTTGATAGGCTTAGTACCAATACAAAGGATTATCTTACAGCCGAAGAAATATTTGGAAGTATTAAAGATATTGTCATCAATAATAGCCCTGTAACACCAGTTTATGGAGATATTAAGGATGCTGGTGATGAAGGCGGAGATTTTATCTTTGTAAAGAAGTAAATAGTAAATACTTTTCCTTAATGGATTGAAGTGTTTAATTAACATGGAATGCTTCAATCCATTAAACTTAATTTTTTATTTGGTGTATATTTTGAAACACATTTTTTAGTTCAGCGTATTTATTTAGCATAGTAATTCGTGCAAAATTGTATCTTTAAAAACTTGTTTAACATCAAACTCCTATACTATGAAAAGAATTCTACTAACTAACATTATGCTTTTGGCCATAGTTGCTTTATTTAACTCTAATGCTTTAGCTCAGGATGATCCTAAACTGTTGAAATTGGAAGAGAAGGTAAAGGCTGCTCAGGACAAATACGATAAAACAGACTTAAAAGTAGTGTCGGCTGATAGTTTAATTACTGCGGGAAAGGATTTGATGCAAGAGGCCACATCTGAAATTAAGGAGTTAGAGAATGATAAAAAAATGTTGGAACGAGATCATTTTAACGATATTAAACCCCTTGAAAAACAGATGCGTTCTAAAGATAAGGATGAAGTTAATGCCGCAAAGGCCGATTTAAAAGCAGCAGAGACAAAGTATAAGGAGGAGTTTAAAACTTGGAATGCTAAATACAAAGAATCCCTTAAGAAGTATGAAAATGGGAAAAAGATGATTCAAAAGGGTGAGGAAAATATGAAGAAGGCGAAGGATGCTAAGAAAGAAGCCGAAAAGGCATTAAAAGAAGCCGAAAAGGCACTTAAAGACGCAGAGAAGGCTTCTCTAAAAGGGAAAAAATAGATTTATCTGTTGCAATAATTGAAGGGATGCTGGTTGAGGCATCCCTTTTTGTTTTTACATCTAAATAATTTACGTCCAATCCGTAACTTCTTAAATTTTATTATTTTTGCGGTTCGACTTTTTTTAATGACAAATGAATAATACTAAGGAACTATCGGCAAAGTACAACCCTATTGAGGTTGAGGACAAGTGGTATAAATACTGGATGGATAAAGGGTTTTTCCACTCTACTCCCGATGAGCGTGAGCCATACTGTATTGTAATTCCCCCGCCCAACGTTACAGGCGTGTTACACATGGGGCATATGTTGAACAATACATTACAGGATGTACTGGTCCGTCGTGCCCGCATGAAGGGCAAAAATGCTTGCTGGGTTCCTGGAACAGATCACGCATCAAT
The DNA here is from genome assembly GCA_029560875.1 of Bacteroidota bacterium. GTDB lineage: Bacteria > Bacteroidota > Bacteroidia > Bacteroidales > Tenuifilaceae > SB25. The sequence continues at coordinate 3,128 of JAKQKB010000011.1, read as the reverse complement.
AGCTACCGAAGCTAAAGTTGTAAATAAACTTAAGTCTGAGGGTATTGATAAGGCTACACTTTCTCGCGATGAGTTTTTGAAGCATGCTTGGGAATGGAAGGAAAAGCACGGAGGCATTATTCTAGAGCAACTTAAGAAGCTAGGAGCATCGTGTGATTGGGAACGTACTAGTTTTACTATGGACGAACACCTCTCTGCAAGCGTTATCCATGTTTTTGTTGACCTTTACAGGAAAGGCAAGATATACCGTGGAGTTCGAATGGTAAACTGGGATCCTCAGGCTAAAACTGCTGTTTCCGACGAGGAGGTAATATACCGCGAGGTTCAAAGTAAAATATACTACTTAAAGTATAAGATAGATGGCGAGGATGGTTTTGTAACCATTGCAACTACTCGCCCCGAGACTATCCTTGGCGATACTGCTGTTTGCGTTAATCCAAACGATCCACGCTATGCGCACTTAAAGGGTAAGCACGTTATTGTGCCGCTTATCAACCGCAGTGTGCCTATTATTTATGATGATTACGTTGATATGGAGTTTGGAACAGGAGCACTAAAGGTTACTCCAGCCCACGATATCAACGACTATATGTTGGGTGAGAAGCATAGGCTTCAGTCTATCGATATTTTCAACGACAATGGAACGTTAAGTCCTGCAGCCAAACTTTATGTTGGAATGGATAGGTTCGAGGTTCGCAAGGTAATTGTTGGCGATTTGGAGAAGGCCGGAAATCTTGCTAAGGTTGAGGATTACGTTAATAAGGTTGGCTTTAGCGAGCGTACCGATGCGGTCATTGAACCCAAACTATCTATGCAGTGGTTCCTTAGGATGAAGGAGTTATCGCAACCTGCGCTCGATTCAGTTATCAATGGTGATATAGAGTTATACCCTCCTAAGTTTGTAAACACTTACCGTCACTGGATGGAGAATGTGAAGGATTGGTGTCTTTCACGCCAACTGTGGTGGGGACATCGTATTCCTGCCTGGTACTTACCAGAGGGTGGCTATGTTGTAGCAAATACCGAGGAAGAGGCGCTTGAATTTGCGAAGAAGGAAACAGGAAATGCCAACCTTAAGATTTCTGATTTACGTCAGGATGAGGATGTGCTCGACACTTGGTTCAGCTCTTGGTTGTGGCCAATTTCCGTTTTCAACGGAATTCTTGAGCCAAACAACAAGGACATCAAGTATTACTACCCAACCAACGATTTGATTACTGCTCCCGAAATTCTTTTCTTCTGGGTGGCACGTATGATTATTGCTGGTTACGAGTATATGGACGAAAAGCCTTTCCGCAATGTTTACCTTACAGGTATCGTTCGCGACCATTTGCACCGCAAGATGAGTAAGCAATTAGGTAACTCTCCCGACCCTATCGACCTTATGGCAAAGTATGGAGCTGATGGAGTTCGGGTTGGTATGTTGCTTTGCTCACCAGCAGGAAACGATTTGCTTTTCGATGAGGCATTAACCGAGCAGGGACGAAATTTCTGTAATAAAATTTGGAACGCATTCCGTTTGGTTAAAGGTTGGCAGGTAGATGAGACTGTAGCTCAGCCCGAATCGGCACGTGCAGGTGTGGAGTGGTTCAACAATCAACTCAACAAAGCAATTGAGCAGGCCGACGATGATTTCGATAAGTATCGTATTTCTGAGGCTTTGATGAATCTTTACAAATTGTTCTGGGATGAGTTCTCGTCGTGGTACTTGGAGATTATTAAGCCAGCATACGGTCAGCCAATCGATGGCAAAACTTACAAGGCAACCCTTGAGATATTTGAGAAGATACTTTCGTTGCTTCATCCATATATGCCATTTATTACCGAGGAACTATGGCAACACCTACGCGAACGCAACGATGGCGAGAGCATAATGGTTAGCCTTATGCCAAAATCCAATGGATACGATGCTAAGATCCTTGAGCAGTTCGAGAAGGTTAAGGAGATAATCGCAGGGGTAAGGACAATCCGTCAGGAGAAAAACATTGCCATTAAGCAGCAACTATCTACATCAATTCGTGCAAACTCCAAGTTTAATGGCGGAAACGAGGCTATTATTGTAAAACTAGCCGGATTGGAAAACCTAAGTTATGTTGATGCTAAAATTGATGGCGCAGCATCGTTTATGGTTGGAAACATTGAGGTGTACATTCCGCTTGAGGGTTTGATTGATGCTGCCGAAGAAAAGGCTAAATTGATTGAAGAACTCAACTACACAAAAGGATTCTTGGATAGCGTTATGAAAAAATTGAGCAACGAACGCTTTGTAAATAGCGCTCCTGCAAACGTTGTTGACCTTGAGCGCAAAAAGCAGGCCGATGCACTTGATAAAATCAAAACTCTGGAAGAAAGAATATCTAGTTTAAGGTAGAATTCCATAAAAATATTCGGCAAACAGCCCGCATCTTTGTTGATTGCGGGCTTTTGTTTTGCGTATTGACTTTTTCGAAGAAAAAACATCTAATTGTCTGACTTTTGCTCACGAAATGATGTTAAGAAACATTAACCTAAAGCTATTTAAGTACTTAACATTTATTAGTTTTGACGAAATTTAAAAATTAAAAAATAGCTGAAAATGAACGATTCAGAAATCTTAATGAACCCTAACCAGTTGGTTCGTTTCCTGAAAAAGCCAGCATCAGAATTCACTAAGGCCGATATTATTCGCTTTTGTGAGGAGAATGATATTGAAATGGTAAACTTCCGCTATGTGGCAGAGGATGGAAAGTTAAAAACACTGAATTTTGTTATTACATCAAGGGAGCACCTCGACTCAATATTATCTGCTGGTGAGCGCGTTGATGGTAGTAGCCTTTTCTCTTTTATTGAGGCAGGCAGCAGCGATTTATACGTGATTCCACGTTACCGTACTGCATTTGTGAATCCATTTTCCGAAGTTCCTGCAATTGATATTCTTTGTTCATTCTACGATAACACCGGTAAACCACTAGAGAGTTCACCTGAAAATGTGCTTCGCAAGGCGCACGATTTATTATCTTAAAAATTGGTTAAAACCCTGCAATTTCATTGCAGGTACTTTAGTTTCTATAAATTTCATAGATTTACAGAATGGAATCATACAGGACAGGGTCGCATTCCGTAAGTCGAATGAGCGCACACATTGTGTG
>JAKQKB010000001.1 GCA_029560875.1 Bacteroidota bacterium | reverse complement strand
GTAAATTTGACAGCGTTTGAGATTAAATTACGCAATACCGTTTTTATTAAGTTTATATCTGCAAGTATTTGCAGATTTTCCGTTTCAAAACATTGTATAGAAATATTTTTTCTTTTGGCCTGAGTCTGTGCAAGCTCAATGGACTCCCGGCAAAGTTCGCCAAAATCAACTTTTTGTTTATCTAATATTATTTTATCTGACTGGGAATGTGACCAGAGCAATAAATCATCCAACAATTGATAGGTTTTATGCGAAGTGTGGTGTATTTGTTCAATTTGTGTTACTATTTTTCCCTTATCGTAATTGTCAATATTTTTTAATAACAAATCAGAAAAACCCAGTATTGAAACAAATGGGTTTCTTAAATCGTGAGCAAGTATTGAAATAAACCGATCTTTATCGGCATTTAAGGCAATAAGTTGGCTTTTGCTTTCTTTTAATGCTTGATCGGCTTCTAGTCTTGCTCTCCAATGCTTATCCAATGTGTTTAGTATGAATACAATAATAGAAATACCAAGAAATAGAATAATAAAATGGAGGAATATTATATTATGAATTTCTCCCACCAACAGCTTGTTGAGGTTAGTTAAAGGAACCGAGATAGAAAGGGCACCCCTAATATCTCCTACTTTATACCCCTGATGGGCATGACATTTAAGACAGCTGGCTTCAACCTTAAATGGATGAATATAACGATGATATTCAATACTATCAACTGTTTCGTTAGTGCTGAAAAGGGTATCGCCCTTTTCAAATGCCAACAATGCCACTCTTTCCATGCTATCGGGAGCATTTATCGGGTTAACGGGATTTAAACTAACCAACCGGCCCTTCAGATTATACTCTTTGGATGAAAATTCCAACGCTTGGCGGGTTACGTATGCCGGATTCATAAGGGTAAGCGTATCGCCAAAGTTGGTTACAATGTCCCTGTTTTCTATTTTAAGATAGGGATTGGGTAGGGTGTGTTCCGAAACGGGGACATATACCCCACCGTGATTTGAAACCCAACGGCGATAGGTAATATCTTTGTCATATGCCATCTTGGTAATTATATTTTCGAGCTGTGCTTTATTCGAATAGCTGTCCATTACTCGAATGACCGACAGCACGAGAATAGCAATTATCCAGATTGCTATTATGATTATCTTATTGGCTCTTAATTGTTTCATGGTTCGTTTTTTTTATTGCTCGCAACATGCCAACGACCTCATAAAAGAGGAATTCAAAGTAGTAAAGGTGCGTCAAATTCTTTATAATGCCATCAGAACGACAAACGAACATTCATTTCTGTTGGCAGAAACCCCCTTTTTGGCTTACAAGTATTGAAGAAAAATAATTATGGCTTAAGACTAGGAAAAATTCATATCTTTGTCCTATGAGCCTTGTAAAATATAGTAAACTGAGCGATTACAAGATTAAAAAAGTTCTTCGACATTTTTGCGCCGATGTAGATGCTACCCAAACCTCGTACCTGCTGAGCATTAACCGAAATACGATAAACCGTCTTTTCAAACTGTTTCGAGAAGCCATTTATCGTTCCAGAATTGAAACTCTGCAGACGATGCTCACCAAAGAGGTAGAATTTGATGAGGCCTACTTCGGATCGAAACGTATCCGGGGTAAAGTGGGCACCCATAAAAGGGGTCGTGGTACCTGGAAGCGTCCAGTCTTTGGCATATTCGAACGCGACGGAGAGGTGTACACCGAACTCATACCTGATAGCAGTCGCAGATCGCTTCAACAGGTCATTCTCAAGCGCGTAAGCCCTGAAGCCATTGTTTACTCCGATGGGTGGAGGGGGTATGACGGACTGGTTGACGTGGGATACAACAAGCATTTCAGGATCAACAAGTCCAAACATTTCTCCGATGGGAAAGGGGTTCACATCAACGGCATTGAATCTTTTTGGAGTTTCACCAAAAGGCGACTGTCCAAATTCAATGGCGTTAAGGCACACTTTGACCTCCACCTGAAAGAGTGCGAGTGGCGATGGAAAAAGTCAGAAGAACAGATGTTCAAAGAACTAGTGTTTTTGTTGAAACGAGAATAACTCACAAAACGAGTTATTTCCCGTTCCAACAAAACATCATTATCATAATGTTAAAAAAAAA
>JAKQKB010000230.1 GCA_029560875.1 Bacteroidota bacterium | reverse complement strand
ATGCGATGATCTTTAACTTGATTGCGAGAATAATTATAGGTTCTAATTTTATCGGCACGCATGGCTAAACCAACTTTTTCGCGAGTGGTTCCCTGAGCTGAAATTCTTTTTTCTTCTTCTAATTGCCAAAGTTTGGCGCGGAGTAAATCCCAAGCAATTTCACGATTTTGTTGTTGAGAGCGTTCCTGGCGAACAGAAAAAGTTAAACCAGTGGGTTTATGGAGGAGGCGAACTGCGGTAGAAACTTTGTTTACGTTTTGGCCACCATTACCACCAGCACGCGAAGCAGTCATTTCAACATCGTCGGGATTAATGACAATGTCGTGACTGGTAATTTGAGGATAAACGGCGACAGCAGCAGTTGAGGTTTGAATGCGACCATGTTTTTCGGTAATAGGGATTCGTTGAACTCGATGAGTGCCAGTTTCCCACTTTAATTGAGAAAAAGCATCGAGACCGGTAATTTGAAGCATGTCGTCGTCGAGGTATTTGACTTTCCAGTTGACCTTATCGGCATAACGCATATACATTCTCATAAGATCACCAAGCCAGATAGCAGACTCCTGGCCACCAGGTCCGGGTCGAAACTCTAGAATAGCAACATTCGGATTAATAGTAGGCATAGCAAGAAGCTACTTGGTTTTTTTAGCAGCTTTTTTGTAAGTAGAACCCTTAGCTTGTTTTTCTTTGAATTTATCAATTCTTCCTTTCATGTCGACAAATTTGTGTTGTCCGGTGTAAAAAGGATGACATTTACTACAAACTTCAACTTCGATTTTAGGAAGAGTTGAACCGGTAGTAAATTTGTTGCCACAGGCACAAGTGACTTGGCAATCAGAATAGTAAGTAGGATGGATAGCTGGTTTCATAAGGTTGATTATAACAAATTGTTTTGAATTTCGCTTTGAGGAATCGTAATTTGATTGCCAGTGGTTAGATTTTTTAAAGTGACTTGATTATTAATGGCTTCGTCTGGACCAATAATGGCTACATATTTAATTCCAAGTGAGTCAGCGTATTTAAATTGTTTACCTAACTTTTCGTTATCAAAATAGAAGCTAGCGGCGATATTTGATTGTCGTAAATCGGATACTAATTTTAAAGATTGGTTAATAGTTTCTGGTCCAAAGTTGGCGACTAATACGGTAGTTGAGTTTAAAGATAAATTGGGTAGGAGATTTAGCTCAATAATACAATCAACAATACGATCTAGTCCGAGAGTAGTACCAACAGCGGGAATATCTGGGCCACCAAGAGTTTTGACTAAATTATCATAACGACCACCACCAGTAACTGAACCAATTTTAGGCTCTTCAACATAAGTTTCAAAAATAGTGCCAGTGTAGTAATCCAAACCACGAACCATGGTTGGATCGAAAACATATTTGTTTTGGGGGACTCCTAATTGATCGATAGCGGTAAAAACAGTTTTAAGATTTTCATCTGGTTGAGCGGTTTTGAGATAGTTAAATAGTTGGTCAATTTGGTCTTGAGGGATGTCTTTGGAAACGAGCTCTTTTATTACTCCTTCTTTACCAATTTTTTGGTATTTATCGAGAGATTGAAGTACTGTATTTTGGTTATTAATAATGCCCGATTTGTCTAACAGATCTTGAAGAACTTTACGACTATTTAAACGAATAGAATATTTTTTAAAGTTTAGTTTTTCTAGGGCAGTATAAATAACAGCAATGATTTCGGCATCAGCAAAAGGGGATGATGATCCAAAAGTGTCGATGTCACATTGAAGAACTTCACGATAGCGACCCTTTTGGGGTTTTTCGGCACGCCAGACTGGTTGAATTTGATAACGTTTAAATGGTTTAGGTAATTCTGGATAAATGGCGAGTACTTTTGAAGTGGGTACAGTAAGATCGTAACGAAGACCAACTTTTCGACCACCTTGATCCTCAAAAGAATAGACTAATTTATCGGCTTCATCGCCATATTTACCCATTAAAGTGCTGGCGTATTCAACTGAGGGTGTTTCTAGGGGTTGAAAACCGTAAACTTTAAAGACTTCAATAAAGACATTTTTGACATAGTTACGAACTGCCATAGTAGCTGGCAAAAAATCACGAAATCCTTTTAATGTTTGTGGAATATTTTGGTTCATAGAGTAATTATATTACTTAGACATAATTTATTGGGGGTAGCATACCGGACTTGAACCGGCAACCTTCTGCTCCACAGGCAGACGCTCTAACCAATTGAGCTAATGCCACCATGATGTGTTGATCAGATGGGCAATTTTATCATAAATAAGAGATTTTATTGAGACGAGTTTT
>JAKQKB010000228.1 GCA_029560875.1 Bacteroidota bacterium | reverse complement strand
TTCCTCAAGGTTAAAACGAGCCGAGAAATCAGCACCATAAGTGCTCAAATCGGTATAGTTAACTGTACGCCATTTAGTATCTGTTGCGCCTTTTACCCAGTCGATAATATCTTCACCTTTACGGTAAAATGCTGCTATCTGAGCAGAAATTAATTTACTATTATACTTTGTTCCAAACTCATAGGTTGTAGCAAACTCCGGATTTAGATTTGGATTGCCTATATTGGTTGCTCCCTCATAGTATAAATCGGTATAAGTTGGAGTACGGAATGTCCTATTAACAGATGAAAAGAACCTGAGATTTTGGTTAAGCAAGTATGAAATATCACCTCCCCAAGTCCAAATACTATTAAACTTATTATTATAAGAATACTGAATGCCCCCTGCAACAATAAAATCTCCCAAATAAAGAGTTTCCGACAAAAAAGCGTTTAGCATATTTCGACTTCCACCTTTGTAGTAGAATATGCTATCCTCACCCCAAACCGCTATTGGATTAACAAGCGAATCGCCAAGTTTATTGCTTAAAATTTCTTCCCTTCGCAGCTCTACACCAAGCACCGTTTTGCTATCCTTATTAGCAAACTGGAATGTTGGTTTTACACCATAAACATCAGTTTTGTGATAATTATGGCCGGTGTACCATACGGCAGGATTATCCCTAAATAGTTCAAATCTATCAAGGTGTGTTCTGTAGTAAGCATCAAATCCAATATTAATCTGGTTTATCTCCTTTTGATATTTTAAACCGCCAAGTAACGATTTAGTAGCCTCGTACTGATTAGGATACTTGGCCGTGTAAAAACTATTGGAGCCAAACCCTTTGTCCTGATAACCCGAAAATAAAGAGAATTGGCCTACCCTAGACTTTAAAGTTGAGTGTAGGTAAATATTGGTACTTGCAAAGTCGGTATTCTGAATATACCCATCGGATTTATCGTATGAGGTTGCAATGAATGTTCGGAACTGCTTTGTTCCAAAATTGCTACTGAGGCTGGTTTTAAATAGACCATAATTGCCAGCAAAAGTAGATTGCTGAATATTGTTTTGATTTTCGGGCTCAGTGATAATGTTGATTGCTCCTGCAAATGCACCTTGGCCGAACTCGCGAGCTCCTGGACCTTGAAGAATTTCAATTCGTTGAATTGACTCAATGCTGATTGGAATATTCATACTGTGGTGCCCTGTTTGCGGGTCACTGATGTTTACTCCATTTAAAAGAACTAATGTTTGGTCGAAAGTACCTCCGCGGAAATTAATATCGGCCTGAACACCGTGGCCTCCGCGCTGCCTGATATCAACCGATGCCACACGTTCCAGTATCTCCTGTAACGATGTGGCCTGCTGCGTCCCCAACTCATCGCGCGATACAACTCTTACTACCCTAGTAAGCTCTGAGTAGGTAGACGCTTTGCGGTTAGCGTTTATTACAACCTCATTGATGTCCACATTTTTACTTATCGACACAGTGTCACTCTGTCCGAACGTAGCCATTGGCATAGCCAAAAGATTGTAGGTTAAAGGCAAAACACCAATTAGCACAACCTTTTTAATACTGCTAAAAACGCTGTAATTCTTGTTCGACCATTTTCTGAAATAGCCGAACTGCTCATTAACTAAATACTTTTTGTTCATTTTAAATGATTTAAGTTATTAAACAAATTTGCCAAAATATTGGCGGTCAAAATTACCCTATTTCAACCGATTCATTAGGATTTATTTT
>JAKQKB010000221.1 GCA_029560875.1 Bacteroidota bacterium | reverse complement strand
AGCCAGACTCATATACGCTCTCTTGCTGTATTTAATGGTAAATTGTATGGTGGAACTGCCCCTGGTGGGTGTTTATTTGAATGGAATGGCGTAGATTCGTGGATTCAAGTAGCTCCTCAGTTAGGTAGTCAAACTGATATACCATCTCTTGCTGTATTTAATGGTAAATTGTATGGTGGAACTGCCACTGGTGGGTGTTTATTTGAATGGAATGGCGTAGATTCGTGGATTCAAGTAGCTCCTCAGTTAAATAGCCAGACTTATATACTATCTCTTGCTGTATTTAATGGTAAATTGTATGGTGGAACTTACCCTGGTGGGCGTTTATTTGAATGGAATGGCGAAGATTCGTGGAAACAAGTAGCTCCTCAGTTAGGTAGTCAAACTCATATATACTCTCTTGCTGTATTTAATGGTAAATTGTATGGTGGAACTTACCCTAATGGGCTTCTGTTTGTTGTCCCACAACCTGGTTGTTTTCTCGACCTCAATTCTATTGGTATTGGTCACTATTCTTTTATGGATAACTCTGGTAATAAACTGCACGGTATCAATTCTGCTTCAGTTCCAGCTGGTTTGAAGATTGGTGATAGACGTATTGCTTATTTATCTACAACTTCTGAATCTCCGACAATGACTGATGTAATCAAAGGTGGATGGAAAGTTATCGGTTTTAGTTTCGAGACTGCTCAAAATCTAACTGACATTGATGCTACTCAGGAAACGTCTAATATAAAATTAATTGAAAATAAAACTCTTAATAATGGTTATCTGAATTGTAACACGATTGCTGACCATCCTTATTATGCAAATGGCATTGATAAGGATATTATTTTTAACCTTACTGGCAATGGTGGGGCAGGAACGGTAATTAAAGTAGAATTGGAGAAAGTAAAATGAGTATTATAAAAGAAATTGATTATGTTGATGGCGGCTATCATTACAATCGTGCGGAAATTCTCGAAGCCAAAGAATATGTTGTAGCTCATTTAACCGAAGAAGAAGACGGCGTTGTTGTTCGGGATGGTGGCAATGTTTGGTTTCCACCTGATAATATGCCATTTGAATTGGCAGATGAAGAGATTGAAGCGATTCGGAATAATATTACTAACTCGGTTGAAGACGAATCTACTGAATGATTAAAAAATATTGTGATTAGCGATGATTTGTGCAAATAGGAGATTAAAATGATCGAATGGTTGAATTCTGGATTTATGGTGTTGCAAACTGTGTTTACAATAGCTTTGGGCTGGTTTATCAAACTGTTGATAAAATTC
>JAKQKB010000213.1 GCA_029560875.1 Bacteroidota bacterium | reverse complement strand
TAAATGATCACGGCAGAATAATGCAGTTGACCTTTGTGAAGAACTCTCATAATGCCATAGTCTATCACAAGGTTCGCAATAAAACCAAGAAATTTCCCGTTCTGTGAAATCGTGCTTTAGTATATCGTTATTACTTCTTTGTCGGTAAGCTAACCATTCTGGTATGGTTGTGAATGCCATCTAATCCTCCTATTTCTTCTGCTTTGGCCATTATTGTTTTACTACCAAAGACCTTTTTTGTAATACCCACAGGTTTTAGATATACTTTATCGGGTAATCGAAAGCCTGATATACGAAACGTATAACCATCATAGGTTACAATTTGGTTAAATTCTAATTTGTCCATAATTTGATCCACAGCAAACTATTCTGAACTTTTCTTGCCATTATCCCAGTGATAACTTTTACAATAGGGACAGGCACGTGGTTTTTTATCTGGTATTTTGGGAATCCAACGCCAGCCACATTTTTTGCAGATATGAATTATTTTTTCTTTTTTAACTTTCATTACCATAGATTAGTTATATCCCCGTCGCCTGCAACAGACTGACAATCTATTACCTGCGACGGGGTTCTTGGAGGTTTTCGGTTTAATGACATCCTTTATCAAAAATCTACCATAATATTAATAATAATTAATTACAATGTCAAGTGTTTTTTTAAAAAAATATTTGATTTTGATATTAATTATACTTAAACTATAATTGGCTATGTTTAGAATAGTATGCATTTCAGATTTACACTGTGGACATCGGACTGGATTGACGCCACCAAATTACCAGCGTCTGACTAAGAGACTATCGAATTACACTGATAATCTCGGTATAACATACGACAAATCTCATATTTGGGATAAGTTTTACCGAATCGAGAATGAGTGCTATTCGTGGTATGAGGATAAAGTAAAGAAGCATTATGCGCCTGACCTTTTGGTAATTAACGGCGATGCTATTGATGGTAGTAGTGAGCGTTCTGGTGGTGTAGAACTAATTACATCTGACCGCAATGAGCAAATAGAAATGGCAATAGAATGCATAGAAATTTGGGGTGCGCAGAACATTGTAATGGTTAGGGGAACTCCCTACCACGTTGGTGATAAGGAATCGTGGGAAGATATTATAGCCCGTGAAATCAATTGCAAAATCGGTGAACACGAATGGGTAGAACGTGATGGTATTGTTTTCGATTTCAAACATTATGTCGGCAGTAGCAGTGTCCCGTATGGTCGTAAAACAGCCGTTAATCGTGATCAAATTTGGAACTTAATCTGGGCGGAGGCTGAATTACAACCATTAGCCGATTGGATAATCCGCTCACACGTTCATTATTCTGAAGGTGGCTATAAGCAAATTGGCGCAAAAGAGGTATGGGCAATAACTACTCCAGCATTACAAGGTATGGGCACTCGGTATGGCGCACGCTTATGCTCTGGCTTAATAGATTTTGGGTTTGTAGGTTGGGATATAGATGATGGAAGGGTAAATTTTTGGAAAGAAATACTATTTGTTCAATCGCAGAAAGCGCAAACATTGAAATTTTGAAGGTAGATATGAATTTTGATGAATTAATGGCAGAAATACAGCATTACCAACCCAACAAAATAATAATAACTTCAGAGCAAAAAAAGTTTTTGATAGAGGCACGTAAGAAGGGAATACCCTATACAAAAATGTCTGAACTATGGTGCAAAGTTGATGGCTGGCCTAAAATAAAACGGCAAGCTATTGCCGAACGGTGCAAAATAGTATTAAGCGAACAATCTAAAAGATGAAGACTTGTGGGGTTTTAAATCTTAATTATATAATTTATAAACATAGCCTGAACGTTTCCCTAACAACAGTGCGTCCGTTTTATCGAATAACAAAATATCAATCGTTTTTGCGATCCTTTTATTCATCGAATCATTGACGATCATAGGGATTGTTACATAAACCGTATCGCCCCAATCGTAACGAGCCTTGTCGTTGTATCTTTTTAGTAGTTCCCTGGACATCGCCAGCCCGTGAATACGAATACTATCACCACTTGCCGTTATCCAAGGATCGCCATAACACTGAGACTTAACGGGATTATAAGCAGTTATAGTTACTGTGTCAAAGCTATTTATCCGCTTATTCAACTTAACCTCCTGCGGGTATCTAAGGAAAGCACCGATTGTTAATCCAAAGGCTACTCCGAGTGCGAATATATGCGGTCTCAAATTAACCTCCTGCGTATTAACTTGTCATAAGTTCTTGATATTGTTAGCGCCCTCTTGAAAATTCTCCACAAGCGTG
>JAKQKB010000102.1 GCA_029560875.1 Bacteroidota bacterium | reverse complement strand
TTAGGTAATAATAGTAATGAATTCCCTGATTTTAATATAGTAAAATATCGCTTGCTCAGGGAAGGATGATTGATGTCCTTTTGCACATTCAGGACATCCCTTGCCTAAATTTCTATTATTAATCTTTGCTTTCCATACATGTCCCTTAGAACACTTCCAAAATACAGAGATATTTGCATTAGCAAATACCTTGTTTGGCGTAAGTTTATTCAGTTCATAACACCACTCTTTAGCCAATTTAGGATTTACAACGGCAAGACTGTTTTCTGGAGATAACTTTTGATGACTACAATAAGGACAATTACCACCGGTTACTGAACTACTTAATTTGTACTAACTGAAAAAGCATTGATTATCAGTACATATAGCAATATTTCTTAACGTATATTTTCGGCATAAATTAGCGTAAATTAGGTAATGTATGGTACAAATGTATGGTACAAGTTAATTTTTATTATATTTGTATTGTAATTGTTCCATAAAATATCTTATCAATGGCAAAAATCTATTTTGTACTGCGGACACAAAAAGTCCAACGCGATGACGAAGCACCTATTTGGGCGCGTATCGTGGGAGGCCGCCAATTTGAATACAGAGCGACCTCAACGCTGACAATACCAATCAAGCATTGGAACAGTAAAAACGGATGTGTCCGGGAATATTCGGGCGATAATAAAGCACTTGCGGAGCGTTTGCGTGGCATAGATAAGCGGTTGAATGCGATCCGCCATGCCTTGTTGCAAGCAATAACAGACAATGAGGTATTTACGCCCGCCATTGCAAAAGAAACCATTGCCAATTGTCTTAGGGGTTTTGAAGTCAAAGTTACCGCCATTCCTAAGGATATAGCGATGTATTGTGATTATGTCATTTCCGAGATGCAGAGCGGAGCACGTCAGAACAAGGGAAGGCGATACGCAACAAATTCAATTAAGGCGTGGCGAAGTTTCGCAAAACTGTTAAAGGCGTTTTTATCAAAACGGCATTACACGTGGGATTCCCTCAACGTTGAGGAATTCAAACAATATCTTATAAATGGTGGGTACCTCAACAAGACCATAAATAAGTATGTAACTACATTTAAGACGTTATGTGCATTTGCATTCGCAGACGGACTGCACCATAACGCTGACATTGCAAAGGTAGTTTACCGGGAAAAAACCGAGAAAAAAGACAAAACTTTCAAGCCATTTTTGACATTGGCAGAATTGGAGGCACTATATAAAATGCACCTTCCGGCAGGGAGCCTAAAAGACAAGGTTAGAGACGTTTTTCTGTGCGGTTGCTATATGGGCCAACGCATATCAGACTATGGCCGTATAAGTCCGGAAATGTTCAAAAAAACGGCAAATGGGTATGATGTTGTTAGTCTTACCCAAGTAAAGACGGGAACGACCGTAACCATACCCGTACTTAGTCAGTATTTAACTAAAATATTTAAGAAGTACGATTACCAACTTCCGAGGGTATGCGACCAGGTACTGAACAGATATATAAAGGAGATCCTCCGTGAATTGTCGCAAACGGTTCCGTCTTTGGCTGAAAGGTCCATTACATTGCTGACAATGAAGGAACGCGAAGCAGAGGCAGCCGGGAAGATGAAGTTTGAACGTGATGCAAAAGGTAACGTATGGCGGCCCAAATGGGAGATGGTGAGTTCACACACGGCCCGCAGAACCTGCATAACCAATCTATATATTACCGGACTATTTGACGATCGTACAATAATGGCCATATCGGGCCATAAAAGCCAAGAATCATTCGAGGGATATATATGCCTTAGTTCAGAGATGATCGCTGAAAGAATAGCGCAAAAACTTCAAAACATGGGCAGTAATAATCAATTATAAAGGGTGCAACAATGGACAAAACAACAATCAACAAATACACGGAGCAGATGCGGGAGCAGTATCAACACCTGGTAAGCAGCAAGCCGAGTATTAGCACCGGCTTACGGTTCTATTTAGATGCAACGCAGCAAAATGGCGTCAATTGGTATGGTCAATTACAAAAATGGATAGCGGATTTTCGCGAGATATACGACTTTATCAGTGATGAGGTAAACAAAGGCGGTACTTCCTTTGAATCTAACACCTTTATTCAAGAGGCGACAAAATTAGTTGATAAGTACAACCAGGTATGTACGACTGTGTCCGCAATCCAAGACCGTAAACAAAAAGGGAACAAGGCAGATGAATACGAGTTTTACGCATGGAATTACACCATTACATTCTGCGACTATATCAAAGACACCTTTACCCCGTTGATTGAAAATTGCCGGAAAGACGTGTCAGCGCAGGAACCAAAGGCAAGGCCGAGGAGGCCAAAAGGCGAACCAATCCTAAAACAGGATATTAAAACATTAAAGGACTCATTCAAAGACAAAGTATGGTTTGATACATTCCTTAAATCAAAACTAGAAGCCAAAAGCAACAAAAAGCGATTGGCGGCAATTGCTTATGTTATATATGAAGGTAAGTATCTAAACAAATTACCCGGAACTTTTACGGAATGGCATACAACATTTTGCCGCTTGTTGGGATGTACGGCCGGGCAATACTACCCGAATGATATAAAAGACTTTCAAGAATACAACGCATTGTCAAAAGAATTTGAAAAAAGCACCTCTGATAAGCACAAATAATTCAGTTTTGAAAAAAATAATCCAATTTTTTTGGTGATAATCTAAAAGAATCCAATTTTTTGCCTGAATAAATATTGAATTTCCGGCCGATGGAAGGCCGTATCTATAAATTCCACAATAAGTTATAAGCCCTCAATACGGGCAACATACCCGCAAAAATTCAATTTCCGAGATTG
>JAKQKB010000202.1 GCA_029560875.1 Bacteroidota bacterium | reverse complement strand
ACGCACCCGTGCGCCGGTCGCCGCCAGTGCATTGCTGCACCGCGCTGCCCCGCGACTTGCATGTGTTAGGCCTGCCGCTAGCGTTCATCCTGAGCCAGGATCAAACTCTCCGCTGTATCGAAGATCTTTTGATGCTGTTTTTGTTCTCTCGCCCAGGGTTAATTTGCGCTATCTTTCCTAAAAAAATATACCCGGAGACTTCCGTCTCCGCATACGCTTGCTTTCCTGTCTTGTTTCTTCTCGGTACCATCGCGTCAAAGAACGCGCGGACTCATCGTCCGCCTGTATCTCTCACCCCCGGCCTCCGCCGGCGGCGTGTTTTACCTCTTCCAGTCTTTCCTTCTCCCCGTTCCTTCGAATCGGGAGCGCAAAGGTAGCAACTTTTTCCTTTCCTCCAACTCTTCTGCCAAAAAAATTCTTTCTTTTTTTCAGCCCCTTCAACCTCCCGCAGAACGTCGCTATTCCTTCAAAGCGGGTGCAAATATAGAGGGTCTTTTTTGGATTTGCAAGAGGGTTGAGAATAAATAAGTGTTAAAAAGTGTTTCATCAATCCTAGTTTACTGATTCACAGAAAAATCAAATTTGAAAATAATTTAAAAAAACTTAAAAAATGTTGCAGAGTGCTTGAAATAGGCAGAAAAGCCTTATCTTCGCATACCTTATTATATATACAAATTCATTAATTACTTTTTATAAAATGGCTATTAAAGAAAAACTAGTAATTATTCCAACTTACAACGAGAAGGAGAATATTGAGAGAATGATTAACAGGGTTATGTCGTTACCGGGCGATTTTAACCTGCTTATTGTTGACGATGGCTCGCCCGATGGAACTGCGCAGATTGTAAAAGACCTTCAACTAAAATATCCTGAAAGAATATATATTGTTGAACGGGCCGGAAAGCAAGGGCTTGGGACTGCCTATATTGCTGGTTTTAGGTGGGCTCTGGAGCATGGCTTCGAGTATATATTTGAAATGGATGCAGACTTCTCGCACAATCCAGATGATTTAGTTCAACTATACGAAGCCTGTGCAAATGGTGCAGATTTAGCCATTGGCTCAAGGTATATAAAAGGTGTTAATGTTGTAAATTGGCCTATTGGTAGGGTTTTGATGTCGTACTTTGCATCGAAATATGTTAGGATAGTTACTGGGATGAAGATTATGGATACAACCGCAGGGTTTAAGTGCTACAAGGCAAATACCCTGAGGGCTATAAACTTTGATAAAATTAAACTGATTGGGTACGGATTTCAAATTGAGATGAAGTTTACAGCATGGAAACTCGGCTTTAAGATTGTAGAAGTGCCAATAATATTTACCGACAGAAAACTTGGCGCATCGAAAATGAGCGGTGGTATATTTAACGAGGCTCTTTGGGGTGTTGCCAATATGAAGTTAAAGAGTCTATTTGTATCGTATCCGAAAATGCATAAACAAAACTAATCGTTGATGGTTTATTAGTAAACATCAAGTTATATGGGAAGAATAGCAATAACCAATGCCCTAATCATTAATGAAGGCAGACAGCAAAAAGGTAACCTTATAATTAATGATGGTCTAATTGAACATGTCTCATACGAAAATTCTTTCTCCGTTACGAGGTTTAAGCCAGAAAGGATTATTGATGCAGAAGGTCTGCTTCTTCTTCCAGGGGTAATTGACGACCAGGTTCATTTTCGCGAACCAGGCTTAACCCACAAGGGAGATATCTACACAGAATCGAAAGCAGGAGTTGCTGGTGGTGTAACCTCATTTATGGAGATGCCCAATACCAATCCGCAAACAACCACCATTGAACTCCTTGAGGATAAATTCAAAGTAGCCTCCGAAAAATCGCTGGCGAACTACTCATTCTACCTTGGTGCTACAAACGATAACATTGACGAAATTGTAAAACTCAACCCAAAAAAGGTTTGCGGAATAAAGATATTTATGGGCTCATCGACTGGCAATATGCTGGTTGATAGCAGAGAGTCGTTGGATAAAATTTTCAAACTATCGCCCACTTTAATAGCAACGCACTGCGAGGATGAAACAACAATTCGCAATAACATTGAACTGCACAAGCAAAAGTACGGTGAAAATGTTGACTTCAAGTATCATTCAGATATAAGAAGTGAGGAGGCCTGTTACCTATCATCGAGCCTAGCCGTTGAGTTTGCAAAAAAACACGGTTCTCGATTACATATTCTACATCTATCCACCGCAAAAGAGTTATCGCTTCTAGATAATAAATTACCATTGAAGGATAAAAAAATTACCGGGGAGGTTTGTGTTCATCATCTGTGGTTCAATAGCAAGGATTACGACAAACTTGGATGGAGGATAAAGTGGAATCCAAGCGTAAAAACCGAAACGGATAGACTAGCGCTTATCGATGGTCTTAAAAACAACCTGCTCGATGTTGTTGCAACCGACCACGCCCCTCACCTATTGGAGGAAAAGAATAATACATATTTTAAGTCGGCATCGGGTGGGCCAATGGTGCAGCACTCATTATTGGCAATGATGGAACTTTCTAAGAAAGGTAACTTTACTCTGGAAACCGTTGTGGACAAAATGTGTCATGCACCTGCAATTCTATACCGAGTTGAAAAAAGAGGCTTTATCCGTGAGGGTTACTTTGCCGATATAGTTTTAGTTAACCCAAATTCAAGGCAAACCGTTACAAAGGAATCCTTGCTCTATAAATGTGGATGGTCGCCATTGGAGGGCGAAACTCTAAGCGCCTCGGTGCAAATTACCATGGTAAATGGTAAGATAGTTTATGAAAGTGGCCGTTTCAATGAATCGAGCAAAGGGAAAGCACTTGCATTTAACGTATAACTACCTCATTTATAAATCAATTTAACATATTATAAAAGAAGGTTCGAAACATTTTGCTGTTGATATCGTTTTGTTATAATATCAACATGTCAGAATGATATCTAAAATTTCCCTATTCAAAAAAGTCAAATTTAACCCAAGAAAAGAGCTTTCTCTGGTTGTTATTCTTTTGGCCTCGGTACTTATATCATCATGCAATCTGGGTAAGGAAAGAGATTCGAAGCATGTTTGGATTGATTTTAATGATTCAACATCTGAAACTAAAAGTGTTGAATTGGATACATCAAAATCTATTAAAGTAGCCATAGCATCAATTATCTCGCCTCAGGAAACATTTATTCAGTACAACAACATCCTAAAGTATATTGAGGAAAAACTTAACCGAAAGGTTGAACTAATTCAACGTAAAACCTACAAGGAAGTAAATACTCTTCTCAAAAAAAATGAGATTGACTTGGCATTTATCTGTTCTGGAGCCTATGTTCATGGAACTGATAACGACGCCCTTTCGCTACTAGTTATTCCAGTACGAAACGGTAATCGGTATTATCAGGCGTACCTAATAGCGCATAAGGAATCTGAAATAAAAGGGTTTGGCGATTTAAAGAATAAAAAGTTCGTTTTCTCCGATTCGCTTTCGAACACAGGCATGCTTTACCCTTTAAAGAGATTGAAGGATTTGAACACTACCAAAGATGTATTCTTCTCGGAAACTTACTTTTCGCACGCCCACGATTACTCCATTGAATTGGTTAGTCGACGTATTGTTGCTGGGGCATCAGTAAATAGTCTTATTTACGACTATATTGCAAAGTACAATCCTGAGAAGTTAAGCAATATCAACAAGTTTGAATGTTCTACTTTCGATAATTTTACTGATGGTTACATACTAGTTGATACCGACATTACCAAACAAACTTTCAACGTATCCAACGCAACCCTACGGTTAAAAATCAAATCGTTCGACTGCAAAAATCCTTTGCTCAACAAAGATTTCTACAGCACACTCCAAGCGAATAAAAGTCCATACATTGAGGTTGAACTACTTAATGTTGTACCCATGTCAAATAGCAAAATATCATCATCGAATAGCGGGAAGTTTAAAGCCAACGTTGCAATTACGCTGAACGGTAAGTGCCGTTTCGATGAAATAATGGTGTCGTGGGATAAATCTGACAATAATTTATTCCGATTTATTGGTACAAAGCAACTCCTAATGTCCGATTTTGGAATTCAGGCACCCGTAGCTGCGCTTGGATTAATTAAGGTTCACGATGAAATCCTAATACATTTCGACCTTTACATACAAACTGAGCCAAAGGCTAGTTAATTTCAAGCGCAATTCCTCTTGTAGAGATAATAAATCTTTCCTAACTTGGCCTTTATTAAAATAGAAGGATATGTTAAGGACTAGAAATTTATTTGCAACTCTGATAATTGCATCGTTCATTTTTGGCTGCTCAAAATCAAATAAACCAAAAGAAACCTCTGACCAACAATCAATATCTGGAAATATCACGGTGATTGCTGACACAATAGTATACGATGTAATACTTAGAAACATTGATACCTCAGATATATGGGAAGCAGAATGCTTGCAGTACTTAGACCAAAAATCGTTAGTAAACTACCTAATAGATGGTGTTTACAACGGCCAATTTATTGCCATTGAGTTTATGGGTGATAAAATTTTGAGTACTGACGATGTAAAAGCAATTGAACAAGAGAATGGTTTCTCAAGGGATAGAGTATCGAAAGTTCAATTCCGCGAACGGTGGTATATAGATTCCTCAGGGAATCTTCAAAAACAAATAATTAACTACACACTAGGAATAGAGGTCTACAGCAAACAAAACACATTTCTAGGTCATGAGGCACTATTTGTGGTTAAGCCAAAGTCCTAGCATTCATTATAAAACGTGATGTGCTTCGGGTTCGCTGCTGCAGATAAACAACCTTATCGCCGACCTGCTCATCAATCGCTTGTTTTGTGTAATGCCTAATGGTTAAAAGTTCCAGATTACTGTTATAGCGAACGGCAAAATCAACCTGTAGCTCTTCTATTGCTTTTGGTAAGCGATGCTTTTCCTCATCAACACATATTGAAAAACTGATAGCCGAGTTCTGCACAAGATTTACCTTAACTCGGTGTTTGTATAAAATTGCAAAAATCTTGCTTAAACTATCCTCAATCACAAACGAAAAATCATGCGGAGTTAAAGATATTAGAACTTGATTTTGCTTAAGCACCAGCACAGGTGGTAATTTTAGTTGAGAATCGGAATGGGCAATTTGAGTCCCAACTGCGTCGGGATTTATAAACGATTTTACAAAAAGCGGAATCTTTTTATTCTGTATTGGTTTGATAGTTTTTGGGTGGATGATTTGCGCTCCACAATAAGCCAACTCTATTGCCTCTTGGTACGATACAAAATCGAGTTTACAGGTGTTTGCAAAGATTTTAGGGTCGGCATTCAGCACGCCCTCAACATCTTTCCAAATGGTAACATCCTTTGCATCGAGCAAATTTGCAAGAATTGCAGCAGTATAGTCTGAGCCCTCACGACCGAGTGTTGTAGTTGTTCCCATTGCAGTTCCTGCAATAAAGCCCTGGGTGATGTATAGATTTTCGCCTTCGAAATTGAAAGCCTTTTGGCAAAGGTATTTAGATGTAGTAAAATCGATAATACCCTCACGGTAAGAATTATCGGACAGGATACAGGTTCTTGCATCAATCCATCTATTATTAATACTGATATTATTAAGGTATATACTTACAATTTTAGTGGCGAGCAATTCGCCAAAGGACACAATTTGGTCGTAGCAAAAATCGTAACCCTCAGTAGGTTTCTGTTCAAACCTACCAGTTAGTTCTGCAAAAAGTCTGTCCAGTTCAGCATACATAAAGTGACCTCTATCTGCACCCACCAACTCCTGAACTACACTATAGTGATAGTTTTTTAAGACATCAATCTCAGAATTGATTGAACTATCGGAGTTCAAGTAAGCAGCAAGAATTCGCTCTAACGCATTTGTAGTTTTTCCCATTGCCGACACCACAACCACAACCTTATCCTGAGAAAACTTTTTCACAATGGTTGCTAAATTTTTAATTCCCTCGGCCGATTTTACAGAGGCACCACCAAACTTAAAAACACGGATTACTGAATTGTTCATTCTTCAAAAATTTACTTCAAACTTAAATCATTGTTTTGAACCCTACAATACTCTAAGGAATTCTTTTAAAAACAAATTAGACACAAACACCAAACACAAGCGCAAACGTTTTAAATTTGGAATTTTTGCTGACTTTATTTTTTGGATTTAGACAAAATGGCTACCTTTAGCCGCAGAATTGAACCAGAAATTTAGCTCGGTTTATGCAAGGATATAACGTAAAAACTCTTACTCAGTTCTTAATTGAACGACAGGCCGATATTCCTTACGCAACAGGTGAGTTTACCCGTTTGCTTTACCATGTTGGCGTTGCAGCTAAACTAATCAACAAAAAAGTTAACAAGGCTGGTTTGGTTGATATTCTTGGAGAAGCAGGCAATGTTAATGTGCAAGGTGAAGACCAAAAAAAGTTAGATTTATTCTCGAACTGGCAGTTAATTCAAGCTTTAAAAAATAGCCGAGAGTGCTGTGGAGTAGCATCGGAGGAAGATCAAGAGATTATTACGTGGGATGATGATTTATCCAAAGACGGAAACTATATATTCTGCATGGATCCGCTTGACGGGTCTTCAAATATTGATGTAAACGTTTCGATTGGAACCATTTTTAGTGTGTACAGGCGTATTAGCCCTCGTGGAGAGAAGGCTACAATGGAGGATTTTCTTCAACCTGGCAACAAACAGGTTGCTGCTGGATACGTAATTTACGGTTCGTCCACCATGCTTGTTTACACAACAGGACGTGGCGTTCACGGATTCACATTAGACCCTTCTATTGGAGAATTCTGCTTATCAAACTACAGCATCAATACGCCTCTGGACGGAAGCATTTATTCAATCAACGAAGGGAATTACAGCCGTTTCCCTCAAGGCGTAAAGGATTACATAGATTACTGTAAACACGAAGATAAAGAAACCCACAGACCATACTCTGCCCGATATATTGGCTCGTTGGTATCCGATTTTCATCGAAATCTATTGAAAGGTGGAATTTTCCTTTACCCTCCTACAGCCTCGGCACCAAAGGGGAAACTTCGGTTAATATACGAGTGCAACCCAATAGCATTCCTTGCCGAACAAGCTGGTGGGAAAGCTTTTGATGGCGAACAAAGAATTCTTGACATTAAGCCAGAATCGTTACATCAACGAGTACCGTTCTATGTTGGCTCAGCCAATATGGTAACTAAAGTTGAAGAGTGTATTAAAAAATATGAATAGAAAAAACTAACAACCCATCCCTTATAAAAACCCTTAACCTAAAACTACCCCGACTATTTTGTCGGGGTGTTTTATTATTTGATTAATTTTGCGAGTTGCTCAAAATCGATACGCGTTGCTAGATATTAAAAACATATTTCAAAACATTTACAGTAGCCCTAAAAGCAAGGAACTATGTACCTTGCTCGAAAATAAGCCTGTAAGTATTTATTTGAAGGGGCTCTCTGGTTCTTCGGTTTCATTTGTTGCTGCAAACGTTTTGCAATCGCTAAGCACTCCTAATGTTATAATTGTTAACGATAAGGAGGAAGCGGCATACCTATTCAACGACTTATCGGGAATTCTGCCCGAAGGCGTTTCGTATTTTTTCCCTTCATCTTTTAAACGCTCGGTTCAGTACGGACAAACCCTGTCCGAGGCAATTATTCAACGTACTGACGTTCTTAACCTGCTGCCTATACTAAGGGATAACCCAAACAAACAGGCTATAATTATTACTTATCCCGATGCTATTTTTGAGAAAGTTGTTACAATTGACAAACTTCAAAAAAACAGTCTATACTTAAAAAAAGGTGAGGAAATTTCGCCCGATTTTATTAACGATATACTACATGAGTACGGTTTTGAACGGGTTGATTTTGTTTACGAACCAGGACAATTCTCAATCCGGGGTAGTATTGTTGATATATTCTCATTCTCATCGGCAAATCCTTACAGGTTGGATTTTTTTGGCGATGAGGTTGAAACCATCAGAACTTTCGACGTGGAGGATCAACTCTCCAAGGAACTGCTGGAATCCATTGCAATTGTTCCAAATTTACAGGAAAAGATTGAGGACGATGAACAAAAAAATCTGATTACCGACGTTCTGCCCGAAAATACAATTGTTTGGCTAAAAAATCCGGAAATTATAATTGGTAGGCTAAATGAGCTATTCTCAATAATTAGCCAAGAATCTCAAAATAACGCTCAGGATTTATCTAGAATCTACGCCTCTGGCAAAGATTTTATGGATAGCCTAAAGGGAAAATCTACCGTTGAATTCGGAGTTAAACCCTTATTTCGTTCCAATCAAATTGTAGAATTTAGTACTTCGCCTCAGCCTCCTTTCAACAAGAATTTTGAACTCCTTGCCGATAACCTTAACGAAAATACTCTTAAGGGTTACACCACATACATTCTTGCCGACAATCCTACTCAACTGGAGCGTTTAGAAAACATCCTGCACACTATAAATAAGGAGCTGGTTTACACATCAACCTCTGGAACCATTCACGAGGGGTTTGTTGACCACAATTTGAGGATTTGTTTCTACACGGACCATCAAATTTTCGACCGCTACCACAAGTATAAACTCAAGCACGAGTTTAGCCGTCGCGATGCAATTACAATGCAGGAGCTAATCAACCTACAACCGGGCGACTACGTGGTACATATCGACCATGGAATAGGGGTTTTTGGAGGGTTAGTTTCAACCATTGTGAATGGTAAAAAACAGGAAGCCATTCGCTTAACGTATCAAGATAACGACACGCTACTGGTTAACATCCATAATCTCCATAAAATATCAAAATATAGGGGGAAGGATGCCGAATCACCCAAAATATACAAATTGGGTTCTGGCGCTTGGCAAAAGCTAAAGCAGAATACCAAACGTAAAATTAAGGATATCGCCAAAGACCTTATTGCGCTTTACGCAAAAAGGAAAACACAGGCGGGATTTCAGTTCTCACCCGACAGCTATTTGCAGCAAGAACTTGAAGCATCGTTTATTTACGAAGATACTCCCGACCAAGTTAAGGCCACGGCTGCTGTTAAGGAGGATATGGAGTTAGATAGACCAATGGATAGGCTTGTTTGCGGCGATGTTGGTTTTGGAAAAACCGAAGTTGCTGTTAGAGCAGCATTCAAAGCGGTTGCCGACAGCAAGCAGGTTGCAGTTCTGGTTCCCACCACAATTCTTGCATTGCAGCATTACCGTACTTTCAGCAATAGGCTGAAAAACTTGCCCTGCAATATTGAGTTTGTTAGCAGAATGAAAACAGCAGCGCAGCAACGCGAAATACACCAGAAAATAACAGAGGGTAAAATTGATATACTTATTGGAACACACTCACTACTTAAGGATTCCATAAAATTTAAGGATTTAGGATTGCTAGTTGTTGATGAGGAGCAGAAGTTTGGCGTTGCTGCAAAGGAGAAGTTAAAACAGCTAAAACTCAACGTTGATACACTTACATTAACGGCTACTCCTATTCCAAGAACATTACAGTTTTCGCTGATGGGCGCGCGCGATTTATCTATTATTAACACACCTCCACCCAATAGACATCCAATATTAACGGAACTTCACACGTTTAATACAGATATAATAAAGGAGGCCATTGAGTATGAAGTTTCGCGTGGCGGACAGGTCTTCTTTGTGCATAATAGAGTGCAGAATATTGCCGAGGTACAAATAATGATTCACAAAATCTGCCCAAAAGTAAAAACGGCTGTGGCTCACGGCCAAATGGAGCCCGCAAAGTTGGAAAAGATTATGCTCGATTTTATTAATGGTGATTATGATGTTTTAGTATCAACCTCCATAATTGAATCGGGACTCGATATCTCCAATGCAAACACAATAATAATAAACAACGCTCAAATGTTCGGCCTAAGCGATTTGCATCAACTACGCGGAAGAGTTGGACGCTCTAACAAAAAGGCCTTCTGCTACTTGCTGGCACCTCCGTTGGAAACCCTCACCAACGATGCTCGTAGAAGATTAAAAGCCATTGAAGAATTCTCCGAACTTGGCAGCGGATTTAGCATTGCAATGCAGGACTTGGATATACGAGGTGCTGGCAACTTGCTCGGTGGCGAGCAAAGCGGATTTATTGCCGATATTGGATTTGAAACATACCAACGAATTCTAGACGAAGCCCTAGAAGAACTGAGGGAAACTGAATTTAAGGATTTGTACAAATCCGACCCAACTCACGAGCATCCAAAAGAGTGGAAACCTGGCACCACCGATTGCCACATAGAAACGGATATGGAGATACTCCTGCCCGACTCCTACGTTTCCAACACGGCCGAAAGGATAAAACTTTACCGAGAACTCGATAATATTAGCAAATCCGAAGAGTTGGATAAGTTTAAAACCGAGCTGCGCGATAGGTTTGGCACACTCCCCGCTCAAGTAGAGGACTTATTAAGCATTGTTCAGCTACGTTGGTTAGCAGTATCGTTAGGTTTCGAAAAAATCATCCTTAAAAACGAAATGCTATTTGGGTATTTTATCTCAAACCAACTCTCATCGTATTACCGTTCAAGCATTTTTATGCAGATAATGCAGTACATTCAACGCAACCCAAGTCGATATAAAATAAAGGAGGGAAAAGAAAAACTATCGTTGACAATAACCAATATAAAGAATATTGACGAAGCAATTTATCAAATGCAACAAATAAACAACTCGTTACGTTTAACTGAGAGTTGATAAAAAATATTTATATCAATTTGTTAATTAAGCAGATATACAGTGAATTTAATCCTCGATATAGGTAATACCCTTTCAAAAGTTACAATAGTTGAAAACCAAAACATAGTTTATCACCAGAGATATTCAAACCTGGGCTTAAATGATATTGAGGAAATCTCAAAGACTTACTCTATAAGTAATACCATAGTATCTATTGTAGGGAAAATAAGTCCTGAAGTATTGCGTTTTCTTGAGAACAATTTTAAAACACTCGTTCTTAACAAAAACACCAAACTACCCATTAAAAACCACTATAGCACCCCGGAAACACTTGGCTACGATAGAATAGCCGTAGCCGTAGCAGCCAACTTTTTATATCCCCAAAAAGATGTACTTGTTATTGATGCAGGCACAGCGATAACATACGAGTTGGTAACCGCAAACGGCGAATATAAAGGTGGCGCCATTTCGCCTGGTATTTCATTACGGTTTAAGTCATTAAACGACCATACAGCCAAGCTTCCTTACCTTGAAAAATCGGAAAAGTTCCCTATTATTGGGAAAAACACTGCTGATTGTATTTATTCCGGCGTTTTGAATGGCGTAATATCAGAAGTTGATGGTTATATTGATTTGATAAAGACTAATTTTCCTGATATTTACGTTCTTTTAACAGGAGGCGACTCAAATTTCTTTGCTAATAAGTTAAAAAATAGCATCTTTGTGAACCAAAATTTAATGATAACAGGTTTAAACAGAATACTCGAATTCAATGTATAACATAAAAAAAGCATTACTAGTATTGGCCTTTAGCACATTGGCTTATATTTCAAATTCACAAAGTTTGAACACATACTCTCCATATTCTCGATTTGGAATTGGAATTATGCCGAACCGTGGTTTTACACAAAATCTTGGAATGGGCGGTGTTTCTCAAGCAATAAGAAATCCTTACGGAATTAACTATCTAAATCCAGCATCATACTCTGCACAAGATTCAATGTCGTTTATATTCGATTTTGGAGTGCAAACGTCATCAACTTCATATGTGGGATACGACCAGTATCTCAATAAGTATTCATCCAGTAGTAGCACAGGAGGCATTCATCATATTTCCATAGCCTTCCCTATATCTAAAAAGTGGGGTGTTGCCGCAGGGTTTGCTCCATACAGTAGTGTAGGCTATAAAATGATACGATTTGAAACCGACCCATATAAACTCAGCACTATTGGGCGCATTAGATATGAACATATTGGAAACGGAGGAATAAGCCAAGCATTCATTGGAACTGGATTTAGCCCATTAAAAAATCTTTCCATTGGTATAAATATGTTATACTATTTTGGCAGCCTAGATTTTAAGTATAACACCATCTTCCCTTTAACCAATAGCGATTATGTTAATACCTATTACAAGTCGAGTATCGCTGTCAATGATATTTCGTTCAACCTAGGATTTCAATACATAATTGAACTTGATAAAGAAAAACAACAAAATCTAATACTGGGAGCTACAATTGAAAAGCAAAACGAAATCAACATTAAATATAAATGGAGTGCCGAAATGTATGGAGAAGACTCCTATGACACATTAGTCCCATTCCCTGATAGTAAAAATAATTTTCTTCTCCCAACCAACGTAAATTTTGGCGTAGCTTACTCTATTAAAGATAAATTTATTGGCTCTTTAGAGTATTTTGTTCAGGACTGGTCTAAGACCGAATCATTCACCACTAACGTTCCATTAACAAAAATGGAAACTTTTAGGGCAGGTATTGAGTATACTCCAAATATTAAAGATTTAAGAAGTTATTTAAAGAAAATCCATTACAGACTTGGAGGATACTACACAAAATCCAACCTACTTGTAAATTCAAACCAAATTTCAGATTATGGCATAACTTTTGGACTAGGTTTACCAGTAAAGAATAAAACCAGACTGAACATTTCTTTAGAACTTGGAAAAAGGGGAACAACTGAAAACTATTTAACAAAAGAAACATACGGTAATGTTAGTTTAAGTTTAACTTTTTATGATTATCCCTGGTTCTTTAAACGCAAATACAATTAATAATTTTTAATGAAATACTTAAAACCAAAGGCAATGAAAACGATTAGTAAAAAAGGGGTTTTAGCAGCATTACTAACTGTTGTAAGCATAAGCGTAATTGGTCAGAACACAGAAGACCCTAAGTATGGTGCAGATCCTGAATCTAGAAAGGAATGTCTTTCACAAACCTCAATGTATCAAGAATACTACAAACAAAACAACTTTAAAGATGCCTATACTCCATGGCAAAAAGTCTTAACGCTATGTCCTAAATCATCTGAGAATATCTATATCAGAGGAACGCGTCTTATTAAGTTTAAGATAGAGAACACGGTCGATCAAAACAAGAAAATGGCTTTAGTCGACTCTCTAATGCATCTTTATAATTTAAGAATTGAAAGCTTCAATAAAAAAGGCATTGTTCTTGGTTCAAAGGCTCAGGATCTGTACACCTTGGCTCCCGAAAGATATGAAGAAGCATATAAGATAACAGAAGAGGCTGTAAATATTACTCAAAACAAAACTGAAATCTCAGTTCTTTTTACTTACATGACCCTTACTAGAGTTATGTACGAGAACAAAAAAGTTGAAGCTGATAAGGTAATTGAACTATACTCAACCATTAGCGATTTTGCCGATGCTCAAATTTTGAAAAATCCTTCAGACGATAAAGTTAAGCAGGCAAAAGATGGTATAGATGCAATATTTGCTCAGATGGGAGTTGCAAAGTGCGAAAACTTAGTGGCAATTTTCACTCCTAAATTTAATGCAAATCCTAACGACTTAGCCCAAAACAAAAAAATTAGAGCGCTTATGGGCTCAACCAAAGATTGTTCGAAGGAAGATCTTTTCTTAAAAGCAAGTGTAGAAATATATAAATCCGAACCAAGTGCTTCATTAGCATACGATATAGCTCATTTATATATCGACACTAAACAACCAAGGGAGGCCGAGAAGTATTACAATGAAGCCATAAATTTGGAATCAGATGTAACCAAAAGGGCCACTTATTTCTACGAGTTAGCATCGCTTACCTTTACTGAACTTAAAAATTCATCACAGGCAAAAGCTTTGGTAAACAAAGCTCTAGACGAAAATCCTAATCTTGGAAGAGCATACAAACTTTTGGGAGATATGTACGCAAGTGAAAGAAATTGTGGTGCTGATGATTTTGAGAAAAAAACTGTTTTTTGGGCCGCAGTTGATAAATACGCTAAAGCAAAACAGGTTGACCCCGAACTAGAAGAAGGCATGAACTCTCTAATCTCAACCTACAGTCAATATTTCCCAACAAAAGAAGATATTTTCTTCCACGATTTGAAGGTTGGAGATACCTATTCAATTGGTTGCTGGATTAACGAAAGAACAGTTGTAAGGGAAAGAAAATAAGTTTACTGTGAGGAAAATTTTTAAACTCAAATCAATCATAAAAATAGTAGTCTCTACTCTTGTAGGGGCTACTATACTTTATGCCTGTAAGACAGACCCTGAAGCAATTCAGTATTTCTCTGACAAAAAAACCATTCCAGGCATTACAGCCTACAACTCCGATGTTATATACACAGAAAATGGGCAGGTTAAAATAAAGGTATCAGCCCCTATTACCATAAACTACCAATTTGCCGACGAACCCTTTACCGATTTCCCTGAAGGAATTGCAGTCTATACCTATAACGACACATTGGGTGTAGAAACTATGCTAACAGCAAAGCAAGCCGTTTTTTTCGACAAAAAAAGCCTATGGCACGCAAAAAACAACATTGTCGCAAAGAATCGTAAGGGCGAAGTTTTAAACACCGAGGAACTATTCTGGGATCAAAAGAAAAAACTTATTTACACCAACGTAAACGTTAAGATCAATAGCCTAAATGGTGTAATTTATGGTCGAGGACTAACCTCTGATGAAACTTTTGATAATTGGGAAATAATAAAGCCTTACGACGGCGAAATTACCTTAGAATAATTCATCGGTTGATGAATCAAATCTTTTTCTACCCAATAGAATAAGACTTTCCACAAAGTAAGATATCACATTTGATTTTTTTCTCTCATTTTTATTAACTTTACACGTCATTTAATCAGTTCACCATGAATAAACTTGCTTATATACTCGAACTTATATGGTTTGGCTTAGCCATATTTTGCCTAGTGGTTGGAATTTACGCAGTGGTAAATTCTGGCATTAACCGATACAGCTCAACCTTTCTTCTGCTAAGTGTATTTGCTTTTGGTTTCTTTTATATAAGACGAAGGCGACGCCTAAATGCTGAAAAATAATCTATAACCTATGGGCGCGAGTATTGCAATTATAATTACTTCTCTTATTTTTTCGGCATTTTTTTCTGGAATGGAGATTGCGTTTGTCTCCGCAAACAGATTAAGACTTGAACTTGACAGAAAACATGGGCAAATATCATCGGGACTAATTTCTATTTTCACATCTAATCCTAGCCAATATATTGCAACAATGCTTGTTGGCAACAATATAGCTCTTGTTGTTTACGGTATTGAAATGGCAAAACTTTTAACTCCAAGTTTTGAGATTTATTTTGACTCCCCATCAACCATACTACTGCTTCAAACCTTACTCAGCACAATCATCATTCTTATTACTGCAGAGTTTCTTCCTAAATCCATTTTTAGATTACACTCTAACGCACTTTTGAACTCTTTTGCATTCCCTGTCTTTATTTTCTATCTATTGTTTTATCCTGTCAGCAAATTCTCAACAGGATTATCCTATGGAATTATTAGAGTTTTGTTTCGCATAAAAATTAGCCGAGATAAAACAAAACCAATATTTGGGAAAATAGATTTAGACCATTTAGTTGGGCAGGCAGCCCCTTCAACAACCGAAACTAGAAAGCACGAGCAGGCCCTTAAAATATTCCAAAACGCACTCGATTTCTCCGAAGTTAAAATACGCGACTGCATGATTCCCAGAACGGATATCGAGGCTATTGAAATCGAAGAAAGCATTGATGCCCTTAAACAAAAGTTTATTGAAACCAAATACTCTAGAATTCCTGTATTTAAAGACACCGTTGACAACATTATTGGTTACATAAACTCTAAGGAACTTTTTAAAAATCCCGAAAGCATTCAATCAAAACTTATAAAGATTGATTTCATCCCCGAAACTATGAAAGCAAACAAAGTACTTGCAATGTTTATCAAAGAACATAAAAGCATTGCTGTAGTTGTTGATGAATTCGGTGGTACAGCGGGGCTTGTTACTATTGAAGATATAATTGAAGAAATTATTGGTGAAATAGACGATGAACATGACCGTAACGAGTTTGTGGAGAAACAAATCAACGAAAACGAATTCATCTTCTCCGGCCGACTCGAGATAAAGCACTTAAACGAAACCTACAACCTAAAAATACCAGAATCGGACGAGTATGAAACCTTGGCAGGATTTGTACTATTTCAATACCAAAACATTCCCAAACCAAACGAAATAATTATTTTGAGCGATTTTACCGTTAGAGTGTTGAGAATGAACGAAACAAGAATAGAGTTAATTCAACTTACAAAACAGTAATTGTTAATGTCAAATTCAATACGTATATTAATTTTCAACATTCAGTTTTTAACTTTATATCAAAAGAATAAAAAATAAATTGACGCATTAAATGCGACAAAATTGAAAATTGCTATATTCGTAGCTCGAAAAAAATTAAAACATAGATAAATAAATAATCATTTAAATGGCAACATTAGAAAAAATCAGAAACCGCGCAGGAATATTAATTGCTGTGGTAATTGGGTTAGCGCTTTTCGCTTTTATACTCCAAGATGTAGTAAGTTCTGGAGGTTCTTTGTTTGATAGAGCTCAGATGGAAGTGGCTGAAGTTGCAGGCTCATCAATATCCTATGAATTATTTCAAGCAAGAATTGATGAGAATGAAAACCTTCAAAAACTTTTTTCGCAGCAAATCTCGCTCGATGAGCAAACTCAACTTCAAATTCGCGAAAGAGTTTGGCAAGATATTCTGCGTAGCAATATCATGGAACCAGAATACAAAAAACTGGGTATAGAGATTCACGAAAACGAACTTTTCGATATGGTTCAAGGAAATTATATCCACCCAATAATCCAACAACAGTTTAGCGATCCACAAACAGGGATGGTAAACAAGGAGTATATTGGTATGATTATCAAGAATCTTGACAATGACCCAAGAGCAAGAGCATACTGGATGTATATTGAACAAGAGGTAATTAAAGATAGAATGTTTACAAAATACCTCAACTTGGTTAGAAAAGGCTTATATGTTACCTCGTTGCAATCTAAAAGGAGTGTTGCAGATAGAACCACTATGGTTAATTTTGATTATGCAGTAGCACCATATAGTTCAATATCCGATTCAACAATCAAAATTACCAATGGCGATCTAAAGGATTACTACAGCGCGCATCAAAACGACTACAAACAACAAGCATCGCGCGATGTTGAGTACGTAATATTCCCAATAAAAGCATCTGATGAGGACATTAAGGCTACTGAGGAATGGATAAACAATGCAAAAGCGGAATTCATAACCTCTACAGAACCTAAGCAATATGTTAGTTTAAAGTCCGATAGTCCTTTTGATGCTAAATACTATAATGCCTCAGAGCTTAAAGAATTTGGAACTTGGGCTTTAAGTACAAGTGTGGGCGATGTTATGGGACCAATATTTGATGGTAATTCCTACAAACTAGCTCGATTACTAGATATTAAAATGATGCCCGACTCAGTAAAAGCACGTCATATCCTTATTGCTCCCAAAGGTCAAACCCAGCAAGATTATGCCGCTGCAAAAAGCACCGCAGATAGCTTGTTAAGCGTTCTTAAAAAAGGCGGGAATTGGACTGCAATCGCCAATCAGTATTCAGACGATCCAGGATCAAAGGAGAAAGGTGGCGATTTAGGCTGGTATCCTAGCGGAGTTATGGAAAGCACTTTTGATGAAGCCAGTTTTAATAACAAGAAAGGTGACATTAAGTTAGTTGAAACCCGATATGGCTTCCATATTCTTGAAGTAACTGAAAGAGGTAAAGAAACTAAAAAGGCTCAACTAGCAATTATTGAGCGTAAGGTTGTTCCAAGTTCTCATACAACCCAAGCCATTTATGCAAAAGCAGCAGAATTTGCTGGGGTAAATAAAACCTACGAGAAATTTAACTCATATGCTAATGCAAACAGCCTAACTAAACGAATTGCAAATAACTTGCTACAAAACGATAGAAATATTGCAGGCTTAGAATCTCCAAGAGAGTTAATTCGTTGGGCTTTCCGTGCAGAAAAAGGTGATATTTCAACTGTTTTTGAGTTTGGTGACATGTATGTTGTTGCTGCATTAACCCAGATTCGCGAAGAGGGTATTGCTCCGCTAGAACAAGTAACAGATGATGTTAAGATTAAGGCTATTAAAGAAAAGAAAGCAGCCATTCTTGCAGAGAAAGCAAAAAGTGCAATGAAATCAAACGACATAAACGAAGTCGCCAGAACTTTAAATATCACCGTTGCACGTGCAGAGAAGGTTTCATTCAGTTCATACACACTACCTTCGGCAGGAATTGAACCAAATGTAATTGGAACTGCATCGGCTAGTGTTGAAGGCAAATTAGTTGGACCTGTTAAGGGTAATAATGGAGTTTATGTTCTAGCAATAGTTTCGTCAACAAAAGAAGATGGCGATGTAACTTCTGAGCAATTCCGTTTAAATAATATGTATCAGTCCAGAGCATACTACGAAGCATACGAGGCTCTTAAAACCAATGCAAACATCGTTGATAAACGTTATAATTTCTATTAATACATTTGTTTTTCAAGAAAAGGGGAATGCTTAATTCCCCTTTTTGCTTTTAATAAAACCCATTAAAAATTGACCTATTTGAAATAAATTTTTAACTTTCAACCATAAATCTCTTTTACTAAAGAGTTAATTTAAAATTTTTTATGATGGAAATTAAAAAAAATAAAATTTGGAGAAGTCTGGCTCTTCTTATATTTATTGGACTTACTGGTTGTTATGATTTCTCTAAACTAGAGAACATATCAATAGATCCCGTAGAGCCTGTAGTGGTTGTTCCTGTAATTAATTCTACAATTTCATTTTACGATTTGGTTGAACGCAGCGACGCAAACACATTTGTTTTTCAAAAACCCGGAGATTCGCAACTATACATTGCTTTTAGGGACACAATAAGCATTGGTGATGCTGCAACCGAATTTACCATTCCGCCATTGGCCATAATTAAGAACTACCAATTCGGGAGCGGAGAATTGCCTTTGCCTGTTCCTGCAGGACAAACAATTGGCCCTATAACTAAAACGTTAACTGAAACATATTCCACCATTCCTGGGGCTGAAATTAAAAGTATTGTTTTATCTCAAGGAACTTTAAGCTATAGAATTACAAATAAATTCACCAGCGGATTTGAGATTGTTGCAGGAAGCACTATTACAATAACATCTCTCAAAAACCCACAAGGACAATCTTATGTAATACCAATAACCCAGGATAGAGCTCCTGAGCAAGATGTATCTAGTTCGAACATTAATGTTACAGGGTATACTATCGATTTGTACAATACAACCTATAATACTTTTACACTTTCTGCAGATATAAAATTCCGATCACAAACTGGTTCTCCAATGACCACTAGTGATTACATATCCATAGAGGTATCTTTAAATAATATCGACTATACCTACATTCAAGGAAAAATAAATAAGGATATAACTGTTGGTGATTACGATTATAAGGTGGATTTATTCCGCTCAACCTATGTGGCCGATCAACACTTTGACGATCCCCGTTTAACATTTAAAATATTTAATAGTTACGGAATACCCGTATTCTTCAATATTAACCAATTGGAAGCCAGCAATACGAATCCAGATCCAGACGAAATGCTTCTAGTGGTAAACTCTGGTGCACCAACAACAAATACTCTAAAAATTGGAACACCCAACGAATTGAGCCGAGTAATGTTAATGGGAAACTCACCAGTTAAGGACTCCTTAGTCTTGAATAAGGACAATTCCAATATTGATGTTGCCTTCGACCTTGCTCCAAATCAATTCAAACTTCGCTCCGGAATAACATTGGGTGATGCTTCAAGTAACCATGATTATTTTGTGGCAAAGGACTCTAAACTAAGCATTGCTTCGGAAATAGAATTGCCACTTATTGGCTGGGTAGAAACCAATCAAATAAACGATACAATTGTAGATGTTGAGTTGCCCGACCTAGAAAGTGAACTTAATCTTAAAGAGGGTGACTCTCTTAAAGTAACCATAAAGTTTCGTTTTAGAAATGGAATTCCGCTCAATACCTATTTTCAAGCATATTTCTTAAACGATTTAAACCAAGAACTAACAAAACTATATACTGATGAAAATTGGTTAATTAAAAGTGCGGCCGTTGATCCTACCTCTGGCAAAGTTACCAATCCAACAATAAACTATTCCGAGGTAGTAATTAACCGAAGTAAGTATAACCTCATTAAGGATGCTACAAAGATTGTGCTCCAGTACCGTTTCAAAACTGGTGGCAATTCAAGTCAAGCTGTAGTAATTGAGGATACTAGTTTTATTGATATCCAAATGAGTATGATAGCCGTTGCAAAAGTAAATCTTGAATAACTTAAAATTACCTGCAACAATCCTATTACATTGAAAATACCATGCAAATGAGAAAAGTTTTCTGTTATATACTTCTAG
Organism: Bacteroidota bacterium; assembly: GCA_029560875.1. GTDB lineage: Bacteria > Bacteroidota > Bacteroidia > Bacteroidales > Tenuifilaceae > SB25. The sequence goes on along the minus strand of JAKQKB010000202.1, from coordinate 92,377 downwards.
CTTTGTTGGCATTTAACGCTTCAGCCCAATCTGAGTTAACACTACCTTTTATGAGGGATATCTTTCAAAGCTCATACATCAACCCCTCTATTACACCAGAACACACCCTTAGCCTTGGATTTCCGGGGAATTCAGTTTATGGACAGTTTATTACAAATGGTTTTGTAATAAATAATATTGCTGAGTTTAGAAACGATACAATGCACGTTGACCCAAATAAACTTCTAGGCGAACTGAAAGATAACAACATGCTTTTTGTAGGTCAAAATGTTGATATATTCCACCTACGAACAAAAATACGAAACGGCTATTACTGGTTTGCTATCCGACAAAATCTTAATGCAACATTTAACTATCCAAAAGATTTAATTGGACTTGCATTACAAGGAAATTCTGCCTACGCTGGAAGTTCCCTAGATTTTTCAAATTTAAAAGTTGATGTTTCTCTCTACAACGAGTACAGCTTTGGAATGATGAAGGAGTTCCCCAAGTGGAGCTTTGGCGGAAGAATCAGCTTACTACAAGGATTAAGCAATGTACGATTTGACCCTGAAGTTTTAAACATAGAGATTGATACCGCCATGTATGGCCACTACGGACATGCCGATGCTAAGCTATATACAGCCGGAATACCAAGGAATAGTGCCGGAGACCCAAGTATTGACCATGTTGATGATATGAATTGGATTACCAACTATTTCACAAATTTCAAAAATAAGGGTTTTGCTCTAAGTGGAGGGGTTACTTACAAATACGACGACAGAACAAGACTTTCCTTCTCCTTTTACGACTTAGGTTTTATCAACTGGAAAGATAGCGTTCAAACCTACACCCTTAAAGGCGAAACTGACTTTAACGGATTAGATATGGTGGCTGAATGGCTTTATGGTGGAAGTGTTGATGTTGATTCAATATTACAAGCAATGGAGGATGATTTTGATAGAGATACCATTTATTCCTCGTACCGCACTTGGCTTCACCCAAAGTTCAACTTAACGGCTAGTTATGATTTGGCTCGGAGGACATCACTAGGGTTCTCATTTACGGGAGTATACAACAGTAAATTCTACCCTGCGTTAACATTTGGATTACAGCAAGGTATTGGCCGCTGGTTTAATATAATAGCAACAGCATCGTTGAATCAAAGGTCATTTAACAATCTGGGTTTTGGATTTATGATAAAACCTGGCCCCACACAGATTTTTATTGTTGCTGACAATCTATATCCTGCTATTAATCCACTATATACCACCAATGCCAATTTTAGATTTGGCATGAACTGGGTATTTGGAAGAGTTAAACAACCCGAGGGAATGCCTTACAGATAAAAATTCAAGGTTGAATTAAATAATATCACCAATGAAAAATGCAATTTTAAAGACTTTAGTAGTACTCGCCATAATAGTAAATGTTTTGAGCATTGCAACTGCTCAAACATCATTTTTACCATCAAATTTAGGTACATCTGTCAACTCTGAGTACCCAGAAATTAACCCAATTTTACATCCCGATGGAAAGATATTATACTTTTCCAGAGCAAATCATCCAGAAAATAGATTTGGTGGAATAAATAGTCAGGATATATGGTACTCCGTGCTAAACGAAGATGGAACTTGGACTGAAGCAAAACGATTATCAAACTCCATAAACATTGGTCGCTACAATGCTATATTAGGAATACTCGACGATGGAAATACGTTCCTTATTAATGGAAAGTACTCTAAAAATGGCAAATACTGGATTGATAGAGGACTTTCGTTAATAGAAAGAACCGATAGCGAAAACTGGGGGAAACCCATATCTCTTAATGTGGCAGGCTATACTCGGCAGAATAGAGGCAGAGCAACTACTGCATACATCACACCAGATAAAAATTACATCTTCCTTTCCTACAGCAAGCGCAGCAATAAAAAAGATAATAAACTATACATCGCAATAAAAAAAGACAATGGCAAGTACTCCAAGCCTCAAGAACTTAATTTTGTTGGCAAAGATAATGGCGACAGCTATGAGGCACCATTTTTATCGGCCGACGGAAAGGCACTCTACTTTAGCTGCAAGGTGAAAGGCAACTACAACTTATACGCAAGCAACAGAACCGATGATACCTATAAGAACTGGTCGTTACCCATTCCTTTGAGTGATACAATAAACACCGCTGGTTGGGAAAACTACTATAGATTAAACAAAAAGGAAAACTGGGCCTATTTCTGCTCCGATTCTGCTTCCATTGGAAAATCTGATATATTCAAGGTTAAAATTTTCGAAGATAACCCCAATGTTAAACTTTCTGGATTAATTCTAAGTAAGGCCGATGAAAAACTTATGCTTGCGGATACTAACTATAGAATTACGTTTAATGGTAACGAGGTAGCTGAACTAAAAATAGATAAAGCATCGGCATCGTATGAGGTTTTGTTGCCTTTTGGTCAGAATTACATCATAAAACCGGAATTGCTAAACTGGGTTGGCGTAGTTGACTCCCTTGATGCTACCAATATCAAGGAATACACCGAAATGAATAAAAACTTATACTTTGAGTCAATCCCCTACGTAAAAATATTTGGTAAGATTATTAATACACGTACAAACTTGCCTATATCGCTCGAAAATAATCCCAAAATATTAATCAATAACCTACTTTCCGACTCGGTTAAGTATGGAACCGAAATTGCAGAGTATAAAGCTATTCTTCCGTTGGGTAGCAAATACATTGTAAATGCAAAGGTGCCAAATTTCATTAGTAAAGCCGATACAGTTGATGTTACAACTGCAATTTCGTACACCGAAAAAGAGGTGAACTTTTACATTCAATCTGTTCCTTGGATTGAGGTAAAAGGTACTGCACTCGATAACAATACTTTCACACCTATTATTGGAGCATCGTTTCCAAAACTTGTTGTAAACGGCAATCCTATCGATACGGTTGTTATTGACCCAGTTAACGGCTCATTTACCATTCGCTTACCTTACGGATTTAAATACACCACAGCAATTGCATCAAAGGATTATATCTCTTTGAATAATGAGCTTGATTTAACAGGATACGTTGAGTATGCCAAGGTTGCCCACAACGTATTTGCAGAGCGCAAGGATGCTAATATGGCGATACTTAGCGGAAACATTATCAATATAAAAACCGATAAGCCTTTAACTTCCGATATTCCTGTTAAACTGAAAGTCAATGGGGTTGAGACTATGGGATTCCGCTACGATTCATCAAATGCATCATATACTCTTAAACTTCCTGTTGGAGTTTCGTACGATATTCTTCCTTCGGTTAAGAATTTCTACAACAAGTACGAACAGGTTGATTTAACCAAGGTTAAGAAGGGAACAAAAATTGCCAAGAATTTCTACGTTACACCTATAGAGGTTGGGCAAACTGTAAATATCGACTTTATTTACTTTGAAGTAGGTAAATCAAAACTAAAGCCTACATCGTTCCGTTCTTTGAATGCCCTTGTGGAATTCCTGAACGAGTATCCGAACGTTATGGTTGAAATTAGTGGACACACCGATAATACTGGTTCACCAGTTGTTAACCAAAAAATATCCGAACAGCGTGCAAAATCTGTTGCCGACTATGTGATATCGCAGGGAGTTGCCAAGGACAGAATTGTATCGAAAGGATATAGCTCTAAGAAACCTAAAGCGTCTAATGCTACAGCAAAAGGCAGAGCTCAAAACAGAAGAGTTGAATTTACAATTATCGATATTTAAAAGAAAGAAAGGGTGTCAAGTATGACACCCTTTCTCTTTATCAAAATTACTAGAATCGCATACCTAAACTAAATCCTGGGTACATTTTTACATTCGTTTCGTTATCGTATGTTTTATCGAATGTGCTCCAAGGAGCATAATCAGAATCTACAATATTTCCGCTCTTATCGGTTATATCGGAAACAAGCACATTCCACGATGGGCCACCAAAGATTGTAAGATTATTGGATATCTGCACCGAAACTAGAGCATTGATTCTATTGTGAAGATTTAACCTATTGGTGTACCACTCATCCTCATTAACCTGATAGCAGGTTGCCTCAAAGTTCAAGTCAACTTTCCCTTTAACTGGCACAATTGTTCCAATACCATAGCCCCATCCCCAGTAAATTTTATCGCTCCGGGTTGCAGCACCAACCGAGATAATGTTGTAGAAACTTCTTGTTCCTGTTTTATAACTTAAAACTCCATACATAGACTCATTACCACTAATTTCAAACTTATGGTATCCATTGCGAACGAAACTTATTACTCCAATAGATACGCCTTTCTCAAGAGAATCAACATAGTTAAAGACACCCAGTTGTAACCCTTTTAGCACTTTTGTGTAGTTAATGAACCCTGAAATCTGAACGCCATCAGTCCGTCCTGTATTTATGTTAGAAAAACCCGATAATTGTACACCTCTAAAATCACCAGTATTAATATTTCCAAATCCCGAAATTTGAGGCCCCTTCCCTTCGCCTATGTTAAAGTTCGCAAATCCAGCAATCTGACCCTTGGTATTTCCTCTTGAGTAATTCGAAAAACCTGCACCCTGGAAACCATCCATAGAATCGGTAACAACACTTGCAAACCCAGCTAACTGAACTCCCTTGTAGTTACCCTTCACAACATTTGCAAACCCTGCTCCCTGAAAACCATTGCTATTTGCCAGAACAACGTTTGCATAACCTGAAAGTTGGGCTCCCCTAAACTCTTTATGGTTATAGTTCAAGAAACCTGCTCCCTGAAAACCTTTACCAGTTTTTAGATTTACGTTAGCATAACCTGCAAACTGCGCACCATCCATATCGCCCTTTAGTACGTTTGCAATGCAACCAAACTCTGTTCCTTTTAGCCCACCATTATAGCCTGCCAGAATGTTAATTGAGAGCTTATTAGTTATGTTTCCGGATTCTACTCCGTTTGTTCCAAGTGGAGTTACCAATGTTAACTGAAATGCCCTTACTGCGGAATCGGTTTTCTCCTGAGCTTTTACATAGTTTGCTAAAATTACAACTAAGCCTAGTGTGAATAAAAAATTAATTTTTGTCTTCATAATATTTTAAATTAGTTTTAACGATAGTGAAAAATCTCACTTTGAACCTATGACAACTAATTTTTATTACACCCCTACTCCCTTTCAATAAATTTTTTTAATAATTTTATGGTGATATATTTTTTTGATAATCAAACCAATAAGCATGCTTGCATTTAAAGTTAAACTTCTTCTTAGCTGCTTTGTTGCAATAATTGCGTTGGTAAACCCAATTCAAAAAGTTTTTGTGATAACATCGCTCCAAAATCAGTTCGATGAAGCGAGTACAAGACTAATAGCCATTAAAGCAACAATTACAGCATTTATAATACTGGTATTTTTTCTTTTGTTGGGCGAAATTGTTTTCAGCTATGCGTTCCACATAGAAATCTACGCATTCCAAATTACCTGTGGAGTAGTACTATTCTATAACGGATTAAATGGTTTGCAGAACGGAATGTTTATTAAAGTTGACAAAAACGTATCGGTAAAGGATATTACAACCGTACCAATTGCAATCCCCATGATTGCAGGACCAGCCACCATAACCGCTGCAGTTACTTTTCCCTCCCACTATGGCCATACCAACACTATTGTATCTATTGCTGCAGCACTTGCCATAAATCTTGTATTTATGATTTATGCAAGGAATATTGGCAAATTTCTGTCGAGATATAATCTGATGAATCCTCTCGTTAGAATATTCGGTTTAATTGTTGCAACAATTGGGGTACAAATGATTCTTAATGGAATATGGACATTTGTAACCGAAATAGTTAAGTTTATCTAATCTTTTCATTAAACTCCTAGAGCAAACCAAGGGTTTAGTATATTTGCACAGAACAAATTATTGGAATTAAGTGGAAAAGAAAAAATTCATTGATGTTGAAAATGTTATAGCATCAAAGAGTCCTCGACTTCTAAAGACTTTACCTCGGTTTATAGTTAGATACCTTAAAAGAATTATACATCAGGATGAAATAAATGACTTTCTACTAAGGAATGGAGATAAGCAGGGTATCGACTTTATTGATGAAGTTCTAAAAATGATGAACGTAGGATACTCTGTGGAGGGTATCGAAAATATTGACCCCGATGGAAGATATCTTTTTGCATCGAATCATCCATTAGGAGGGCTGGATGGAATGATTCTAATTCATTCCCTTGGTAAAAAATTTCCCGAGGTGAAATTCCCAGTTAATGATTTGTTGATGCATATCACGCAATTACATTCAGTGTTCATCCCAGTAAACAAGCATGGAGCACAGTCGTCTCAGAATGCTCGAATGTTAGAGGATGCCTATGCGTCATCTACCCAAATATTGTACTTCCCAGCAGGTCTTTGCTCCCGCAAACAGCACGGAAAAATTGAGGATTTGGAATGGAAAAAGAGTTTCATTTCCAAGGCGATTAAACACCAACGCAACGTAGTTCCTGTATACTTTAGTGGAAAAAATTCCCGCTTCTTTTACAATCTTGCAAAGTTCAGAAAATCATTGGGAATCAAAGCCAACATTGAAATGCTTTACCTTGTTGATGAGATGTTTAAGCAAAAAGGCAAAAGCATTGCTGTTAGAATAGGAAAACCTATTCCCTATAACACCTTCGATAACTCAAAAAATCCTAACGAATGGGCAAAATGGGTGAAAAATATTGTTTACAATATGCAGCAAAAAAACTAATTAAAAGTAAATTTGCACCCTAGCATTACATGCAATGAAACATATAATTGAACCAGTCGACAAAAAACTTATTCTGGCGGAGTTAACCCCAGAAAGGTTTGTAAGGCATACCAATAACGCCAATAACGAGCTATACATCTTTACTGCAAAGAATTCTCCAAATTTAATGCGCGAAGTTGGTCGGTTAAGAGAGTTAACCTTTAGGTCGGCGGGCGGAGGTACTGGTTTCGAGGTAGATATTGATGACTACGACACCTGCGAAAATTGCTACAAGCAATTAATTGTATGGGACCCCAAGGAGGAGGAGATTCTCGGAGGGTATCGTTTCCACAGTGTAGACCCCACTAAAGGAGAGGAAATCAACCTTTCCACGAAGCATCTATTTAACTTTTCCGAAAAGTTCAAGAATAACTATATGCCCCAAATGATTGAACTAGGACGGTCATTTGTACAACCTAAATATCAAGCATTAAGTCGCTCCGGAAAGGGGCTTTACGCATTGGATAACCTTTGGGATGGTTTAGGTGCGCTAATCGTTTTAAATCCACACATAAAATATTTCTTCGGAAAAGTAACAATGTACAATACCTACAATGTTGAAGCTCGAAATCTACTTTTCTACTTTTTCGAAAAATACTTCAAGGATAATGAAGGCTTAGTTATTCCTATTAATCCAATAGAGGTTGATTTGGATAGATCAGCTCTTGCAAAGGTATTTACAGGAAACTCCTATAATGAGGATTATAAAATACTTTCGCAAAAAATAAGAGATTTAGGCGAGAAAATTCCTCCGCTTATTAACTCTTACATGAATATTAGCCCTTCAATGAAAGTATTTGGAACGGTAATTAACCATGAGTTTGGCGAGGTTGAGGAAACTGGCATACTGATCACAATCCCAGATATTTACCAGCACAAAGTTGAGCGACACATTGCTACATTCTTAAAAAAGATAAAGGAAAAATACCATTTAGGTTTAAGAAAAGCCTAAAAACTCTTTTACAACGTATCTTTTATTTGTAAATTGACTTGGAATACATAACCATCTCAATTTATATGAGAAATTTCTTTTGCTCAAAAATTAACTATTTAACAACTATTATTTTTTCGTTGATATCGAGCATTGGAATTGCTCAAAACAATGCTATAGATAGCATATACACCCTTTCGCTTGAGGACCTTTTGAGTATTGAGGTAACCACTGCAAGCAAGAAATCGGAAAAGATATCGGATATACCCGCCAGTATAGTTCTAATAACCAGGGAAAAGATTGAAGCCTCGGGCTATCAATCTATCGAAGATATATTTGCAAATGTAACGGGAATGTACCAAATGAACGATTACCTATGGTTTGGTACTGACAATTTTGGAGTAAGAGGCTTTTATACCAATGGAACATTTAGCAATATTATTATACTTGTAAACGGAGTAAACCAAATGGAAGAGTGGTACAACTCCTTTCCCACAACAAAAATTAATGTTCCAGTTGAAGCCATTGATAGGATTGAAGTTGTTAGAGGTCCCCTATCCGTAATATATGGTAATAGTGCTTTTTTTGGTGCAATCAACATAATCACTAACGAATCAAATAAAAGCATTGCATCGGCTGGCATTGGCAATAATGGACAATACAGAGCCTTTGGTAAGGCTGTTGCTAAGAATGAAATATTCACTTTTACAGCAAACGCTGGGGTATATGGAAACTATGGAATAGATGAGCCTTGGGAGAAAATGAATACAGTTGTTAACCCAAATGGCGAATGGGGCGATATTCCACCTACAAGTAAGGGTCAACTTGAGGACCATAGGAAATACTTTGACTTCTCACTTGATTACAAGGGATTGTTTGCAAGATTTCAACAAACCGCTACTGATAGAGGTGTAATTGACTACTATCCCGGCTACGATGATGGACATTTGGCTCGCATTCAGACAACTAACCTTGTTGTAGGCAAAACATTCTTGCTGAATAATAATTTAAGTTTTACATTTAAAGGTGGCTACTATACATTTCGAAATTTTTTGGATTATAAACATAATTCTGACTCAACAGCATACACCTTTAACGATATTTATTCCGAATCGTTTGATTTAGAACTCAACACAGTATGGACTCCATCCGATAAGTTCAACATTATAACCTCAGGATACTATAGAAAGGCACTTAGAGACCAACTTACCGTTGATGCACCAAACCTTAGTGTAGGTTATTATAACCTTGATGCAGGCCTTTCGCGTAAAAATAGCAAATACCGATGGGCAATTTTCACTCAAGCCCAATATTCAATTGAGAAGCTTTCCATTGTTGGTGGTATTCGATTTGAACAAACTCCCAAATACGATATTGATTACAGGGTTCGATTCGATTATCCTACAGACCCCCTAGACCCTGACAGCCCTGGTTACATTAAAAGAGTTGGAACATATAACTACGACGCAATAGAGGTAATTCCTAGAATAGGAATAATATATCACCCTAACAAAAGCAATCATATTAAAATCATGTATGGCAGTGCAATAAAAGCACCATCAATTGGACAGAATATGGACATTGTAAGATATCCATCACGTCCACAAATGGAGCCATCTACAATACAAACAATAGAGTTAAACTACATTTCCACAATTGGAAACTATGCCACAATAAATTTCAGTGTTTTCCGTAACTATGCCGATAAATTAATTACACGAATCAATTCTCTTACACTTGGAATGATTAATTACAGCTCTGGAAGGTTAACAACAACAGGAAGTGAACTATCACTAGTATTCAAACCAATCGATAAACTTACAATTAACCTTAGCGGAATGTACCAAATAAGCACTGATAAAACTGAAGGATACGAAAATATTGAGCTTAACTACTCTCCAAAATTTTTGGGGTATGGTAATATAACATATAGACCTACAAAAAAACTTTCGGCCAATATAAACTTCAGGTATGTTGATAAAATGTACCCCGCTTATAATATTTCCACAACGGGCGATGGAACTCGAATTGGCGATACAGCGCCAGCCTATACTGTTTTTGGGTTAAATTTACGAGTTGACAATATCATTAAAGATGGAATATTTGCCTCGTTCTCAATCTCTAATCTTCTAGATACAGAAATCCGGTACCCAGTAACACGTAGTCAGGATTACTTCGATAAGGGTACGCTTGGTTACAGTCGGATGTTTACTATTAATGCTGGATATAAATTTTAGTAAGCTCTCTGATTTCGCCCCTCAATAAAATTGATAAACGAGTTATTTACAACTCTGTTTCCGCCTGGTGTTGGGTAATTTCCAGTAAAATACCAATCGCCTAAATCGTTAGGACAAGCCTCGTGTAGATTCTCGATGGATTGGAAAACAATTTTTACCTTGGCTTTCATATCCTTTGGAGTAAGTAGCTGGGCAATTTTATCGGAGATTTGCTCTACCGTGAAAGGCTTGTAAATTTCCTTTACGTAGTTAATTATTTCCTCTTTTGGCAGATTTTGCTGTGCCTTACACTGCTTGTAAACATGGTTAATAACGCTCTCCTGACCCGTTTCCTTTAACAAATCAATTGCTGCACGGAATGCTACAAAATCTCCAAGCTTTGCCATATCAATTCCATAGCAATCGGGGTAGCGAATTTGTGGGCACGATGATACGATTACAATCATTGCGGGTTTAAGCCTGTCCAGTATTCGAAGAATACTCTCACGCAAGGTTGTTCCTCTTACAATAGAATCGTCAATTACAACTAGGTTATCAACATTATCCTTTACCAATCCGTAGGTAACATCGTAAACGTGGCCAACAAGGTCATCCCTTCCCTTGTCCTGAGTGATAAACGTGCGGAGCTTAACGTCCTTAACCGCAATCTTCTCAACCCGCAATCGGAGCGATATAATCTCATCCAAATCCTTCTCGCTTAACGATGAACCTTTCTCCAGAATCATCCTTTTCTTTTCGGTTTTAAGGTAATCCTCGGCTCCTTTAACCATTCCATAAAATGCTGTTTCGGCAGTGTTAGGAATATATGAAAAAACGGTGTTTGCGTGGTCGTAGTTAATTGCTTTTAAAATGGTTGGCGTAAGCAGTTCACCAAGCTTCTTTCGTTCGTTATAAATGTCCTTATCGGTACCACGCGAAAAGTAGATGCGCTCAAAAGAACACGATTTCCTTGTTTGTGGAATTCGAATTTCCTCGTGACTCACCTCTCCATTGCGCTTCATAATAAGCGCATATCCAGGTTTTATCTGGTTAACCTCATTTACGTCGATATTCATCACAGTTTGGATAACTGGACGCTCCGATGCAACCACAACAATCTCATCGTCGGCATAGTAGAATGCGGGGCGAATTCCCCAAGGGTCGCGTACCACAAAAGCATCTCCATGGCCAATTAGTCCTGCCATTGCGTAACCACCATCAAAATCTTTAGTGGCGGCCTGTAAAACTTTCGACACGCTAATATTTTCAGCAATTAACTTGCTGATTTCCATATTTGAGAATCCATCATTTTTGTACTGACGGAATAGCTGCTGGTTTTCTTCATCAAGGAAATGACCAATTTTTTCGAGCACAGTAACCGTATCGGAGTAATCGCGTGGATGCTGACCTAAGTCAACTAACTTCTTGAAAAGTTCATCAACATTGGTCATATTGAAGTTTCCTGCAAGTACAAGTGTGCGCGATTTCCAATTATTATCGCGCATTACAGGGTGAACGTAATCTATTGAATTGTTGCCAAAAGTACCGTAGCGTAAGTGTCCAAGGTAAAGTTCGCCGGCAAACGGAATATTTTGCTTTGCAAAAACTGGATCGTTGATTAAATCGGGCTTTTCAGAGTATTTGTTGATACCCTTATTCACCATATCAAAAATATCCTTAATAGGTGATGACGAGTTTGAGCGTTCCCTATCGATATATTTTTTACCTGCTTCCAAATCAAACTTTACGGAAGTTAATCCTGCTCCATCCTGACCTCGGTTGTGCTGCTTTTCCATCAACAGGTATAGCTTATGCAACCCGTATCGCCAAGTACCATACTTAAGCTGATAGTACTCCAACGGTTTACGCAACCTGATTAATGCAATTCCGCATTCATGTTTGATTTGCTCGCTCATACTATTTTCCTTTCAATAAAAAAGGTAGACGATTAATCTACCTGCAATATTACACTCTTTTTCTCGTAAATAACTCAAATACTATTGGAGACACGTTTCCTATTTGATAATAGTGCCTCCCATTAAACTTGCTCAAATGAAAAGAGCTAATAATAGCCAGACTCGTATTTTCATCCTCTCGGATTCTTTTCGGAACTGCTATTTTTAGCTGAATATCCATTGTTTGCATATTTTCTATTCCAACGATGGGAAATTTACCCAATCGGGTATTATAAATGCTTTAGGGTAATCCACCAAAAGTTGCTGGTAAAATTTCTGGGCACTCTCGCGTGAACGAAAATCGCCCACGGATATTTTCCAGTAAGGGTTATCGTAGCTTTGGTAAACCTTCACACCAGGATACTTCTCCATAAAAACTCGCATGGATTCCTCTGAATTACGCCTAGCGTTCTGGCCTAGTTCAAAGAAAATTCTAATTCTAAAGCCGTGCATCCCAGGATTTTTTGCATTCTGCAACACGTGTAAATCAAGTAAATTTGCGATTTGAGCATCCTGTTTAACCACAACTTTACCCTGATTTGGGTTACTCTCATGAAGACGTTTAATGATATTATCAATTTCATTACCACCATTTAACTCCTGAGCAAACAACGCTGCTGCAGAGAATAGCACTAATAATATTGATAAAATTCCTCTCATTTTTCCTTGAAATTGTGCTGCAAATTTAGCAAAATGTTTTGAATGCTAATTATTACTAACAGTATCTACAACAGATAATGTGTCGGTTATAACTAACTTATCCTGTTGCGATTTCATCAAACTATCGAGTGGCTGTCTGGGAATTTTAATTTTTTTAACAATTGGGAATCTACCACCCTTCACATGTCCTTCAACAGTTATCATCGATATTAATTTCTTCCCGGAGCCCATCAGCTTAAATGCATCGGCAGCTGTACGCAACTTAATCTCAACTGGTACAACATAGTCGGCCCGAGTATCTCCCTTTAAGGTTATCTTTTCAACACTGGTCAGTTTACCCAATTCTCTATTATTCAGCCAAGCATTAAACTCAAAATGTTTAATTACAATTTTCTTTGAGTTTGGGTTATTCACATCAAAGGTAAGATTCAAAAATATTACACCATCCTGCATCCCTTTAAACTTAACATCCTTTACCCCTTTAATGTCGATTCCTTGATATTTAGAGCAACTGGCAAATACAACTCCTAAAAGCAGAAATAAAACTAAGTTTTGTAATTTATTCATCATTCAAATATTTTTCTTTTTTACTCCAATTATTATTCCAAACCATCTTCAGCCCAATCCTGAGCACGTTTAACAGCCTTTTTCCATCCTTTATACAACTTTGACCGTAACTCAAACGACATATGCGGACGGTAAACCCTTTTTCCTGGAATCTCCGCATTAATATCGTCCCAGCTATAAAAACCAACTCCTAACCCAGCCATTAGCGCTGCACCCAGTGCGGTAGCCTCAGTTGAAGTTGGACATTCAACCGGAACATTCAATATATCTGCCTGAAACTGCATAATAAAATTGTTAGCCGAAGCTCCACCATCGGCCTTAAGGCTTTTGAGCGCAATTCCAGAATTCTCCTCCATTAAACCAACAATATCGCGGGTTTGGTATGCAAGCGATTCTAAAGTAGCACGAATCAAATGCTTATCGGTTACCCCTTGCGATATACCAACAATTGCTCCACGAGCATACATATCCCAGTAAGGTGCGCCCAAACCTGTAAATGCAGGAACAACATAAACGCCGTGACTGTTCGTAACGGAAGTTGCTATATTTTCTGTTTCCGAAGCTGTTTTGATAATCTTTAATCCATCGCGAAGCCATTTTATTGCTGCGCCAGCAATAAAAACACTACCTTCTAGCGCGTATGTCACTTCATCGCCAATTTGCCATGCAACAGTAGAAAGCAAACCCGATTGGGTGCTTACAATCGTATCGCCTGTATTCATCAGCATAAAACAGCCTGTACCGTATGTGTTCTTCAATTCGCCCGGCTCTAAGCAGCGCTGCCCAAACAATGCCGCTTGTTGGTCGCCAAGAATTCCGGCTATTGGAATTGATTTATTGCTTATAATTCCAGGCTCAGTGTAACCAAAAACTCCTGACGAGGCTTTTACTTCAGGTAATATCGCTTTGGGAATACCAAAATATCGAAGAATATCTTCGTCCCAACTCATCGTGGCAATATTGAAAAGCATTGTTCGCGATGCGTTGGAAACATCGGTAGCGTGAATTTTTCCGCCAGTTAGCTTCCAAAGTAACCAAGTATCGATTGTTCCAAAGGCTAATCTACCTTTAAGCGCAAGATTCATTACACCCGGGACATTCTTTAGTATCCAATTAAGCTTTGTAGCAGAAAAGTATGAGTCAATAACTAAACCCGTACTTTTCATAACATATTCGGCAAAATCGCTTGCTTTCAATTTTTCGCAAATATCGGCAGTGCGCCTGTCCTGCCAAACTATTGCATTGTGTACTGGCCTTCCAGTCTCTCTATCCCAAACAACGGTTGTTTCGCGCTGATTTGTAATGCCTATAGCGGCAATACTTTCTGGGCTAATTTTAAGCCTTGCAATAAGCAGATTAGCCACTTTTAGTTGAGTTTCCCAAATTTCCTCGGGATTATGCTCCACCCAACCATCGGCAGGATAATGTTGAGTAAACTCCATCTGTTCAATTCCGAGCGGTTGTTGGAATCTATCAAACAGAATAGCTCTAGAACTTGATGTTCCTTGGTCGAGCGATAGTATATACTCAGCACTCATAGGCTTGGTTAAAAAATGGCCACTGAAATTTTTATCAATGGCCAATATAGTGAAAACTTAAATGGTTATGCAAACTTCTTCTCTTAACAAGTACTAATCGTTCTCCATGGCAGCCATAACCTCATCGGTAATTTCCAGGTTGTGGTACACACTCTGCACATCATCGTTATCCTCAATATCGTCCACAATTCTAAGTAATTTAAGGGCTGTAGATGTATCGGTGGTTTTGTAATCGTTTGGAATACGTTGCAAACTCGCGTTCTCCACCTCAACTTTAAGTTCCTCCAACTTCTTGTTCATTCTTCCAAAATCCTCCAACGCAGTGGTTACAATATAACTTTCTCCGTTATCTTCAATATTTTGAGCGCCAGAATCAATCAAATCTAGTTCAATATCATCAAGGTTTACTTTTTCCTTTTTAATGGTAAAAATACCCTTACGCTCAAAAATAAATGCTAATGAACCATTAGTGCCAAGGCTTCCACCTTTTTTTGTCAAAATAGTTCTAATAGCACTAACCGTACGGTTATTATTATCGGTTAAACACTCAATAAATAGAGCAACACCACCGGGGCCATATCCCTCAAAAGTCAACTCCATTAGGTTGTCGGGGTCTTTCTCTGCCTTCGCAATAGCCCTTTGAATATTATCCTTGGGCATATTTACACCTTTGGCATTATTTATCGCCATACGTAAACGAGGGTTACCATCGGGGTCGCCACCACCCTCCTTAACTGCAACAGTTATCTCCTTAATAATTCTTGAAAATGCCTGAGAGCGCTTTGCATCCAACGCCCCTTTCTTCCTTTTAATTGTTGACCATTTATTATGCCCTGACATACGAATTATTTTATGTTTTCAGTTTTGTAAACGCAAAGGTAATTTGTAGATAATTCCAAACAAAAAAACTGTTTATTATTTTGAGGTTTTGCAAGAACTTTGATTTACGTCGATTTTAAAACTCAAACTTTAAGTTGACATTCATCAATATTACAAACCATTTAAAATCATTTTCCTATTTTTGTGAAAATTTTAAATCGATGGATTTTAACGCAGAAGAAGCAAATATTTTCGAGGACTTTTCGCCCGTAAATAGTGAGGATAGACAAAAAGTTTACATAGAAACCTACGGTTGCCAGATGAATGTTAACGACAGCGAGGTTGTTGCATCGATTCTTACAGCCAATGGCTATGCAATTACAAGCAACATTAACGAAACCGATGTAATTCTAATCAATACCTGCTCAATTAGAGAAAATGCCGAAACCAGAGTTTTTGGCCGATTAGACGTTTTTTCGCAAATCAAAAAGAGCAAGCCATCGCTACTTGTTGGGGTAATTGGTTGTATGGCCGAAAGGTTAAAGAATCAACTTTTGGAGGAAAAGAAAGTAGTTGATATTGTTGTTGGCCCCGATGCTTACCGCGAACTTCCTGTGCTTATCCGTGCTGCGGAGGATGGCCAAAAAGGAATCAACGTACTCCTTTCGCGCGAAGAGACATATGCTGATATTAGCCCTGTAAGATTAGATAAGAACGGAGTCTCTGCGTTTGTATCGATTATGCGTGGCTGTAATAATATGTGTACATACTGCGTTGTTCCTTACACCCGCGGAGTAGAGCGCAGTCGCGATCCTCAAACAATTGTTAAAGAGGTTAAAGAATTGGTTGATGCAGGTTACCGCGAGGTTACTTTACTTGGACAAAACGTAAACTCCTATAAATGGGAAGATACAAAGGGATTGATTAAACATACCACAAATTTTGCCGATTTGCTGGAGATGGTTGCTTTGGTTGACCCACGACTTAGAGTTCGTTTCTCCACATCGCATCCAAAAGACCTTTCGGACGATGTTCTGCATACAATGGCTATGTACGAAAACATCTGTAACCACATACATCTTCCTGTTCAATCGGGCTCAAGCAGAATGCTTAAACTGATGAACCGCAAGTACACCCGCGAGGATTATCTTGGTCGAATTGCTGCTATCCGTGAGATTATTCCCGATTGCTCAATATCTACCGATATAATTGCAGGGTTCTGCACCGAAACAGAGCTTGACCACGACCAAACCATAAGTTTAATGCACGAGGTTGGTTACGACTTTGCGTATATGTTTAAGTACTCGGAACGCCCAAATACAAAAGCGGCAAACAAATTCGAGGACGATGTTCCAGAGGATATTAAAACCCGAAGACTGACCGAAATCATTGAGTTACAAGGAAAACTATCTGAAATTAGCAAGCGTAAGGATATTGGTAAAAGCTTTGAAGTACTAATTGAAGGTGAGTCCAAAAAATCCAAGGAGCATTTTTATGGCCGAACAACCCACAATAAAGTAGTGGTTTTTCCTCGGGAGAATTACAAAGTAGGAGATTTTGTGTTTGTTCAAGTGTTGGATTGCACACCCGCAACTCTGATTGGCAATATTGTTAAGGAGTAACTTTTGTATAAAGATATACATCAAAGGGTTGCCAAAAGCAACCCTTTGTGTTTTTATCTAATGTCATTCTTCCTTTATATCTTTAGGTTTTTTTCTAGGCACATCAATTAAATCATACTCCCTGTCAGCATCCTTTAACCTGCAGAACATATTCGCATTTTCCTTTGCCTTGATGTAAACAACAGCCTGACTCCATTGTGAAGGTCTAAATGATACACCATTCTCAAACTTATAGTACTGGAAAAATTCTGCTATAACTAATGAATCGGTCTTTGTGGAATCCTTAATCTCATTATACACATCTATACAATGTCCTCTTACAATGTGAGAGTTTTTAGCAAGTCTCCTTTGTCCATAGGACATAGAGCTAAAACAAACCATTAGTAAAATAACTATTCCAATTTTCCCTAAATATATTATAGCTTGCATAATAATTTGGTTTTAATTTGACATTATACCAAATATAATACAAAACAACATTCGTTAAAACTCCCTCCGAATCCTAGCCATATAGAATCCGTCGAAACCGCTTTGCGCTGGCGATATTTTTTGTTCCTCCTCTAGCACAAACTGTCCGTTATACTTTTCGATAAATCGTTTAACCTGAACCTCATTTTCCGATGGAAGTATGCTACATGTTGCGTAAACCAATTTCCCTTTAGGTTTAGCCATAATCCAGTAACGGTTCAAAATATCCTCCTGAATCCGACGTAACTCATCAATACGTTCAGGGGTTAGTTTCCACTTAGAATCTGGATTTCGACGCAAAACTCCCAAGCCCGAACAAGGAACGTCAAGCAGAAGTCTATCAGCGCTATCCTTTAATCTTTTTATTGTTTTACTGGACTCAATAACCTTTGCTTCCACAATTGATGCGCCAGCACGTCGTGTTCTATTCCTTAACTCGGTTAATTTCCAGTCGGCTGTGTCCATTGCTATAATTCGACCTTTATTGGCCATTAAACTAGACAAATGCAACGTTTTACCACCATTGCCTGCACAGGTATCAATTACGCGCATTCCAGGAGTAACATCCAAAAATGGAGCAACCAGCTGCGACGAATGGTCCTGCTGCTCAAACATTCCTAGCGTAAATGCCTCCGACCTATATATATTAGTACGTTCAACAATACGAATAGCATCGGGTAAATCCATTGGTTCTGCTTTAAACTTTTCGCGTTTAAACCAATTTAAAAGCTCATCACGATTACTTTTAAGTTTATTTACCCTAAGAATAATTTCGGGTGATTTATTGAGCGCTTCTATTTCTAAATTCCAACTTTCTCCAAGTTCTTTAACTCCCAAATCCTGCAACCAGTCAGGTATAGATTCTTGAATAGCCGCTGATGTATTTAAATTATTGTAAGCCGCTTCAATTTTTTTCTGCAAACCAGAAGTTATAACTCCATGTAAAACGCTACTGTCGTAGTTTAATGCTATATAATTAATTACAGCGCTATGGTACTCGCTTCCATAATTAATTTCATTGGCGAATTTAAACTCGTTTAATAGCCGCCACCACCTTATTACTTCGGCTAATGTTTCGGCAAAAAAACCTTTTTCCTCTCTACTCCAACCTTTATTCTGCTTAAGCCAAAACGATGTAACTTGGTCTAAAGAGCGTTCTTCCTTAATAACTTCTCGAACACCCGTGGCAATTACATCAACTACTCTAATCATAATTTATCTTTTTGCAAAGCTACCATAAATTAGCAAAAAGAAAAAGGCCGTTTAAACGGCCTTTAGTCTGAAAAGAATATAATTTACATTAATTTGTTCTTGAATTCGGATTTTAATTTTCCTTTGTCATCGAACCATTCAGCAAGCCCGTAGAATGAACCACTTGTGCCTTCCTGTGAGTATTTATTTATGGTTTTATCGTACTTAGTTAAACGGGTTAGATTTGTAGAAATTGCCATTCTAACTCTATCCTTATCGGCATCGGCAATGCCTAAGCGTTCCATTGCTGCAAGAGTTAGCGAATTTGATAACATTAACGATTTTTTGCTACGCAAAATATCATAAATTAAATCAATCCATTTTACCTTATCTTCGCCTTTACCTGTTTTAATTGATTTGCGAACGGGTTTTGGCTTGCGACCACGTTTTTTTGGTTCCTTTACCTTTGGCGTTTTTACAACTTTCTTTTTAGAAACTTTCTCTGCTTTTTTTGCTATTGCAGGCTTTGTTTTTACCTTTGGTTTTCTACCGCGTTTTTTTGGTTCTGCTTTAACTTCCGCAGCCTTTTCCTTTTGAACTTTTGGCTTACGGCCTCTTTTCTTGGGCTCTGCTTTTACATCTACGGCCTTTTCTTTTTGAACTTTAGGCTTTCTGCCTCTCTTTTTGGGCTCAGCAACTGGCTCTTTTGTCGATTTTTTAACTTCAACCTTATCATCATCGGTCAAAGATTTTCCTTCGGATATCTTTTTAAGAATTGCTTTTAAATTTGCAATTCTCCGTTGTGCTCTATCTATCTCGGTTTGATAGAGGTCAACCAATTCGTTGACTTCATTTTGGGTAAGCGAAATTTTTTTCATTTAGGTTAATTATTGGTTATAATTAGAATTTCTATTTTAAAAAGAACTATATAAATTTATAAATCAAATAAATACAATGCAAGCATTTTCTGAATTTATAAAATAAATACATAATAAAATGCAAATGTAAATAATTAATAAAATAAAGCAACAATTTAGTAAAAATTATCGCTTTGTTAGTCAGTATCTTATCAGGATATTTATTATTACGAATAAAAAATATAGAATAATCTTCATAAAATTTAATTTAAAACAATGTATTAAAACTCAGCAATAGCAAGCGCTTTGAGAATTAAATCAATTAAAAATTCTAAACACATTTTCGAAATACTTGTTTACTAATATTTAGAACTTTAATTCATAACTTTGTTTTATACGTTAAACCAAATTGTTGTTCTATCAATCAAAACTATATTAACTTAAAACATTAAAACAACCTAATAAACTGCCTTATGAGGAAAAATCTACTCCTGTTAATTATTGCTATACTTGCAACAGTTAACCTTTTTGCCCAAGCCAATTCCACCCCTTTGTGGATGCGCTATCCTGCCATATCGCCCGATGGAAAGTTTATTGCATTTTCATATAAAGGTGATATATATAAGGTGTCATCTAATGGTGGAGATGCCCGAATTCTTACCACAAACCCGGCATACGATTATATGCCTGTTTGGTCTCCCGACGGCCAAACTATAGCTTTTGCATCGAACAGGAATGGAGGTTTCGACATTTTTACTATACCAGCCGAAGGTGGTGAGCCAATCCGATTAACTTTTCACTCAGCAAACGAGTATCCTTCGGAATTTACTACTGATGGGAAAGAAATTATTTTCAAAGCATCAATTCAGGACGATGCAAAAAATATCCTTTTCCCCAGCGATGTTCTCTCTGAATTATACTCAGTACCAGTTGCTGGCGGTAGAATTAAACAAGTGCTTACAACACCTGCCGAAAGCGCTGTTTTTAGTCCCGACGGTAAATATATTGCCTACCACGATAGTAAGGGTTATGAAGATAATTGGAGAAAGCATCATCAATCGTCAGTAACCCGCGATATTTGGATTTACGACACACAATCCAAAACACATAAAAAAATAAGTTCTTTTGAAGGCGAAGACAGAAATCCTATTTTCTCAGCCGATGGAAATACCATTTACTATTTATCAGAAATAAATGGAAGTTTTAACATCACCTCGCAGGATATTGCTTTAGCAAATCAACCTAAGTCTATCACCAATTTCACAAAACATCCTGTAAGGTTTTTATCGTTTGCAAATAATACATTCTGCTTTCAGTACAATGGCGAAATTTACACACAACCATTAAATGGGACGCCTCAAAAGGTTGCCATTAGCATTGCTGCCGATAAAACTGAGCAGGAAGTTAAGTTTGAATCCTTATCAAGAGGCGCTACAGAAATGGCAGTTTCGCCAGATAGTAAAGAAATTGCATTTATTATAAGGGGTGATGTTTTTGTAACCTCAACAGACCATAATAACACAAAACGTATTACTAATACTCCTGAACAGGAACGCTCTGTTAGCTTTAGCCCCGATGGTAAAAAGTTACTGTATGCATCGGAACGCAATGGCAGCTGGAATATCTACCAAACATCAGTTTTATCTGCCGACGAACCTAATTTCGCCTTGTCAACCTTATTAAAGGAGGAACCAATTGTTACCATTCCAGAGGAAACATTCCAGCCTGCATATTCTCCTGATGGAAAGGAGGTTGCCTTCCTAAAAGAGCGCACAACGCTTTGCGTTATGAATCTTGAATCGAAACAAATTAGAACCATTCTCGATGGCAAGTACAACTACTCCTACTCAGACGGCGACCAATGGTACCAATGGTCTCCCGATGGCAAATGGTTCGTAGTTAGCTTTATGGAGGTGCCCTCGTGGCCCGATTCCGATGTTGCCCTTGTTAAGGCCGACGGCTCAGGCCAATTCTTCAACCTAACAAAAAGCGGTTACGATGATAGCAATCCTAAATGGATGATGGATGGCAAAGCAATTCTTTGGTTCAACGATAAAATGGGAATGCGTAGCCACGGTTCGTGGGGCTCTCAGTTCGATGCTTTTGCAATGTTCTTAACCCAAGAATCATTTGAAGAATTCAACCTCAGCAAACTTGAATGGGAACTACTAAAAGAAAAGCGTAAGAAAGAAAAAGAGAAAGCTAAAGAGGATGCTAAGGAAAAAGAAAAATCTGATAAAAAAGACAAAAAAGAAACACCAAAGGATAAAGGTATTGAACCGTTAAAAATTGATATCAACAATATTGATGATAGAAAAGTAAAACTTACCATAAACTCATCGGCTTTATCCGACGCAATTTTGGTTCCCGATGGCGACAAACTTTACTACTTAAGCCGCTTTGAGAAAGGTCACGACCTTTGGGTTACAAACCTTAAGGATAATGAAACCAAACTCCTTGTAAAAATTGATGGTTACGCAGGCAACTTATCCATTGATAAAGACCAAAAAAATCTATTTTTACTATCAAACGGTTCTTTGATGAAGGTTGAGATTGCAAACAATAAACTAACAACCATTAAGTTTAATGCCGAGTTTAGCGTAAACTACCCAAAGGAGCGCGAATATATGTTTGAGCATATGTGGCGCCAAGTCGATAAGAAGTTCTACGACCCTAACCTCCACGGAATCGACTGGAAATTCTACAAAAGCGAATATTCAAGATTCTTACCGCATATCAACAATAACTTTGATTATGCCGAAATGATGAGCGAACTACTCGGCGAACTTAACGGTTCTCATACAGGTTGCCGATATAGGTCGAATCCCGATAATGCAGACCAAACCGCAACTCTAGGAGTTTTTTACGACTTAAACTACTCTGGCAATGGAATGAAAATAGCGGAGGTCATAGATAAATCTCCACTGATTAACTCTAAAGGTAAAGTTAAGTCTGGTGTAATTATCGAAAAGATTGATGGCGTTGATATATCCGCTAACTCAAACTACTTTGGTTTATTGAACCGCAAAGCGGGTAAACTCGTATCTATTGAATTCTTTAACCCTGCTAACGGTGAACGCTGGGCAGAATCCGTTAAACCAATTAACCGCTGGGATGAGTCAGAATTAATATACAAAAGTTGGATAAAGAAACGCAACGATGAAGTTGAACGCCTATCAGATGGAAAAATTGGTTACGTTCACGTTAGGGGAATGAACTCGCAAAGTTTCCGCGAGGTTTACTCCGATTTGCTTGGCAAGCATAGAGGAAAAGAGGCTATTATAGTTGACACTCGTTTTAACGGTGGGGGTTGGCTTCACGATGATTTGGCAACCTTACTAAATGGCAAAAAGTATGTCGATTTTACGCCTCGTGGCCAGCATATTGGAGCCGAGCCAATTGCTAAATGGTACAAACCTTCGGTTGTGCTTGTTGGCGAGGGCAACTACTCCGACGCTCACGGATTCCCATATGTTTACAAGACCTTGAAAATTGGGAAATTAGTTGGAATGCCTGTTCCTGGTACAATGACTGCCGTTTGGTGGGAAACCCAAGTTGACCCAACTCTTGTATTTGGAATTCCACAAATGGGTGTAAGAGATTTAAATGGAAAATACTTGGAAAATCAACAATTGAATCCAGACATACAGGTTCAGATTAAACCAGAGGATGCAGCAACTGGCATAGATACTCAAATTAGAGCAGCAGTTGAAGAACTGATAAAACAACTTCAAGCAAAGTAAACTTCTGTTAAACACACTTAAATGCACAACCGACTATAAATGGTTGTGCTTTTTTGTATCTTAAAAAAATGATGAAAAAATGATATTTATATTGATAAAAATCATACTTTTGTTGTGAACAAACTAACTTAATTAACTGAACTATGAAAAAATTAGCTTATTTTCTAATGGCTGCTGCTATTGTTTCTATGGTTGCTTGTAAATCTGCTCCAAAACAAGAAGAGGCTACTGAAGCTGAACCTGCTACTGAACAAGTTGATACTACTCAAGTAGAAGAAGTTGAAGTTGCTCCTGATACAACTAAAGCTCAGTAATCATTAGATTAAAAAATAAAAAAACACCCAAAATTTGGGTGTTTTTTTATTTCAGATATCTCATTCTTACTTGTTTTCAGGTCTAATTCCAATACTTAATTCATCTAATTGCTCCTGACGAATAGTGGAGGGTGAATCAATCATAACATCGCGAGCAGCATTGTTCTTCGGGAATGCAATGTAATCCCTAATTGAGTCAGAGCCTCCAAACAACGAACATAACCTATCAAAGCCAAATGCAATACCCCCGTGAGGTGGTGCTCCGTATTTAAACGCATTCAATAGGAATCCAAACTGTTTTTCTGCCTCCTCGGGCGTAAATCCTAACGTCTCAAACATCTTCTGTTGAAGGGATTTATCGAAAATTCGTATAGAACCACCACCAATCTCAACTCCATTGATTACTAAATCGTAAGCATTTGCACGAATTGCCCCTGGGTTGGAATTAAACAATGTAATATCCTCTGGATTAGGAGATGTAAATGGATGGTGCATTGCAAAGAAACGTTTCGACTCCTCATCCCACTCCAACAAAGGGAAATCAACAACCCAAAGTGGCACAAATGTATCTTTCGACCTTAATCCTAATCTTGTTCCCATCTCTAACCTCAACTCACAAAGCGCAGATAAAGTCTTTTTGGAACCTCCTGCAAGGATAAGAATTAAATCACCAGGCTTTGCACCCATTGCCTCAGCAATCTTCATTAAATCTTCTGGAGAGTAAAACTTATCAACTGACGATTTAACAACTCCATCCTCGCCGTATCGTGCATAAACAAGTCCACTAGCACCAATTTGAGGACGCTTTACAAAATCGGTTAATTCATCGAGCTGCTTACGCGTATAATTTGCACAACCTGTGGCGCAAATACCTCCAACATACTCGGCATTATCAAATACTCCGAATCCTTTTCCTTTAACTATTGAGGTTAACTCAACGAAAGGCATTCCAAACCGTAAATCGGGCTTGTCGGAGCCATATTTGCTCATAGCCTCCTGGTAGGACATTCGAAGGAACGGCTCTTTAAAATCAATTCCCTTTACTTTACTAAAAAGATGCTTTGTTAAACCCTCAAAAGTATTCAGTATATCGTCACGCTCCACAAACGACATTTCACAGTCAATTTGTGTAAACTCTGGTTGTCTATCGGCTCGTAAGTCCTCATCCCTGAAGCACTTTACAATCTGAAAATACCTGTCGAAACCCGCAACCATAAGCAACTGCTTAAATGTTTGAGGCGATTGAGGAAGTGCATAAAACTCGCCATGATGAATCCTTGATGGTACTACAAAGTCGCGTGCACCTTCGGGTGTCGACTTAATTAGAAATGGTGTTTCAACCTCTAGGAAGTCCTTACTGTCAAGGTATCGGCGAACCTCCTGTGCCATTTGATGACGAAGTATCAACGCATTCTTAACAGGGTTCCTCCTTAAATCCAAATAGCGATATTTCATCCGGAGCTCATCACCTCCATCGGTTTCATCCTCAATGGTGAATGGAGGTAATTCCGACACGTTTAGGATTTTTATATCCTTTGCATGCACCTCAATTTCGCCGGTAGGAATTTTATTGTTTTTGCTAGTGCGCTCAACAACCACCCCATGAATTTGCACAACAAATTCTCTACCCAATTTAGCAACAGTATCTTGAACCGATTTATCGGTATTCTCATCAATAACAACCTGGGTTATGCCATACCTGTCGCGGATATCAACAAAAGTCATTCCGCCCAAATTTCTAATACGCTGTACCCATCCCGAAAGGATTACAGAATTGTTTACATTCCCAATTCTTAGCTCTCCACAATTATGAGTTCTATACATAATATTTGATAGTTTTTTTAACTTGCGAATGTATAAAGAAAAAATGAGGCTGAAATATGTTGGCATCTTTTTTGAACTCACAATTTTGAATTTTTATATTCTATGATAGAGTTACAATCACACGATTACTTTATGACTGAAGCCCTGAAGGAGGCTAAAAAAGCATTAGAGAAGGGCGAAGTTCCAATAGGTGCCATAGTTGTTTGTAATGGCAAAATAATATCCCGTGCACATAACCTTACAGAAACCTTAAACGACCCAACGGCTCATGCTGAAATGCAGGCTATAACAGCCGCAACAAACTATTTAGGAGGAAAATACCTGGACCAATGCACGCTATATGTCACCGTTGAACCGTGCGTGATGTGCGCGGGTGCTCTGTACTGGTCACACCTAGGAACATTGGTTTTTGGAACTTCCGACCCTAAAAGAGGATATGAACTATTTGGAAACAATGTATTACACCCAAAAACAATTGTGGTCAAAAATATGTTAACAGAAGAATGTTCAGCATTCGTGAAAGACTTTTTTAGAAAAAAACGCTAATTTTTTCAAACAAAATACTGTTTAGAATGATTTTAAATTTATGCATATAATTTTTGATTTACATCTCAATTAATATTTTTGGGAAAATTCCAAACAAAAAACCATTAAAACTGAAATACCTATGAAAAGAAAAATGTTTTTAAGCGCATTAGTTGTTGGATTAGGTTTGTTAATCCCATTTACAGGATTCGGACAAACAATGAAAGAAGCTGTTGACGCATATAATGGCGCAGCTACAACTTACAAACAAGATCCAAAAGCAGCTTTAGATAATTTGAATAAAGCTATTCAAATTTGTGAGCAATTAGGCGAAGAAGGAGTTGAGGTTAAAACAAATTCAGAAAACCTTATCCCTTCTGTTTACTTCGAAATTGCAATGGTTCAGTACAAACAAAAGGATTTACAAGGAACTCTTGATAACCTTGAGAAAGCTGAAGAAACTGCAGTAAAATACAACGTTGGAACTGTAAAAACCCGCGTTGAAAAAACAATCCCAAAACTCTACAATGTGATGGGAAACAATAAGTTTAAAGAGAATAAGTTTGAAGAAGCTATTGACAACTACACAAAGGCGTTAAACTTTATTCCTGATTTTGTTGATCCACATTTAGGTATTATGTTATCGTATGAAAAACTTAATAACGAAGCCAAAATGTTGGAATTCATTGACAAAACTATTGAAGTGGCAAAAAAGATAAATGACATTAAAACTGCCGACGAAACAGCAATTAAAGCAAAGAACTATTTCTTAAAGAGCGCTGATGATGCTCAAAAGGCTAAGAAATACGACGAGGCAATTGTAGCGTTAAACAACTCTCTAAAATACGATAGTAACGACAACGATGTTTACCGTTTACTTGCCGTTAACTACAATAGAGTTGAAAAATGGAACGAGGGTATTGAGGCTGCGTTAAAGGCTATTGACCTAAAAACTGGAGCTGCTGACGAAAAAGCCGAACTTTACTTCCTACTAGCTACAGCATACCAAAAAATTAACGATAATGCAAAAGCTTGCGAGGCCTACAAAAATGCTTCGTTTGGCACTTTCAAACCAAATGCCGACTATCAAATTCAACAATTGAAATGTCAATAGTTTAAACTATTTTATTTCTAACTTTGCAGGGCTGCTTATTAATGGGCAGCCCTTCATTTTTTGTTATGTATAAAGAAAATAAGTATAGAATAGTGTTTTCAGATGTTGACGGAACCCTACTCAACAAAGAAAGGGAATTATCAAACACTACCACAGGTAAGATAAGGGCCATTAAGCAAAACCACGACGTAACTTTTGTAATGGTCTCCGCCCGAATGCCCGAAGGAATGCTCCATTTATACCAACAAATAGGCTTGAATTCGCCTATAATCTGCTACAACGGGGCATTAATTCTAGAAAATATGGAGGGCGGATTCAACCAAAAGAACATAATTCGAAGCGATTCTATTGATATTGAAGTAGCCAAAAACCTATTTCTAAAAGCAAAAGAAACAAACCTACATTTTGGATTATTCTCCGAAAATGAATGGTATGTTAATTGTGCCGACGAATGGACACTTCGCGAAGAGAATAATACCAGGGTTAAAGCAATAGTCAATCCAAACATTGATACACAAATTGATGAATTAGCACTAAAGAAGCAGCCTATCCATAAATTAATGATTATGGGTAATACTAATGCTATTGACGAATTCATCGACTATTCCAATCACCATTTTAGCAAAAGGATAACTAACTATAGGTCAAAAGATAATTATATTGAAGTATCGCCCATAAACTCAAACAAGGCGATTGGTTGCGAATTTTTGCTTAACCATTTGGGATTTTCAAAAACTAACGCTGTTGCCTTTGGCGACAACCACAACGATATTGAAATGATTAGGGCTGTTGACTTTGGAGTAGCTATGGAAAATGCTCCTGAAATTGTAAAGCAGGCCGCCAAGCATGTTGCCCCTACAAATTTAAACGATGGGGTTGCTTATACGCTCAACGAAATATTTAAATAGATGCCTAGAATCCTAGAATTACTTGCCCCCGCAAAGGACTTGCAAACTGGAATTGCTGCAATTAAACACGGCGCCGATGCTGTTTATATTGCCGCCGACAGGTTTGGCGCGAGGGAAAAAGCAGGCAACTCTATTGATGACATAGAAAAGTTAGTCTATTTTGCACATCAATACTTTGCTCGGGTTTATGTAACTGTAAACACCATAATCTACGAGGAAGAACTCAACGATGTTAAAAAGTTAATAAACGACCTTTACCGAATAAATGTAGATGCAATAATTATTCAGGATTTTGCAATCCTAAATATGGACATCCCTCCTATTTCAATACATGCCAGCACGCAAATGCACAACAACTCTTCAGAAAAAATTCAATTTTTAGAAAAACAGGGAATAGAGAGAGTTGTTTTGCCAAGAGAACTCTCTATTACGGAAATAATAGATTTCCGCGCAAATACAACTGCCGAACTGGAGTGTTTTATTCATGGCGCGCTTTGCGTTTGTTACAGCGGACAATGCTATATGAGCCAGGCTATAACTGGCCGAAGTGCAAACCGTGGGGCGTGTGCACAACCATGCCGTTCCGCTTACGATTTGGTAGACTCTGACGGCAATATTCTTGTTAAGAATAAACATTTGCTTTCATTAAAGGATTTGAATTTATCGCAACATATACATCAACTTATTGATGCGGGAATAACCTCGTTCAAGATTGAAGGGAGAATGAAGGATGTCGCCTACGTAAAAAACACCGTGGCATTCTACAACTCGCTGATAAATAATATCATTTCAACAAAACCCGATTACAAAAGACTCTCTTCTGGCCGATGCGAATACTCCTTTACCCCCGACCTTGAACGCACCTTTAATAGAGGGTTCACTAAACATTTTGTTGATGGACGAATATCTGGGCAGGCATCGTACCATAGCCAAAAATCCATAGGAAAGCAACTAGGTAGGGTTATGCAAGTGGAAACAGGTTGGTTTTCTATTGACTCATCTGAACCTATAAACAATGGTGATGGATTATGCTTTTTCAACTCAAAAGGCGAATTAAATGGTTTTTTGGTAAACTCCACATCACAAAACAAAATATACCCAAACCAAGAGCCTTTAGACCTAAAAACTGGAATAATAATTTACAGAAACTCCGATTTTTCGTTCGATAAGGCAATGAAAGGAGAATCATCTACCCGAAAAATATCAGTATCGATCTCTGTAAAGCAAGATAATGGTAAATTACAATTTATAGCGACTGATGAAGATTTAATTCGGCACGAATTATCAATAGACGATAACTTTGAATTGGCTAAAAATCCACAAATTGCTACCAGTAATCTCATAAATCAACTGACGAAATCTGGCGAAACAATTTTCCAAGTTATAAAAATCAACCTAGATAGTGGTATTGAACCAAAACACCTTGCCATTTCAGAATTAAATGCAATAAGACGAAGTTTACTGGATGGGTTAAAACTTGAAAGACTCAGAAATTACTCTATAAACAAAAGGCTTGTCCCGACCTCAAAGTTGGAGTATCCGTTAACTAGTATTGACTTCAAAGGAAATGTAGCAAACTCTGCAAGCAAGGAGTTTCTTAAAAAATCTGGAGTTAAAAACATCGCCAATGCATTTGAACTTGATGTCAAGCAAGAGAAAATAGAATTAATGGTTACTAAATATTGCATTAAATACGAACTAGGGCTGTGCCCATCAAAACAGAATGCAAAGCCAACCAAAGCACTTTTCCTAAAGGATAATCATAACATATTTCCACTCGTATTCAATTGTAATGAGTGTCAAATGATAGTTTTGAGTCCCGAATCAAAGTAAAATTACCATCAAAACCAAATATCTAACCACACAAAAAAAATATAAAGCACTGTATACGAGATACCTTTATGAGGTTTAGCTATTTTTAATTTGCAAAAAACGCTCAAGTTTATTGAAATTAGGTTTGATATTCATACCTTTGCATTTGCAAAAACTATTTGCAGAATTAAGAAAGTTCATTATATTTATCAATTCAAGCACCAGTTAAATTAATAGATATGGAACCTTACAAGGTAAATGGGACAAGTCAGTATCCTACTATAGTTCTGGATAAAGATGCAGGAAAATTTGAATTTGCAGGAAACTCTCTTCCCGAGGATGCTAAAGCTTTTTACGACCCTATTATACAGTGGATTGACAATTACTCACAAGCACCAAATCCTGAAACCATTGTTAAATTTAAAATGGTTTACTATAACACTCCCAGCTCTAAACTATTATTTCAGGTTCTTAAGCGATTCGAAAAAATTGCTCAACTAGGAAATAAAGTTTCTGTAGTTTGGGCTTACAACGAGGATGATATCGACATTAAGGATGCTGGCCGAGATTTAGCCGAGCACATAAAGGTTCCCTTTAAAATGGAATCTTACAAAGAATAAAAAAAGGCCTTTAAAAGGCCTTTTTCTTTTGGAATGATTACCAATCGGTAGTATAACTGTGGTTATAAATTCGGAATGTCTTTAGCTCTCCTGTAACATTAGACCTATAATGTATATATCCTGACAGTAAAGATAATGTTTTCCCTGTAGATGATGTTTCTTTTACTTTAATTGCCTGATTGATATTCAATTTCAAGTTGTGATTGCCTTTGCCTTGAAAACTTTGCCCAATACCATCAATAATAACGGGCGTTAATCCTTTCCATTCTATAACCACTTTTTCAATTGTAAACGCAGCATCGTATTTTGAACGGACTGTTAAGTCAAGAACTGCACCGTTTACATTTTCTTCGTCTTTAGATGTTGTAGTAAAATGGAATGGATCGCTAACAAAAATTGATGCTTTATTTACGGCAATATCAAAATAGAACGGCTTTTGAACATCCTCATTGCCAAACCTATACTTTACAAGAATATTATTTTCGGGATCTTCATAACAGTTATCGTAATCGTACTTAATTACAACATTATCCTTGTTGTTTACTGTTGAAGTTATTCTTGCGCATTCCGACTTAGTGGTTGGTTTTTTTACGGTAGAAATAGCCCTATCCCCTAATCTTAAATAGTACTTCAACTCGCCTAGGCTACTCTCCAACTCTACAAGTTCTATAGATTTAAGCAATGAGCGATACCTTGTAATACCCAAGTTACACTGATCTACTCTGCCATCCATAAAGTATTCGGTAAGTGATTTTAGCTCTGCAATATTTTTCTCAATCTGCTCAACAGATTCAACTGTTTCAACTTGTGCAAGCAAATCCTCCATTTGACGGGTTAACTCGTTATCGCGCATTTTAAAATCGCTCACCAATTTCTTTAGTTCAAACTCAGGGAATGGATATTTTAGGTGATAATTTACATATACACTCTTATCCTTGCGTTGAAGTTTCTCCCAGTAAAACTCCTCCACCTTCGACAAGGAAATACCCTGTAGGAAAGGTACTTTTCCTGATTGAGTGGTGGTTGAAGATGCAAACTTCTCTAGGAATATATTTACATTGTTATTGTAATTTGCCTCTTCCTTTTTGATTTCTGAAGTTGATTTTACATTCTCGGCCACAGAGGACACTATACGCTCCTTTATCATTGTAAGAGCGCTCTGCTGAGCGGTTTGCTCATCGGGTCCACTACCCGAAACTATAATGTAATCTTTTTCAATTCCATTAATCCATTTGGGTTTTTTGCTACTCTTATCGAGCACCTTATCCTGCGATAAAGATTGCCCTACTAAGCACGCTACAGCAACAAATAGTAATAGGAATTTTTTCATCGTTATAATATATTAACCAAAATGGTTTGTAATAAAAATTCTTTTTGATAATAGAAATCAGCAACCCAAAAGGATTGCTGATTTCAATTCATTAATGCTAATTATTGTCCTTTAGCAAGCTTATCCATCTCCTCGTTGAAGATTTGCTCGTATTTCATCTTGTCGTAATCAAGTTGTAATTTCTGATCCTTGCTAATTTTATCCTTAATGTTGTTTAGAACCTGAGCTTTATCAACCTGAAGGGCTGTGAAAACTTGATATTTTCCATCCTTCATTTGAAGTGTTTTAGAACAAGCAACCTCAACGTTGTTTAATTGTTGATTTACAACCTCGCGGGTCATTTGCTCAAACTTTTGCTCAAACTCTGAAGCTTCGCCAATCTGACGCTCATTTACATAGCGGTCAGCAACCATTTTTAGAGTTGTATTGATACTTCTAGAAAGGTTAGCGTTAGCATCCATTTTTGCTTTACTCTTAGCAGTACTTAAGTCCTGGCTTATGCCATTACCTGTTCCACGGAAATATTTAGCATCGGAATGGAATTCATCATCGTTACATGGAACAACAACTTCTTTTCCAAAAGAATCATCAGCAGCAGCAGGTTTTGAACCACCACAACTAGCTAGCATTAATGCACCAGCAAAAGCACCAGCAAATAAAAACATGTGTCTAATTTTCATAACTTTTTGTTTTAGGATTAAACTTCTTTTTAAAATTGAGAATTATTTTTAATATCAACAATTACTTTTTGTAAAGCCAACTCCAGTCCCAGTTAAAATGTTTGCCTTGTCCCCAGTAAGCCCAAGATACAGCAACCTCTTTCCCAGCCTGAATCATCATCTTTTCCTTCTCAACGGAGTCATC
This sequence comes from Bacteroidota bacterium, assembly GCA_029560875.1. GTDB lineage: Bacteria > Bacteroidota > Bacteroidia > Bacteroidales > Tenuifilaceae > SB25. Next base: position 59,755 of record JAKQKB010000202.1, on the reverse strand, counting down.
GTATTGTTTCATTTTAAATTGCCATACGTTTGCGCCATCGGCAAGTTGTTTCTGGGTAATTTCATCGGTTAGCTTAACTGCCTGCTCATAGCATTCCATATCGGGAGTAATTTTACCTAAAAACTCAGCCGCTTTGTCTGCATTCATATTTGCCCATGCAGCCTTAGCACCCGACATGTACTCGGTACATTTATAGTTGGCGTACTGCTTGTAGATATCAACAGATAAATCCATACTTTTATCGAAACACTCACGACAAACATCGGGTACAGAAAGAAGAGTAAAAAGAGATTCCTCGTACTTCTTTTGCCCAGCCAAAGCCTGTGCACCTTTAAGCACAACATCGCACTGTGAGTTGTAGTACTCAAGTATCTTTTCCTTACCGCTCTCAACAAAACCCTTAAATTGACCAGCTTTTACATTTAAATTTTTCAAAGCCTGCATGTATGCTTTATCCTCCGTTTGTCCAACACCCTTAACCTGAATGTTGGTTTGGCTAAAAATGGTTTGACTAGCCGCATCAACAATATAGAACGTAACATCGAGATTTAAAGCCTGCATTGGAGGTGCAGTAGGTGTAATTTCCTTACTTAACACATTAACTACAGGTACAATGCAGAATCTAGGATTTGATGCAGCAGCACCAAGTCCATTCTGAACAGCAATTTGTTCCATTTTATTGGCTAATAATTGACGTGCCGATTGAGGAATCCCCTCTGCCTGATCGGGAACAATAGCCGCCAATGCTATCCGACCTAAGTCGTCGGTCTTACCTTGGCTATTCTGGGCATTTAAATTTAGCCCAAATACAAAGGCAACCAGAATTAATAAAATCTTTTTCATATACTTCTTTTATTAAATTACTTCTCACCCAAAATCAACCAAGCCTCGCCTAATCCACGCAGGTAAAGTTTAGATGGCACACCCATATCGTTCAAATACTTGCGTAAATCACCAACAAAAGCACGTGTGTCAACGGCACGTTGACGACCTTTTGCATCCGTTTTCATCATAGGTATACGAACCTGATCAAGCTTCATAAAGTTCTCAGTTGCATCGGCCAAATTATAACGACCTTCAACGCAATTATCGGCAAACCAGTCCTCGACAATTGTGGTTAACTCCTTTGACTCATCGCCAAATTCTGATTCTAGGTTCTGCCCCCAGTTACTCCATACTTTAATCTGAACTTTAACCTCGCGTCCCTTTGCAAACATATCATCGAAATGACGTTGAAGGCCTGCGTTAAATCCATCCATATAGCTTAACACTGCTTCTTCCAACAATAGTTCTGGAGCTGCGGCTGTGGAAGGTTTTCCGGCACCCGCTGCACCTGAAACTTGCTTTGCAGTGTAGGCATCCAAACCTTTAAGGTTAAAAGTGATATATTTTTGAGGGCCTTGACGCTTAATCTCGAAATCCAAATCCATAATAATGTCGGCCTTAGCTACACGCTTTAATGCATCAATAGGACTCTCGGCCATTTCAGAGCCAGATGAAGAACTTGTAAGCATTGATGACTCGGCTCTCTCTTGCTCTAGGTTTTTAAGTTCTTGCTCTAAGTCCTTTAAAGGGAATCCTCTATCGGCCATAATCTGAGCCATTTTGGTAATAACCATTCGTAAATCTGGATCATTCTGTAAGGCAGCCTTATAATCGGGAAGTGTTTGCTTTTGACCCTGATTCTCGAATGTGGATTTAAACTCTTTGCTAATGCAATAACGATCGCTAGGAACAACCATAATGGTTGGTTTTTTAGCTTGTCCCATTGCCGATAATACAGCTAAGGATAAAATAATAAATGAAAATATCTTTTTCATAGTTAATGTTTTAATTTGTTTAGAAACCAGAATCTAACCTACGAGCTATTCCATCGGCCTCAAGTTGTTTACGAAGTGCATCGTACATAACCTGAACATAAATGGCAACCTTATAACCTTTCTTAATTTTAAGACGATCTTCACCTGCAGGGTCTCCATCATTGGTTAGTGCAATAAATTGAAGGTACTTTCCACCAACTTTAAAAAAGTTTTCGAAATACTGCTCGTGCTTCACCTCTGCGTTAGGTTCAGAACAAATTGGAGGAGTGGGTGCAGAACCTTGCCCCCCAGGTAGACCTTTAAATATACAAGCAGCAACGGCAGCTTCCTTGGCATTCATTACTGCGTCTTCTACTTTTTTCCCGTACCCCCAAACCTTGAAGACTTTAGTGCCATCCTGGCCAACGCCTACGGGTTCAATCTCGTAGTTGTACTGGCTATTGTATAGAATTTTACGCTCCTTGCGAGTCTGCGCACCCAAAGGTAATGCAACAGCACAGATCATCGCAAAAAGAAATAGTTTATAAACACTTTTTTTCATTTTAGTAAGTATTTAAGTTAGAACATAATTTTCAATCCAGCCATTGCGGTAACACCTCCTCGATCTTTAAATATATCTTCCCACGCAATCTCTGTGTCTCCATTATCGTTTTCGGCATTACTAACAAAAGAAAAATACCCAGCGCCTCCAACAACTTGGATGTTGTGTTTCAAATTTAGTGCCAAATTTGCACCACCCTTTACATAAAGAACCTTTAAGTCTCCAGCTGCTTCATCCCAATCCTTGTAGGTAGCCACTTCCTGACCAAATCCCACGTATGGACGAAGCTCAACATTTCTTGTTAGCATAAAACCTTTTGCGATACCAGCTCCATATCTATAAAATAAAATATCGTTAGTTTCAACTCCTAGAATAGATTTGGGGTATGTGTATTCATACTCTTTAATCTCTGCCCCTCCATCTACATATAAAAACAATGCCTTTATACCGATATACCTTCCTAGTCGAGCATCTAGACGAGCATAACCGCCTCCTACTTCTCCAAATTCATAACCACCAATAACCTCAATTCCCATATCGTTTTGCTGACGAAGTAGGTAGCCTGTTTTAAGACGTCGACCTGCAGTTTGGTAAAACTTAGAAGTAGGCATGTCGCCTTTTGCAACCTGTCTATTGTCAACAATTTTGGATGTTGCGCGAATAACTCCCCGCATTTTGGGTTTTGATGAGTTTGTTTTTTCGTCATAAACATACTCATAGGCAAAATACCGATTATCGCACTTAAGTCCCTCTTTCTTCCCAATTTTAGCACGAATTGGACCTACTTGATATATGGTAGTTTTTACCATAAAATCTTCATGATTCTTTTCTAGGTAGTACAAGGTTTCATCGTAACCTTTTTGAACCATCTCTGTTAAAAGTTCATCTTCACTTTTCTCTTTAAGAAGTCTTCCTAATTGACTAGTACCCTCTGCTTGCGAAGCAGTAGCATAAACGGTTGTTTTTGTAACATAATCGAGAGAAAAGTTTATTTGTTCAAACTTCTTATTTTTCTCATCCTTAACACTCTGAGAATCCTCGGGGTAAATCCAACTATCGTACAAAGCATTCTGGGTTTCTTCATTGTAGTTTATTTTAAAAAGATAACCCGTTACAGTAGACTTCCATCCTTTCATCTTAGGCATTTTCAACTCATTCATTGTTTTGACACTCTCGTAATCGAGCACCAAAATATAACTTCGCTCTATTAATCTGTTTCCATAATCCTGCAGAACAGCATTGCCCAATTTTGTTGATTGCGCCTTAATGAATGCTGCATCTGTAGCGTTAAACATTCCCCTATCAAAAATTAAATCCATGCTCATGGCACCATCGCTCTGCCTTGCATACCATCTAGATATAACCTGACGTCCAACCGTTTGTTCATTTAAGTAGTTTTTAATCTCATCAGAAATGGCTGAAGTATTTCTTGAGAATGGTGCAGAAAAGAATACTTGACCAAGATTGTTATTGTAGTACTTATCTGATATAAATAAGCTCTCTACTTTCCCTTTCACTTCCTCAGAGTGATTCTCGTCCTGAAACTGCATGTATAGTATGGTAATTGAGCTCCTATCGTAAGTCGAAGAAATTTTTTTTATGCCATCATTAGTTTGAGAAAATAGCATGTTAGAAAAAAATAAAGCAGAAATAACTATAAAACAAATTCGTGTTCTCATATAAAATGTAAATATTAAAAGTTTATGGATTAGTAAATTTATTACTTTTTTTTTTAATGTGAAAGTTTTTTTGAGTCACAAATACATCTAATAACCTATTGATTAATAGCATTAGTCAAATTTAAAAAAAATGTAAATTTTATTACATTCTTATTAGGCGAAAAAAAAGAGGGCTGAGCCCTCTAATTATTTTTTAATTCCTGTTGATTTGAGAATATTCTTGGGTATATCGGTGTTGTCCATAAAGTGATTGAAAAGCGCCTGCCCCTCCCCTATGACAAATATTGGGACAGGCGATCCTGTATGAGTTCCACTAGTCCATCCAATCCCTGCTTTTTTGTTTAAAATTGAGAGTGCCGTTCTTACTAATAAATCGGTTTTGCTATACTCGTTTTTGCTGTTATTCGTTTGCTTAACACCAAAGTAAAGGTTGTAAGCCTGCCTTAACTGTTCTAGTTCTTCTGGGCTTAAAGCATAACCTCCGGTTAAAGATAATCCGGTATTTTGTTGGATTATGTCCATAACCTGATTGAAACTTGCATTAGGGTTACCGTTATGGTAATTTTCAATGGTTTGGTGAAGTTTCTCCTGCGACATCTTTTGGTTGCGCAAAATACTTAAAAAATTCTTGTACCCATTAGCCTCGTTTCCAAGGGACATTCCGCCTGTTTCATGGTCAGCCGTCACAATTATTAAAGTTTCATTAGGGTGCTTTTTGTAAAATTCGAAAGCAGCATTAACAGAGCGAGAAAATGCAAGCACTTCGTTAATCACCGTTGCTGCATCGTTATCGTGGCAAGCCCAATCTATCTTTCCCCCTTCGACCATCATGAAAAATCCATTAGGATTATCAACTACTTCTATAGCCTTTCTGGTAATATCCTCAAGGGTTATATCACTATCTGCCCTATCAATCTCATACAGCAAAGTACTGCTAGGTGCTGGATTTGGAACAGAGTAAACAATGGAATTTGTTTTAACATTCAACAACGAATCAACGCCCGAGAATGTTTGAGTAAAGTTAATTCCCCTTTCAGCCCCAAGTTGATATATTGGGACTGATCCAGAATCTTTCTTGGAGCCGTAAGGTTCTACAAATCCGCCTGAGGCAAAAAAATCGTAATTGCTAACCAATAAATCTTTTGCTATTTCGTAATAACTGCTCCTTGAGCCCTTGTGTGCATAAAAAGCAGCAGGTGTAGCATGGTCAATGCTGACACTGGTTAGAATAGCTACTTTCCGCCCAGCTTCCTTAAATTGTTTTGCAATACTAAAAAGGGTATCGGTATGATCTGCATTCAATCCAATTGTCCCAATAGATGTTTTAGTTCCTGTTGAGAGGGCTGTTCCTGCTGCTGCGGAGCAGGTTATATAACGAGTTGCAGCATGAGTAGTAGAAATACCTGTGACGGGGAACTTTGTGAAAACAACACCTAAAGGATCGCGAAGAACACTATCGGCATATAACTGTGCCATATTCACTTGCTGTATTCCCATTCCATCGCCTATAAATAGAAACACATACTTGGCCTTATAGTTCTTTTGTGAAATATTACAACTGTTCAGCACAACAGAGATAACAAGGAAGGATAATAAAAGTTTTATTCTCATTATAATTAGTTTAATGCAAATATAGTTTGGATTGATAATATATAAAACAACCATACCAAAGGAAATGTTAATTGAGTCAAATAAAAAAAGGAGGAAAAATCCTCCTTTTTATTCTTATTAAGTGGAAAAATTACTTTTTCTCAACTTTCTTAGCAGCATAGTTAATCTTAAGTGCGCTAGCCTTACGAAGTTCCTGTTTAATATCAGTTACAACACCCATACGAGTATCCTCATCAACTTTTAACGATGTTGTAAGCAAAGGTCTATCGGATTCGCTCATAGCATCGCGCTCAGATGAAATAAAGTCACGGATATCATCCAAGCTCTTAAAACTATCATTAAGCTGAATGCGAGGCTCTGTTCCATATAAACCCTGAAAACTTTTAATGGGGGGCCCAACATAAATGTAAGATACTAACGATTTCTTCTCAAGTTTAGCAACCTCAGTTGCGGATGGTAGCCTTGAAGAGACCATAAGGCTGGTTTCACGCATTGTTGTACTAACCATAAAAAAGAACAACAGCATAAACACGATATCGGGCAATGAAGCAGTTGATATGGCAGGCATATCATCTTTTCCTTTACGTCCAAATTTTGCCATTACTTTTTCCCTCCAATATTTTTAGGTTCAGCCTCTGATATACGAGAAGGTATTGCTTTGCCTATCGCCTCTTTCTCATCTTCTGAGAGTTTATCGTAAGGTTTACCAAAGTTACTTCGCGACAAATCCTCTCGAAGTTCATTGTAAGCAGCAACCAACTCGTTCTGAACCTTCATGTACATGGTATATGATGTTCCTCTATCGTTCTGAAGAGAAACTACACCCTTAGATACATTGAATTTTCCAATCATCGGCACATCCTTTTCTTCTTGCTCAGACATATTGGCATCGTTATTGGGATTCATAACAAATTCCTTTGTCTTCTCCTTGAGCAAGGAAACATCCATGGGCTCGCCACGAACAAGTAGTCTATCGCTCTTGTTGATTAATACAGTAAAAACGTTTCTCTGCTTAACCTCAACATCGTCCTGCTTAACACTAGGATCGGGCATAGGCGGAAGCATACGTGGTAAGCCTGTGTCCACATTCATAGTTGTGGTCATCAGGAAGAAAATCAAAAGCAAGAACGCGATGTCGGCCATCGAACTAGCATTGATTTCTGGTACTTTTCTTGCCATTTCAGTATTGTATTATTTGGGTTAGCCCATAAAATTGGGCTAACCGAATATTCAACTACTTGTTAATAACACTTCTTACTCCAGTATAGAGTAGTAAAACCATTGCCACACCAAACATAACGTAAGTAGCAATAAGTCCTGTATCTGTGAGGATTAGAACAGAAGTATTTGATAAATCTGGATTCTGAGTGGGTGAAAAAATTGGAGTTGAATCGGCAAGTATATAACCAATTACAAACACCAAGCCCATAACTGCTAATCCTGCTAAGGTCTTAACGGCATTTTTGGGGTTTCTGATAAAGAAATATACCGGAAAAACTAGAGCCAATAATCCTGCCACAGCAAATAGTAAGTAAGCCCACATAATAAATGGCTCCTCTGACATATTGCCTGTGTAGAACAAGGCTGTCATTATAACAGAAACACCCATCAATAGCCACGATAATACCTTAAGTATTTTCGACATTGAGCTATTTTGCATTGTAATTACTTTTTAAGGTTATACTTAACTAGGATGTCAAGAAGACTAATAGAGGCATCTTCCATACCATTGGTAATCTTGTCAATCTTAGAAAGAAGATAGTTGTAGAAAATCTGAAGAATAATCGCTACGATAAGACCGAATACGGTTGTAATAAGCGCAACTTTAATACCACCAGCTACAAGGGAGGGAGAGATATCACCAGCGGCTTGAATAGCGTCAAAAGCACCAATCATACCAATTACAGTACCCATGAACCCAAGCATTGGAGCAAGAGCGATGAATAGGGCAATCCAAGTAAGTCCGCTTTCTAATTGACCCATTTGAACAGATCCGTAAGCAACAATAGATTTCTCAACTACATCAATACCTTCGTGTGAACGATCTAGACCTTGGTAGAAAATACTTGCAACAGGACCACGAGTGTTTCGGCAAACTTCTTTAGCAGCGTCAATACCTCCAGTGTTAATTGCTTCTTCAATCTTCTTTAATAACTTGTCAGTATTGGTTGTTGCTAAGTTTAAGTAAATGATACGCTCAATTACAATAGCTAAACCAAAAATTAAAGTCAAAAGAATTGATGCCATAAAACCAGGACCACCTTCGATGAACTTGGTTTTAATTTGTTTGTGTAAAGATTGTTCTTCAGCAGGAGCTGTTGTGGCAGCAGCCTGATCTGTAGTTGCCTGAGCAACGGCAGCAGTGTCGGCTTTTGCGGCAGTCTCATTCTGAGCTGATACATAGGTTGCTCCCATACCGAGCACTCCTAAAATTGCAACTAATGCAAATAGCTTTTTCATAGTTTGTTTGTCGTTAAATTATTACTAAGGGTTTTGTTTTAAAATTAATTATCGTTTTAAAAAAATCCAAATTAATGCGGAGAGAATGGGATTCGAACCCATGAGGCCCTTTTGGAGCCTACACACTTTCCAGGCGTGCGCCTTCGACCACTCGGCCATCTCTCCCATATTCACTCCATGTTAAAAAACGCAAAATTCGTGGCGCAAATTACAAAAAAAATATTGAAAAAAACAATGACTAATGCAGGGTTATTTCTCCACTAATTGATTTTGTTAACTCTTTTGCCAGTTTTTCTCCATAAAAACCTTTACCCATTAAAAACATCAACTTGGCTATTGCGGCTTCAAAAGTTATATCGTATCCACTAACAACTCCAATATTTTTTAGCTTTAACCCATTATCGTACTTGTCCATATCAACACTACCAGCCTTACATTGAGTAACGTTAAGGATTATAATATTATTTTTAACAGCCTCGCTAATTATATCGAGAAACCACTGACGACTTAACGCATTTCCTGAGCCAAATGTTTCAATAACAATAGCTTTTACTCCTTTTGATTCAGTAACGGCCTTAACAATTTCAGGAGTAATTCCCGGGAACAACTTTAGTACACCAATACTTGAATCGAGTTTCGTGTGAATTCTCAAATCTTGTTTTCCTGTAGTGTAATGAATAAAAGGGAAGTTATACTTAATGGTTATTCCTGCCTCGGCAAGGAAAGGATAATTATCGGAGCGGAAAGCGTTGAAGTGCTCTGCATTATGCTTGGTTGTCCGGTTTCCGCGGTAAAGCCTATTCTCGAAGAAAATTGTTACCTCGGGCACCATGGGTTGGCCGTTTTGCTGCGCTGCAGCAATTTCTACTGCGCTTATTAAGTTCTCCTTGCCATCGGTACGGAGCATTCCTATTGGAAGTTGAGAACCTGTTAGCACAACAGGCTTATCAAGCCCTTCGAGCATAAAACTAAGAGCCGATGCTGTAAACGACATAGTATCAGTTCCATGAAGAATAACAAAACCGTTATATTTAGTATAGTTCTGCTCAATAATCTTTGCTAAACTCACCCAAAAATCAGGGGTGATATCTGACGAATCGATTGGTGGCTCAAACGAGTATGTATGCAGGTCAAACCCAAACTTGCGCAACTCAGGAACCTCCTGCTCTATCTGCTCAAAATTAAATGGCGATAATGCTCCTGTTTCAGGATTTTGCTTCATTCCAATTGTTCCGCCAGTATATATAATAAGTATAGATGTGTTTTTATGCATTACTCTATTGGTAAGTTAAATAGTTCCTGACTGTTTATAAATGTTTGCTTTGCTATGTCTTCAACTGATAATCCGTAAATTTCGGCAACTTTAATTGCTATATGGATAAGGTTGTAACTCTCATTTCGACTCCCCCTCACAGGCACAGGTGATAGGTATGGGGAATCGGTTTCTAAAAGAATGTCACTTAATTCAATCTCATGAAGAATATTGCCTATTCCTCCATTCTTATAGGTAACAACACCTCCAATACCAACCTTAAATGTTTTGTATTCCTTAATATGATGATACTGTTCCAAACTTCCAGTGAAACAATGAAATACTCCGCACAAATCCGAATCTAACTCACTATCAACTACATCAAAAATTTCATCGAACGAATTTCTTGAGTGAATAACTACTGGTAGTTTCAGTTTTTTTGCAAGCCTAAGCTGATGCCTAAAGGCTATTTTTTGCTGCTCAAGGTGAGTTTTATCCCAGTACAAATCTATGCCTATCTCGCCAATTCCAAAGAACTTGTTATCCTTAAACATTGACTCAACATGCAAAATCTCCCTCTCGAAATCGGCCTTAACCGATGTAGGATGCAGCCCCATTAAAGGAAAGCACTGAGAGTGTTGCTTTGAAACTTTTAGTAGTTGGTCTGTTGTGGATGAATCTACATTAGGCATAATATGATATTTAATCCCAGCATCATCAGCCTTTTTCAGAACATCAGCTCTATCGGAGTTGAATTCCTCGGCAAACAAATGGGAATGAGTATCAATTAATACCATATTATACTGATAATTAATTCTGCAAAGCTATGAATTTTTCTGAAATGATACTTTAGCACCATTACTTCGTTGCCAAAGTATCTACAACAAAGTTTTTTGTGCTATCGAGCATAGACAGCAAACTGTCGCGCTCAATTGTAAACCTTATCATATTCTCAGGTTTGATAGGCTCTACAGGTGGCGACTTAACCTTTAATGGGTCAATAGCCTTTCCATTCATCCAAAAGCGGAGATCGAGGTGTGGGCCTGTAGCGTAACCCGTGCTGCCAACATAACCAATAAGATCGCCCTGCTTAACCCGCACTCCCTTTTCTATCCCCTTCCCGAAACGCGAAAGGTGGTTGTAACCAGTTGTATATACACTATTATGACGGATCTTAACAAAATTACCTGCAGCATGATTATATCCTTTCTCTATTACAGCCCCATCGCCTATGGCAACAACAGGCGTACCTGATGGCGCAGCATAATCTACTCCAGTGTGCGGGCGATAAATTTTAAGTACAGGATGCATTCTGCTACCGCTGTACCGGCTCGAAATTCTTGAGAATCGAAGGGGGGCTTTCAAGAATGATTTCTTAAGAGAATTACCCTTTTCGTCCCAGTAGCTATATACGGAGTCTTGCTCGAAACGGAAAGCATAGTTCATCTCACCCCGATGCTCGAACCAAGCGGCATAGATGGTCCCTATGCCAATTGAGGTACTATCTATCATTAGTTCATCGTACATTACTCTAAATTTATCGCCAGGAAAAAGGCCAAAAAAATCGACAGTCCAAGCAAATACATCGGACAAATCCAACGCCAACACAGGGTTAATCCCCGATGTTTTCATGGTTTCCCAAAGCGATGATTTAATTTGAGCTTCATCAATCTTACGTACAGCCTTTACCTCTTTTTGGAAAGGGTAAATTCTTAACGAATCTCTGAAATCGAAAACATAAAAATCAATTGCGCTATGGCCATAAACCAAGTAAGCAACTGTATTTGATGTATCCTTTGTAAAGAAAACCTTATACAGATTACCAGCTTTTACCTTTCTAGAGTCAAAAGTATCGGAGCCAATCAAAGCTAATTTATTGATTATCTCGTTTTTGATACTTAAACTATTCAGAAGATTGCCAATGGTTTGCCCCCAGCGAATTTGTCCTTCAACAATATTAAAAGAATCAACTGGTATGCCATACTCTAGAATTGGGGCTGGAATTTCAACAAACTTGGGTTCTTTCTTTGAGGTGTTCACCCCGCTTGTTCCTGTAAATAAATCAACTGCAATAATTGAGAGTAAAACAATGACTAAAATCAATAAAATCCTACGAATCATCTTTTCAATCTTAAAAAAGTAAATAGAAAAATTTTGTCCCAAAACTAACAAAAAGATGACAAGGGTTTACAGGTGTGAAGAAATAAAATTGTAACGAATTTAATCGGATTTGACCTTGTTTAAGAAAACTGTACATTTCAATGTAAACATTTTTAGGTAGTTTTGCAGAAAATATTCCAAGATGAGCAACAAGCAGAGCAGAACAGAACTTTATGAATTGGGAGAATTCCGATTGATAGATAGATTGACTGAGCCGTTTCAACCAAAAAATCCATCTACAGCCTTTGGCATTGGCGACGATTGTGCTGTAATATCACCTAAGGGGAAAAAAATGGTTGTTACAACAGATTTACTCCTAGAGGGAATCCATTTCGACCTAACATATTTTCCGCTGAAGCATCTTGGCTACAAAGCTGTTATAGTAAACCTCAGCGATGTTTACGCAATGAATGCTATACCCACCCAAATAACCGTTTCGCTAGGAATATCTAAAAGGTTTTGCGTGGAGGATTTGGAAGAACTTTATGCAGGCATAAAACTGGCATGCGAAAGGTATAATGTTGATTTAGTGGGAGGTGACACATCCTCGTCGTACACTGGTCTTACAATAAGCGTAACAGCCATAGGCGAGGTCAACGAGTCCGACATTGTATACCGCAACGGAGCCCAAGTAAACGATTTAATATGCGTAACAGGCAACCTGGGTGCTGCCTATATGGGACTTCAACTCTTGGAACGCGAAAAAAAGGTTTTTGAAAATAACGGTACAGCAAAACCCCAACTTAAAGAGTACGATTACATTCTTGAACGAATACTTAAACCCGAAGCCCGCAAAAACGTAATAGATGAACTTAAAGAGAAGGGTGTAAAACCAACATCGATGATTGATATTTCGGACGGATTATCGTCGGAACTACTCCATATCTGCAAAAATTCCGATAAGGGTTGCAGGGTTTACCTTGAGAAAATACCCATTGATGAACAAACCTCAAAAATGGCCGAAGAACTTGGCATAGAACCAAGCATTGCGGCTCTGAATGGCGGTGAGGACTATGAACTGCTCTTCACAGTTCCAATATCAAACCTTGAAGCAATTGCTCAAATAAAAGGAGTCTCAATTATTGGTCATATAACCGAAGCCACCAAGGGAGCATACCTTGTTACACCATCGGAGGATGAAATAAAATTAACAGCTCAAGGCTGGAATGCCATAAAAAAGGAATAATGTAAAAGAAAAAACCCGCAGAAGCGGGTTCTTTACTATTCGTTAATTGTTCCTTTGTATTGTTCTGGAGAAAGTAACTCGTTAAGCTCAGCAGGATTAGAAATTTTAACTTTAATCATCCAACCATCGCCATAGGGATCTTTGTTGACAACATCGGGCTGCTCGGTAATTTTTGGGTTAACTTCAAGAACCTCACCTGCAACTGGCATAAACATATCCGATACAGTTTTAACGGCCTCAATAGTACCAAAAACCTCCTCTTTAGCAAGAGTTTCGCCAACAGTTTCAATTTCAATGAAAACGATGTCGCCAAGTTGAGATTGTGCAAAGTCGGTAACACCAATAGTTGCCACATCGCCATCAACTTTAATCCACTCGTGATCCTTTGTGTACTTTAAATTTGCTGGAACATTCATGATTATAATCTTTTATCAGTTAATATTTTAGTTTGGTATTGATTTTCAAAAGTACGCATTTTTAGGATTGGTATTATCAACCCAAAGCTATTTTTAAAAAAACTTGATGTGTTTTAGAACAACTCCATCTACTTAACCAACTCAAAACGTACGCTAAACCCAAAACTGGTATTGGTAGTTCTGTATGATCTTGAAACTTTAGGAGAGTTTACAACTCTATCGAAAAATAAACGAATAGTTACCTGGTCACTTATTCTATAGTCCGCTGTTGATTTTATGGTACTTACAATCTGCCCTGCAATTGTCTCATTTGTATCCTCAACAATCTGTCGGAGAACAGTAGTATTCTCTCTAACCGAGAAATCAAGAGTAATTCTCAGATCACTCTTCAGCGCCTTTTTATCTCCTGACTCTGACTCAAAGATCAATGGTAAATTTTCGAAACGATAGCCAGCCCCAATAATATATTCGTTACCATAAATCTCAGTGAGTTGGTTGTTTGAAAAACTCATTGCCAACGAACGACTTGTTTTAACCTCCAACCTTGTGGTTAAGTTATTTTGCCAGCCCACATCAACACCAAGTAATGGGGAAAATTGCTCGTTAATTGAAACGTTGGTAATTTCACGTTCTGGATAGAAATCGCCCGAAAGGTTTCTTGCATAGCTAAAACCATCCACATCCTCTTGGTAGGACAAATTTGTTGCGTACGATCCTATTGTGTAAACCGAGCGGTAACCATGAGTAAGCGTGAATGCTTTAAAGTAGTTTTTGAAAGGCTTTATTTTGGACAAACCATCGTAAGTAACTTGCCAATTGGGCATTGGAATTAACGGAAAATCCTTTAAGCTAACTTTGCTTGCTGGAGTATTTGTATATGCAGCTAGGAAAGATGCCCTAAGAACATCCTGCGAGAGGGGCCCATAGCCAATAGGAAATCCTGTTATTGGATCATCAGCCTCAGGATCATACCCTAGACCAGGATTTGCAATCCTTGTGTTACTTAGCCTATCCGCTATAATAATCCTATTCTTTTTAAACTGCTCAAAAGCTTTTGAATAATCGGCTCTGTTTCTGCCCTCAAAAGCAGTTCCTAATGATATTACGCTAATACTAAAACTTCCGTTTGTTCCCGGATTTAATGAAGTGTAGTTTCCGGCTAAGTCGGCCCTATAGGTTTCACTCCTATTTTTAGTAAACACTCGATTGGCAGTTAATTCAATTCTAAAAGATGGGATAGGCTCAATGGTACTTCGGAAGTTAAGGTTTTCGCTATGGGTAAACACCGTAGGAGTGTTAAAACTAGTATCGCGTGTTAGCCAGCCATTCTGAGCGGCTCTCCATGCAAAATCGGGATCCTGCATACCAGCCACAAACTCCCAACCAGGAGCGGTATAACCACCATAGCTATCGGTCCCCAGAAATCTTGTACCAGACTTATACCCTGGCAGGAATGTCCCATTGGTTTCAGCATAGGAAAGCGAAAGACTCTTAACGCTCATAAGTAAGCGGAGAGAACCCTCGGCAATAAATCTTAACGGACTTGTTTTCTCTGGCACTTTTCCTTCCACTACTACTCTACAATTCTTGTACTCCTGATCGGTTTTAATGGTTAATCGTTGGTCGGTTTTAATGTCAGTAGTCACTTTTATTTCCGTCCCTTTGTCGTTGTAAACCTTCACCGTGACCTTCTCGGCTTTTAACTTATGCGTTATAGATTTTGCTATGTTTGGACGTAGATTAACCCCCTCCTGTTCATACTTAACTGTTCTGGTTTTAGGTGCAGCACCCCGCGCTTTTTGGTCAAATTTTTGATTTATTGACTTTAAGTATGCGGACTTGTTGAACAGATTTGTCATGTTCAGCTGTCCGTTCAACTGAATGGTGTTGGAGTTTTGAATTGTATTACCCGGGTCAAAGATTGATGTATCCGCCATCCGAGCTCCAGCCTCCCACTTGTACATCCCCGAATAGCGCGCAGTTGTAGAAGTCCAATCAAGCAAAGGAATTTTATTGATAGGCAAGGTATAGGTTAAGTTTAACTGGTGATTATACATCGTATTTCGACCCATCCTTACAATATTACTCCAAACAGAATCCTTCCAATGCTCATAGCTCTTCGGATCTCGCTTCCTATCAACCATACCCTCAGGTTCGTCAATCTGTGCAATATTACTTGCGGTAAAATCGAACTTAAGGGATTGTGCTATATCCCAGTTCAAAGAATAATTTCGGTTCCAATAAAAATTCTTTGAATAGGTTGGAAGCATTATCTCATTTGGATTTTTGATGTTTCGGAACTGCTGCTCATAGTAAGAACGATCTAGATCTGTTCGGAATGATACCTGAGAAGGAGCCAATGAGAAATTGAAATCCTTAATAATCCTCAAATACCCAGAATTCATCCAGGTAACACTTTTGAAGGGTGTTATGTATTTTGTTTGCTTGTTGAAGTTATAAGTTAAAGCTCCCCTAACATTACGTTGAATCTTGTGATTGATATTTATATTTCTTGAGAATAATTCGCTGTAAGAGTAACTTAAGGCAAAATTAGAGATGTTCCAAAAATGAGGATTCTCCGTTTGTTTATCAATTTTAACATTGGTAAAATTAATGCTTCTTCTTCTTGAGTAGTCTTGTACCAATTTCTTAATTGAATCGCTCTCCGACGAAGTTGCATTACGCAAGGTTTCCCGCATTGTTACATCAGGATCGAGCGGATTGTATTGAGGATTAGAGAACGACTCGCTATAACCAGCATACATAGGGATTTTTACGCCTGACTTCTCAGGGAAAAACCGGCCTAACTCAATGGATGTGCTAACATCATACTCATAATGATGCTCTTTGCTACGTTCATTCACTTTCTTTTCAATTGATCCAAACCCAGGTGTATAGGTACTTCCAGCAAGAGTCACCGAACCTAAATCTGCAAGTTTTGCAGCAAGGCGTGCATTTGCAGCCCAGCCTCCTTGATCGTTGAAGTTAGTTAAACGGAACTCGTTGAACCATACAATAACAGACTTTTGGTATCCATCGTCATTGGGATTATCGGCGCGAGCAGGATTTCTAATGCCTAGCATAACAACCTTAACATTGCTAAGATTAGGATTTCCTGTAACTTTCATTCTCCTAGTTCCGTTCAAAACAGTGTAGATTGTGCTAAGATTAACGTGCGATCCCGTTTTATTCATGTCATTATTCCTTGCAATTTTAACATCCACAAGGCTCTCTAGATCAATATCGATCAAGTTCTCCCTTGGCCATACAATCTTTCGGTCATCATCACTACTATTATTGTAAAAACGACCGGCTATATGTGGAGTCAATTTAAGAGGAACTTCGTATTCATAGTAATTGTTGGTATAATCCGTCCCGAGCCTAATAAAAGCAGTTACCTCATCATCATAAAGAACTTGACCTTCAATCATCTCGGCATGAACATCTATTTTAAGACGCTTGTACTGCCTAATGTCCACATTCATATTCTTGAACACTGCTCGAGCATCGCCATCTGCTAAATTGTCAACTCTAAGCTCTATTGATTGCTCATTTAACTCGGTAGCCTGAGGTTGACTAGGATCAATAGCCCGATCAACACCTGGAGGAAGAATGTAATTTACAGGTGTTCTTCTGTTGTTTTCCTCAATGTTTACAGCAGAAATGGCTAAGGAGCCATTGGGTAAATCGGACGAAGGAAGCCCCTCCTGACCTTGAATTAAGGCATAATTATACTTTCGCCACTCTCCTCTAACAAGCTCTAGGGTTGCAAAACGCAAAATAAGGGTATCTGTAAATCCTCGAAGGAACATACGCATAAAACGGATAGACTTAAAATCGTCTATCCCGCCAATTGCCCTTTCGTATTCTGCAACGGGAACTTTAAACTGATACCACTTTACTGCCTTGTTTTTAATTTTATCCTTTTCCCCAACTATAACATTTGTGATATAGTTACTTCCTACCCTCATATCCTGCGGACGAATCGATAATCTGTACTGGTAATACGATTCATTCTCATTCATCGTGATATCATTGCCGAACTCTTCAACATCTGGATTTGAGTAACTTTGCCCAGAACTTGAAGTAGTTGCTGTTGGGGAGTTATTTTCGGTATTGTTGAAGAATTTATACCTATCCAGAATATCGGCTCGCTTCTGATCAAATTCATTATCGAGATAGTGCTTATAATCATCGCTTGAGGGGTCGTTCTCAAATGCATTCGCAACTTCATCATTAGTAACCCTTGCCCGTAATTCGTTAACGTAAGTTTGGAAAAAAGATAATTCGTCCGGAATCCCATCTCCATCCAAATCCTCTCCTGACAAGCCATCCAATCCTATATCTTGGTACCGCCTCTTACTTGGAGGATCGTTCTCAAACGCATTGATTAGGTATTGTTTTTTTGAAACTCGACCCCACACTGTTGAATCAATTTTTTCCATTGCCGAGGAGGTTGGCAATCCACTCTCAAACGACTTCCTCCCGTCACGCAAGACATCCTCTGATATATCGCCCAAATTGATGAAGAAATCACCACCCTGCATGGTAGAGTCGTAAACGAAGGGATCCATCAGCCAAAACTCAATATACTCAATGTTGGATGTTTCAAAATCTGTTGTTCCTAATCCACGCATAACCCCACCCCATCTGTTTTCTGGATTTAGTAACTTTCCATCCGCATCAACATTTTGAGTATCGAAGTTATACGGACCTCGCTCATCGGGATAGAATGCCATATTTAGCACAGTAATATTGGTAGGCTGACCCTGGGGCGTATTTTTATTAGGAAACAATTCCTTTTCATATATTTCACGTACCCAATGGCTTCCCTGATATTTATCACTATTTCTGATATAGGAAGGTGCCGATCCTTCATTACGTAAGAATAAGGGCTGAATGTAATACCATGCTAATCGCGCTCTATTGAAACCATGACGCAAATCGTTATTAAGTGAGGCTTCAGGAAACAGAACTGGCTGTCCTTGAGGAGTACTCGCTAGTCTCCAATCACTAAATGCAACCATTGGAATACTCGAATTACTTCCCTCAAAGTCATCTAAGTACACTGTGCCGGCTTTTCCTATGGCTCTTGAATGTCCAGGAATGAAATGAGCAAACTCAGCATCGAATGTTATGGTTGATTTTTCCTTCGTTTCAATGAAAGGAAGCCAGTCAACCATCTTGGTTAAGAACTTCGACTCGGTTTGATACGAAGTGTTAAATCCCCAGATAGTATTGGATACTGCCTCATTCCCAAAACTCACCTTCGATGTTAAAGGTCGTTCAGTTAAGTTCAGAATTGTTGCGCCAACATTAAAGTTATCGGAAATTTTATAGTCGAAATGAGACCCTACTAAGGATTTTGTTTGCATACTAAAAAGAGCATTACTCTCAACTGAAACAGTAATGGTACTACCAGATTCAAGCAATCCTAGGTCGGTTATCCGAACTGTTCCTAGGTTATAATCCACAATGAACTGCGTATCCTCAACCAAAGGTATCCCCCCAGCGGTTACCACAACTGATCCTTTGGGGATGTTCATGGCATTCAGGAATATTTCAGATCCTCCGGACGATTGGTATGAACCCTTAAGTATGAACTTATTCTTTTCGGCAATCTGCCGAGCCTTAGTCAATGTTGAGTCGTATAACTCTTGGTAAACATACTTCGAAGCAACAATTGGGTCGCCAATTCTCTCAGCTAAATCGGCACCAAATGGTTCAAGTACAGGAAAAAGAATTTTCCCGCTCGATTCAATAATGGTAGTATCGGTCATAAAATCGAACACACCATCGGAGCCGACATCCTTGTTCGATTTTAAATTGTCGAGGCTTAATACCTTAAGAAGGGCAACCTTGGCAATAGCACCTTCATCTATGTAATTAACAGGGGTTCCTGTGGCATCGTTCTGATATAGTATATCGAGCCTAAACTGGTTGCGACTAATTGAGTATGCGTTTAGGGAGTAGATATTCTTCATCATCAAATCCCAGGTTGGTAACTTAGGCGATAGGTTTGTACCCTTAAGGAGCTTGAGAATTAATGTTTGGGGAGCAGACACCCCATCGGTAGAGAACTCTCCAACTTTGTAGGTCTGCCCATCTACAGTGTACTCAAATGCTACTGCAAGCACCTCGTCGTTATAAAGAGCTGAGTTCAGCGATATATATCCCAACTTTTCATTCAATTTAAACTCATTGGTAGATAACTTGCGAGCATACTCCACCTTTTCATAATCTCGGCCTCCTCTAAAACCCAAATTTATAAGAGGAGAAAGTATCGTGTTAATTTCAGAAACATCCCTTATTCCTGAGTAAGTTGTAGTCATCTGTTGGTAGAGATCGTTCCTATCATTATCGGCAGGGCCAGTGCCGGTTGGATTAACAATATCTGAGGCATATATATATTTATCGGTTTCGCCCAAGTCTGTAAATGCAAGAATATTACGGGCATTCTCAAAATTAGCCTGCTTATTAGTTATCCAAACCTCTATTTTTGTAATAGTGATTCGGGAATTAATAACAGGCAAATACTTTAATGCCTCATTGTAACGCTCTCTGAAATAGTGTGAAAGGAAAAAATGTCTGTTAGCATCATACTCATCGGCTTTTATCTCGTAATCGCGAATCTGCGCACCTCCCTTAACCTGAATTACCTGTGTTTGTCCATTCTGTTTGGAAACAACACTTGTAACATTTAATTTGCCAAATTTCAACTGGGTTTTAAAACCAAATAAACTCTGACTGCCCGTAATTAAAGTACCAGGTAATGGTAGAGAGACATTTCCAGCCTCAATCTTTTGAATAATCTCATCCTCAAACCCATTATACTCCACCTTGACATTATTCTCAAAATCAAAAGTTGCCTCTGTGTTATAGTTAACCTCCATCTTTAACTTTTCACCAATTTTCCCAGTCACATTCATCTGAATTTTGGACTGAAAATCGAACGCAATATTCTTTTGCTGTTCCTTAATTAGTAATGGATTTTCTGTTTTTGAAGCTGTAATTCCAAAAACTAACTCAGCACTTCCCTGCGGAATGATTTCAATGGTATTGCTACCAAACACTCTGTCGAAAGTTTCCCAATTAACCTGAATTTTTGGAAGAATGCCATCGCCTTTACCTGAAGTTTCTCCTGTTTGCTTTTGCTTCCAGTACTCTCGCATTCCACGCTCAACTCGGTATCGGCGATACTCCTCTACACTCATTACTTTGGGTAAAGCAATGTTGTATGTTCCAACCTTCTCGTAAACGGTATACTGCTGAGTTGCAGGATCGTATATCACCTCTTCTTTAATGTTAGAGGGATTATTAAGAAAAAGTGGGGAATACCCCTTCTCCTTGCTAAAATTATCTTTTTGAGGAATGGGTAAAGGTAGCCTTGATGTATCCTGATCCTGTCCGCTAGATACATAAGAAACCAATAGAAAAACTAAGGATAGTAATCCTAAATGAAAGTATTTTTTATAGTAAACCTTAACCAAATCCAATCTTAGTAACTCTAAATAAATCTATAATCTTTTCAATGCTGATTTAATAAGCCCTTCAACAGTTAAATTGCCCTCTGTTTTAATAATTTGATCGAGCGCTTTATCTGCGGCCGCTTTTGCAAAACCTAACATTACCAATGCTGATAACGCTTCTTGCTTAGTTGTATTGTTTGCGGAGCTATATATTTGTGCTGATGAAATATCAACTCCCGCCACTTTATCCTTCAAATCAACAATAATCCGCTGAGCTGTTTTTAAGCCAATCCCTTTTACTTGCTTTATTATGTTGATATTTTCTGTTGATATTGCGGCCTGTACTTCTGCCACGGAAAGTGATGAAAGTATTAACCTTGCAGTATTTGCACCAACACCCGATACGCTTATTAATAAACGGAACAGTTCACGTTCCTGTACTGATGCAAACCCATACAGCAGATGAGCATCCTCCCTTACCACTTGATGCAGAAATAGTTTAGCATCCTTCCTTCCATCTATTGCTGTATATGTTTGGAGCGATATACTTACAAAGTATCCTACTCCACTATTATCGACAATTGCATGGGTTGGGGTTATTTCTTCGAGCGTTCCAACTATATATTCGTACATATCTGGGCTGGATTTTGTTCAACCGGAAAACTTCAATCTATGATATACAATAACTATATCTTTTCTGGGTCAACGGATCTTAGTGGATTGGCGGTCAACTCCTTGTGGTATTGCCTATTCTTGAATAAATCCACAGCCAAGTATAATGCCTGACGGAAAGAGTTGGGGTTAGCCTCGTTCTTTCCTGCTAAATCGTAGGCAGTACCATGGTCGGGCGATGTGCGAATTATTGGCAAGCCCGATGTAAAGTTCACTCCAGAGTCAAAGTTTACAACTTTAAAAGGAGCTAACCCTTGGTCATGGTACATTGCCAGAATTGCATCAAACTTGGTGAAGCTATCCGAGCCAAAGAAACCATCTGAGGGATAAGGTCCCATTGCAACAATACCCTCCTCGTTTGCTTGAGTTAATGCA
This sequence comes from Bacteroidota bacterium, assembly GCA_029560875.1. Classification (GTDB taxonomy): domain Bacteria; phylum Bacteroidota; class Bacteroidia; order Bacteroidales; family Tenuifilaceae; genus SB25. Next base: position 38,114 of record JAKQKB010000202.1, on the reverse strand, counting down.
GGTATAATAATATCACGCTCCTCCAAACCAATTACACCCTGGTCGCCAGCGTGCGGATTCAACCCCATAACAGCAATTCTTGGCCTACGTATGCCAAAATCCTCAATCATCGATTTGTTTAAAAGTCTCAACTTCTTAAGGATTGCCTCCTTGGTAATTAACGAAGGAACCTGCGATAGCGGAACGTGACCAGTAACTACACCAACCTTCATGGTTTCGCTTACAAGTAGCATTAACACTTCCTGAGTATTGAATGCACTTGCTAAAAATTCTGTGTGTCCTGGAAACTTAAAATCAGGACTTTGGATGTTATACTTATTTATAGGCGCTGTAACCAGTACATCTATTTTACCTGCTTTAATATCAGCAATAGCAGCCTGTAATGCAAGGATTGACCCTTGACCACCGTACTCAGTAGATTTTCCTAACTCAACCCTCACATTATCATCCATACAGTTGATAATATAAGCCTTACGCGCAGTTGCTTCATCAGCATCCTTAATCTGGTTGAAAGAAAAGTTTTCTACATTTAGGGCTTTGCGATGGTATGCAGCAACCTTCGGCGAACCATAAACAATTGGAGTACAAAACTCCTCAACCCTAGGATCCATAAGCGTTTTTATAATCACCTCGTATCCAATACCATTTATATCGCCTTGGGTTATACCAACCCTAATTCTTTCGTCGCTCATAATAATCTGTTCAGATTAGTTTAGGTTAAATGTACAAAAGTAAAAAAAAGAGGGCAAAGAAATGATACATCTGTAATTTTCTTTTGTCAACAACAAATATGCCCGAAGAAACCCAATAAACTCGATACGGTATAGTTTTTTGTAAAGTGCAAAGTGTATTTCGTTATCAAAAAAAACTTAAATTGCATCAATAAAAAATTTAAAAACTAAAAATATGCTCTGGAAAGGACGAAGACAAAGTAACAATGTAGAAGATCTCAGGAAGTCAGGTGGCCGTCGCGCAATTGGCTTTAAGGGTGGTATTATTGGCACCTTGATTCTTGCCGCTATAGTTTACTTTTTAGGTGGCGATCCCTTGCAGGTACTCAACATGCAAGGTGATGTGCAAAACATGGATGTAACCGAAACTCCGCTTACGGAACATGACGAAGAAATGGGGCAGTTTGTTGCCGTTATTTTAGCAGATACGGAAGATGTATGGAATAAGATATTTGCCAGTATGGGCAAAACATACAGGGAACCAAAGCTTGTGCTATTCCGGGGTAGTGTAAGCTCTGCATGCGGATACGCTCAAGACGCTACTGGTCCTTTTTACTGCCCAGGCGACGAAAAAGTATACATTGATTTAGACTATTTGGAGCAATTGCAAAACAAACTCGGCGCTAATGGCGATTTTGCCACAGCATATATTATTGCCCACGAAGTAGGACATCACGTTCAGAACTTACTAGGCACCATTAGTAAGGTTAATCAATACTATTCATCAGGTGTTAGCGAGGCTGAAGCCAATAAAATGACAGTAAAACTTGAACTCCAAGCCGATTTTCTTGCCGGTGTATGGGTGCATCATGCTCAAAAAATGAAAAACTTCCTTGAAGAAGGTGATTTGGATGAGGCGCTAAATGCTGCATCGGCGGTGGGCGACGACACTATTCAAAAGAAAACTCGAGGATATGTTACCCCCGACTCTTTTCAGCACGGAACCTCGGAACAACGAAAGAGTTGGCTTTACAAAGGAATTAAATCTGGAAATCTTAACGATGGAAATACATTTAAGTTGAATGAATTATAGAGCACCCTTAAGTATTTACTAAGGCTTTTGGTTCTAATCATTCTGCTAATTGCCAATCCAAAAGTATCTGATACCTGAACTAAGTTGAATTCTATCTGTTTTAACAGAGAGTATCAACTTATTTAAATTACTTTAAGTCGAAAACGAACAACAGGTACTAATAAATATTTGATACTTTTGCTGAGTAAAAAGTATTTCATGAATTTAAATCAACTATACACAAAGGCATTAAATCTTGAGTCACTATCGCTGGATGAAGGATTGTTTCTTTACAAAAATGCACCAACACAAGATTTGATTTTTATAGGGGGAGAACTCCGTAAAAAACACATCCCCTCAAATAAGGTAACTTGGCAGATTGACAGAAATGTGAATATTACCAATGTATGCGTTTCGGGTTGTAAATTTTGCAATTTTCATTGCAAAATCAGCTCCGACAATGCATTCATAACTTCAATCGACGAGTACCGCATAAAGATTGAAGAGTTGGAACGATACGGCGGCGACCAGCTGCTATTGCAGGGAGGCATGCATCCAAAACTTGGGCTAGAATACTACTGTAACCTTTTTAACGAGTTAAAAGGCGAGTTTCCAAATATTAAATTACACGCACTTGGACCTCCCGAAGTGGCATTCATTACCAAAAAGGAGCGAATGAGTTACGGCGATGTTCTGGAAGCGCTTATTGAGGCTGGCCTTGATAGCTTACCCGGCGCTGGTGCTGAAATTTTGGTAGATAGAGTCCGTAAATCCATATCACCTGGCAAACCCGATAGCCAAGCTTGGTTAGATGTTATGCACGAGGCGCATAAATTGGGTATGATTACATCGGCCACAATGATGATAGGCCATATTGAGACCTTCGAAGAGCGTCTGGAACACTTAATTAAACTTCGAGAACTTCAGGCACGCAAACCTGACGATGTTCCTGGGTTTCTAAACTTTATAGTTTGGACATTCCAGGATAAGGGGACAAAACTTGAAGGCGAGGGTGTTATCAGTAAAGTTTCGGCCGAGGAGTACATTCGCACCATAGCCATTTGCCGAATTATGCTCAATAATATCAAAAATATTCAAGCATCCTGGTTAACGGTTGGTATAGATACAGCTCAGGTATGCCTGCATGCTGGCGCCAACGATTTTGGCTCAATTATGATTGAGGAAAACGTAGTTTCATCGGCAGGGGCGAAAAATAAAATGGACGCATACGGCATTCAAAAATCCATAGTTGATGCTGGGTTTGAACCTCAACTTCGCAATCAACGCTACGAGTACATTGTGCTTCCAGACTGCGAATTCAGCAAGATATACACCTTAGATGAACTTAAGAAACATTAGAAATAGATAGTGCAATAAATAAAAATTCCGAGCGAAAACTCGGAATTTTCTGTTGAAACGAGCAAACGAATCAACATTTAATAATCAATTATGACGGATTGATATTAATTCATACACCTGACAATCAATGTATTATCTTGACTTTAATAACTGATTATCAATTATCTCCTTAAACATTTTCTTTGTTTCCTCTGGTGTGCGGGCAATTCCTGATGTTATAAAAGGCTTACCCTCCATAGGAAAGAACAAAAATGTTGGAATACTTTGAATCCCTATTTCAGACGAAATTTGTTGCTCTTTCTGAGTGTCAACTTTATAAACGTAAATTTTACCAGCATACTCTTTAGCGAGCTCATCCAAAATTGGAGAAGCAATTCTGCAAGGACCGCACCATGCTGCCCAAAAATCAACAATTGCGGGCTTATCGCCCAAATACTTCATATTATCACCACCCTTAGTGTAATCCATTATTTTAGTTAAGAACTGCTCGCGAGTTATGCTCATGGCAACTCCATTTGGAGCTGATGACTCAACCTTTGCAACAACAGGTTCTCCTTCGGGCTTACCTTTAGCGGAACTATTGCCATTACAAGCCTCCAACGATATCACCATAAGTAAAAAAATCGGAAGAGTTACAATTAGTTTTTTCATATTCTTGTTTTTTCGTTAGTCTTTTTTAAAAATCACCGTGCCACAAATATAGCCAATGACACGGTGATAACCCAGAAACGTTATTCGTTACATTTAATCATTGGCCTTATACTGAAAGGCACCATAACCACAAAAATTCACACAACGTCCGCAGTTCAAGCAGTTTTCCTTATCAATCTCTGGAGCAGAATTCCAACTTTTCTGCTTTATTGCCCCTGTTGGGCAATAGCGAACAACTGGGCATGGATGATTCTGAGGACATTTTGATTCTTCAACAATGATAGTATGCATATTGTTCGTTTAGTATTAATTTGATACTGCAAAAATAATACATATTAATATATCTACATATAAATTTTTGTTGTTTTTTATCAATCTATATAAAAAAAGAGGCACTAACGTACCTCTTAATTTAATACACCCAATTAAATAACTACTTTCCACCCCTTAACTTTACTTCGTAGGTTTTTCCATTTACTGTAACAGTAGCAATATTATCGCACTCGCCGTTACCATAATCAAATGTTGCAGATTTATCGCCTACGGTTAATTCAATTGTACCCTCAACAATCCAGCGGCAGCTCAGTTTAATCATTAAAGCATTAGTAATTTGATGCGTATAGGCATATCCATTCCTGTTAATTCCAGTTGCAGTTCCCTCAACGGTATGAATATCGTCCCAGATATAGTAAGGGGTATCAAAACCTGCAACCCAAGTACGAGTCCTTGTGAATGTTCTGGTATAGGTAGTACCATCTGTAAAAGTTATTTTACCATCCTGCAAGGTAATAGTATAGGTATAATTTGCGGTTTTGGTAATATTCTTTTCACCTTCAATCAAATTGCCATTAATTGTGAAATTAACAAAGGTTACATTACGTTCAAAACTTTCCGCTAAAGGATTTCCAAGCGTTCTAATAACAATTTGGCCATTCTTTACCTTTTCGAACCGTGCATTTCCATTAACAAAATTGGAGTATGTAATAGTATCAACCCTCCAGTCGCCATCCCAAGATGTTTTACGAGTACGGGTACCCTGTCCCTCAGTGTTAAGCACTGCGTAATCCATCGACTTTGCGTCATCTGATTTCATTGTTAATTCGTCAACTTCGGTTAATACATCATCATAGTAAGCGGTTGCCTCATCGTCCTGCTGCATTGTACTTACAATAGGGTCTGTTTCTTCGTCCTTTTGACAAGAAGTTAAACTGATAGTTGCCATTAACATTAGGCTTGTTGCAAAAATTAAACTTGTACGTTTCATAGCTGTAAGATTTAAGTTAAACATTTTATTAAACTGATACTTATCTATTTTCCTTAAGGATTATCATATTCCCGTTAACTTGCCAGTTTAAATTCATTGGCAAGCAAACCAATTCTAATGCGTTGTTTAAATTGTTATTGCTGAAATAGCCCGTGTAGAATCGGTTTGTGTCACCATCAATAAATATGTCCACATCAAACTGGCGCTCTAGCTCTTCAATAACATTATTAATAGGTGTATTGCTGAAGTAAAAATCGCCCTGAGTCCAAGCAACCCGCTGGTTGCTATAGTTTACTTTTATTGACCGCTCCATTTCTCCTCCTTTTGTTTTAGTTTCATCGCCCATGTTAAGAATAACCTCCTGCTTGCTTTTGTTGGAAACCACCTTAACCCTACCCTCAATACAGTTTACGGCGGTAATCCCTTTTCGGGCATAAACATTGAAAACTGTTCCTAGCACGGAGGTTTTAGCCGAAGACGTTTCTACCTGAAACCTACTTCCTTTTATTACCCTAAACATTGCCTCGCCGCTTAGGTTAACGTTTCGGTTCAAAAACCATCTATTTCTATTATACGACAACTCCGATTCCGCATTAATAATGACCTCACTACTATCGGGGAGAAAGTGTACTACTTGATTCCCGCGTGGAACAATTACTGTAACGTTTCCCATAGCAAAAAGGAATACCAACAACGAAATGCCTAAAACAAGTAGAATAGATGCTGCAATTCTTAAAAAGGTTGATACTAAGGGTATTATTTGAACCTGTTTCTCGCTATTTATTTTTTCAAAGACCGCTTGCCAAATTTGTTCCTTCGATTTACCATCAGGAACTCTTAATGTGCCCATTTCAAGTTCAAAAGCCTCGGGAGTAAGCCTGTTTCGATTATCTATATTTTGATTTTCCCTACGCATTTTGATTTGCTTTACTATTAATACAACACCTATCTAAAACACCCTACCAAAAAATTATTTTTTTAAAAAAATAGTTGACAGGATGATAGAGATAGAAAAAGCCGACGACAGAATCGATTAAATCAACAATAATTTACGCTGGAAAGAGTTTTTAAAACTTCAGGTTGAAGAAAAGTGTAGGTGTAAAGCCCAGTCCGTAGTAATCTGTAAAAACAATAACAGGGTCGCCCTGCAAATAGTCTTGAATAGGTGTGTCGGACAGCGAGTATGGCTTAGATAGGAGGTTATTCCTATTATAGATGTTGAAACCTTTTACACCTATTTGCAATTCGGATTGCAAAATCTTTTGAGTATAGGTTATTCCTGCATCGAGCCTGTGGTATGGAACTAAACGCGATGAGTTTTTTTCGTAATCTGGCGAAATTTGCAATGTAGAACTAAGTGTTAACTCATCCCACGGTTTGGGTGAGCCGTAAATCCAATTAGCAGTAAATCGCCATCGGCCAACACTGTAAACACCAACTAATTTTAGTTCATGCAGGTGGTCGTCGAGGGAACTGTATTCGTCGCCTCCATTTAAGTTGTCGGACTGGTTAAAGGTTTTACTCAGCGAGTACGCAATCCAAAACTCAGCATCGCTCCAGCTTTTCTTTACAAGTATATCAACCCCAAACGCACGCGTATCAACAGTATAAAGTTTTGAAACCATTGTTACCTTATTCCCACTGGTCCTTCGAACCGAACTTTGCAAATACGATATACCATCAGTTTTCTTTGCATAGCCCTCCAAATCAAGAATAAGCCCATTGCCACCTTTCCAGCTAAACCCAGCAATAAAATGTTTGGATTTAACAACTGGGAAGCGGTCGCCATCCGAAGCTGTCCAAATGTTTTTATAGCTAGACCCAAACTGAAGAACCCTATTTACATACTGATTATACTGCCCTGCAGCAAATTTAAGCGTTAACTTCTCCGAAGGATTAATCATCAACTGAAACCTTGGTTCAAAATAAAAATTCGATGTAAGATTATGGTGACTAGCACGAAAACCAAAGGTAAACGCTTTAAGATTATCAATGGAAATTGTATTCTGAATCCATCCCGTAAAAGTCTCGGAGTAAAAATTAGTTGTTCTAACAGTATCAATTGCTTTACTTCCATTGGTTGCTTGCACATAGGACTCATAGGAATCAATATCAACCATATTTCCGTGAAATCCACCTTCAAGCGTATTGTACTGTCCTAACTTTAGGTGTCCCGATAAATTAATGGATATATCCGACAAACCATTGTCAATTTTGTAATCCTTCAAAATAGTGTCGCGCAAAGTTGAATATTGCCTTTTGCGAAGCGTACTATCGTTATGGTAGTAAAAAAGGTTATAATCAGAAGCACCTATGGTTAAATTATGATAGAAATTCGGACTCCATTGTCGAGCCCAACGTACACCAACACCTTGGTTTCCCCAGTAGGAATCCTCCTCTATGTAAGGATTGGTCTCTAGTTGCTTGTAGTTTAAATCGTCTGTTCCCCGATATCCACTTATCGATATGTTATCCTTTTGTGTGGGTTTAAAGTTAATTTTTGCATTTATGTCGTAATAGTAAAACTCTGGCAAACTTGGGTCAGTATTAAAAGCTCCAACATTTAATTTAGATGATAACAAGTCGGAGCTTGCACTTTCAAAAAGATTGTAGTAGAGGTCGGAACGGTAATAATCGGTAAACGACCTGCGGGCAGCCAGTACAAATGTTGTTTTTTTTCCAATTGGTCCTTCCATGGCAATATCGGCAGAAAGTTGGTCGCCTCCGGCATCAACCACAAAACTGTTCTCATTTCCTGTTTTCCCAGTAACCTCAACTACCGAGGAGGCTCGCCCACCCCAACGAGAATCAAACCCTCCTCTAATTAGTCGGATATCTTTGATTGCCTTACTGTTAAAACTAGTAAATGCTCCAAAAAAATGGTCGATATGGTATATAGTAAATCCATCGTAAATAAATAAGTTCTTGTCCGAGGGCGAATGCCTTACGGTAAGTCCCGATAAAGACTCAACGGTACCATCTACTCCTGGGAGTAACTGCAAAGGAGCAACAATGTCAATTCCCGATAAACTCGAAACTTGCCCAACCTTTCGGGAGTTCCAAACAAACTCACTTGGTCGACTCCCCACCGATATAAATTCGGACATCTCCTTTACAACCTTAACATCAGGAAGCGTTATAGAATTTCTATCAAGTTCAACAATTACAGGCGATGAATTAAATTCTAACTTTGCAACCTTCATTTCCAATGGCTCAAAGCCAATGTAACTAACTCGAATGGTCATTGAATCCTCCGCAGATTCTTGAATAGAAAAAAAACCATCGGGGTTTGTTGATGTACCTATGTTTGCCCCCAAAACTTTAACATTAGCATAAGGCAGAGTTTCTCCCGATATTTTATCGCGAACAATACCCACAACGTTCTTAGGCTTTTCAGCCACAGGTTCAATTAGCGCCTTTTTTTTAAGTATAAAAACATCGTTAATTTTAACAACATCCAAACCTGTGTTTGAGAGAAGTTTCTCTATTGCCTGCCCTGGCAAATCCTTCTTAATATTAGCACTAACAAAAACTCCCTCAACAACAGCATTGTCGAAAGCTATTTTTACCCCGTACTTTTTTGTTATTAAATCGAGCGCCGCTGATAAAGGAATGTTATTGAACTTTTCGGTTATTCTCTCCTGAGCGAATAAGTCATTGGTTATGATAGTGAGAAACACTAACATAAAACAACATATATATTGCAATCTATAATCTTTAATCCTTTTCAAGAGTATAGCATTAAGGAGTAATGTACCTTATTAATAGTACAACTAAGGTTGATTTTACCCTAATTTTTAATGAAAACTTTGCTGGAGTCAGGACTAATCTCATACACAATCCCCATAGGTAGCGAAACCAAATCCAACGCGTCCTTCAGGTTATTATTGCGGAAAAAACCTGTATATATGCGTTCACTGGCATCAAACCCTTCAACACTAATAGTTACATTGAACTGGCGCTCAATCTCATCGAGAACATCGGAAAGTTTTGCGTTTTGGAAGAAAAATTCACCAATAGTCCATGCTGGAGCACCAATTGAATCCGTTGGGGTTTGAGTAAACTTCAACCCATTATTTTCAACATCAACGCCAAGCCCTTTGGTTAACTTTACAGGCTCGGTGGTTGGTGTAATAACGTTAACTGTTCCCTCAAAACAAACAACCTGAAAATTTTTATCTCGCGATTTTACATTAAACTCTGTTCCCAACACCTCAACAATTCTGTTCTGAGAATCGGTTACAGTAAACTTTCCTCCGCTTTTAACCTTAAAGTATGCCTCGCCTTCAATTTTAATTTTCCTACCCACCAAGTTATAGAACTTTGGATACTTAATTTTGGAATCGGCATTCAGCATAACCTGAGAACCATCGGGTAAAACCACATCAACAACATAGCCTTTAGGGGCAACTTTCTCGATACTCGAAAACCAAGCATAACTCCATCCTACAGCAATAAAAACAACAACCGATGCAGCCACAGCAAGCCAAACCTTAGTATTAACAATTTTAACCACCTTAGCTTGATGCTCCTGCTCAACCACCGATTGCATTAGTAAATTCCATGCCTCCTCCTTTGAACGCGACGAAGCAGGAACTTTTACTCCTTTCATTTCCGAAAGAATATGCTCCAACTCTTGGTTGCTCATTTCATCATTATAGTTCTCGTCTGGAGTCATATCTTGTAATTAAATTTTTCTCGAAGCACCCGAAGCGCCTCCGACATTCGTTTTTCAATTGCCTTAACGCTTAACCCAAGCCTATCAGCTATTTCCGTATATGACAATTCCTCTATCCTATTCATCAGGAATACCTCACGCGGCCCCTCGGGGATTGATGCTAGGGCTTGCTGAAGTTGCTGGTTAAGCTCCTCCATCCTAACTTCTGTATCGGCAGATTCGCTTGGACTTTCAGCAGAATTATCGCGCTGAAAGTTATATGTTACCTGTAAATGTTTATAGTGATTTTTGATGATATTGCCTGCTATAGTGTACAGCAACGATTTGACAGTTTCGGTACGAACCGTTCCACGCATACTCCATAATTTCAGAAAAACCTCCTGAACAATATCATCGGCAAAATCTACACTACCCGTTTTGAAGTAGGCAAAACTCCGAATACTCTCGTAGTGTGAGTCGAAAATCGACCTAAACCACGATATTTCTTCGGCTGTGTATTTGCCTGGAGGTAATGTCATTCATTTCAAGTTTGATATACAAACGTAAGAAAAAAACAGATACTTGACTTTGACAATCAATTCAAAAATAAAAATATTCGTTAAAGCAAAAAGGGCATCCAAATTGGATACCCTTTAAAATATATGTTAAACGAATTAAAGTTTTCGTTTTACCTCAACCTGTTGGAATCCTTCAACAATATCGCCAACTTTAATGTCATTGAAATTGTTGATGTTCAATCCGCACTCAAAACCGTGCGTTACCTCCTTAACATCGTCCTTGAAACGTTTTAGAGAACCCAAATCGCCAGTGTAAACCACAATACCATCGCGGATTAAGCGCACTTTGTTGTTTCTAATAAGTTTCCCTTCACGAACAATACATCCTGCAACGGAACCAACCTTGGTAATTTTGAATACATCAAGAACCTCGGCAGTACCGGTAATCTCCTCCTTAATTTCAGGAGAAAGCATACCCTCCATTGCATCCTTAATCTCGTTGGTTGCGTCGTAGATAATTGAGTACAAGCGAATGTCAATCTCTTCCTTCTCAGCGAGTTTACGAGCACTTACCGAAGGGCGAACCTGGAATCCGATTACAATAGCATTCGATGCTGCTGCAAGTAGAATATCAGACTCTGAAATTTGACCCACCGCTTTGTGAATAACGTTTACCTGAATTTGTGGGGTTGACAACTTAATCAACGCATCGGATAATGCCTCAATAGAACCATCCACGTCACCCTTAACCACAATATTTAACTCCTGGAAGTTTCCAATTGCAATACGACGGCCAATCTCATCCAGCGTAATATGTTTCTTAGTTTTAAGACCCTGCATACGTTGCAGCTGCTCGCGCTTATTGGCAATTTCCTTGGCTTCCTTGTCAGTTTCCATTACGTTGAAGTAATCTCCTGCCTGTGGAGCACCGTTCAAACCAATAACCTGAACTGGCGATGCGGGACCTGCCTCATGAATACGAGTACCACGCTCGTTAAACATGGCCTTAACGTGACCGTAGTAAACACCCGCAATCATAATATCACCTTGGCGTAGCGTTCCAGACTCAATAAGAACCGTTGAAACGTAACCTCTACCTTTATCCAGAGCCGATTCTACAACTGTACCCTGTGCACGCTTATCGGGGTTAGCCTTTAAGTCGAGCATTTCGGCCTCGAGTAGAACCTTTTCAAGTAGTTTATCGATATTCAGACCTTTCTTAGCAGATATTTCCTGACACTGATACTTTCCACCCCAGTCCTCAACCAAGTAATTCATATTGGCCAATTCGCCTTTAATCTTCTCGGCATCGGCGGTGGGTTTATCTATCTTATTAATTGCAAATATTATTGGTACACCCGCAGCGCTAGCGTGGTTAATAGCCTCAATGGTTTGAGGCATCACGGCATCATCGGCAGCAACCACAATAATTGCGATATCTGTTAACTTAGCACCACGAGCACGCATAGCGGTAAACGCCTCGTGACCAGGTGTATCAAGGAATGTAATTTTTCGTCCATCCTCCAGAATAACACCGTAAGCACCAATGTGCTGAGTAATACCACCTGCCTCACCAGCAATTACATTAGCATGACGAATGTAGTCCAGCAACGATGTTTTACCGTGGTCTACGTGTCCCATTACGGTAACAATTGGCGAACGGGGTTTTAGTTTATCAGGCGTATCCTCTGCTTCAGTACTAATTGCCTCCTGTAAGTCAACACTAACAAATTCAACCTGATAGCCAAACTCATCGGCAACCAGAGCCATGGTTTCGGCATCGAGCCTTTGGTTGATAGATACCATCAAGCCAAGGTTCATGCACACCTCAATAACCTCAGTTACGGCAACATCCATCATAGTTGCAAGTTCGTTTACAGAAACAAACTCTGTAACCTTAAGAATCTTCATTTCTTGCTCAATACGTTCCTGTTCCTGCTGCTGACGAGCATTTACCAGGTCGCGTTTCTCCCTACGGTATTTTGAACCTTTTGTCTTCCCTTTGGAAGTAAGACGCGCAAGAGTTTCCTTAATTTGACGTTGAACTGCTTCCTCGTCAACCTCCTGCTTTATGGGTTTTTTCTTCTTATTATTGCCCTTTTGCTTTTGAAGTGGATCTGCCTTCTTCAACTGAATTGGCGCCTGTTTTGGGTCGCGTTGTACTGGCTGTCCAGCCTCTGGAACTTGAACCTTAGCATTCTCCTTCTTAATCCTCTTGCGCTTTTTCTTCTTATTCCTGTCGCTACCACCACCATTAGCGTCGTTCGACGATGCTACAGGTTGAGGTTTCTTTTTAGGCTCAAAAGCACTTAGATCGATTTTACCCATAATGGTTGGGCCTGTGAGCTTCTCAACCTCTGAACGGCATATTTGCTCCTCAACAGGTGCTGCAGGTGCTTCAACCTTTGGCTCCTCAACTTTCGGCTGAGCAACTGGCTGCTTGTGTTCAACCTTTTTCTCGTGACGAGGTTCCTGATGTTTGGGTTTATCGTGTGGTTTAGACTCTGGACGAGTAGGTTTCTGAACCGTTTTAAGGTCAATTTTACCTAAAACCTTTGGTTGCTCCACTTGAACCTTGGAAGTTTCAATGTGTTCCACAGGTGCAGGTTTATGCTCTTTGTGCTTAGGTTTCTCCTCGGTCTGAGGTTGAGGTTTTGGTTTTTCAACCTGCTTAACTTCCTCCTTTTTTTCAACAGGAGGCGTTGGCTGCGATTTTTTTGGAGCCAAAGCATCCAAATCTATCTTGCCCTTAAGCTTTAAATCTATTTTTGGTCTATCACTATCCTCTATTTCGGGGGATTTGGGGTGTTCTATGGTTGTGGTTTTGATAATAACCTCATCGTCGGAAGAGTCGAAATCGGAATCATCATCTACTTCCTTCTCAACATCGTCAATTGAGATAGACTCTTTTTTATCCCTTAAGCCCTTTAGGCTTACTTTTTGGGACTCCTTCTTAAGGTTAACTTCAGCACCAAACTCTTTTGAGAGTATGCCCAATAAATCCTGGTCTACCTTTGCGTTGGGGTCGTTGGATACATTGTGGCCTTTCTTGTGCAAAAACTCCACCAAGGTTGATACTCCAACATTAAACTCTCTGGCTAACTTACTAAGCCTTATTAATTTGTCATTTGTCATACAGGCTTTTCCCCGTTGATTGTTATAAAATAATATGCAAATCTATATGAATACTAGTACTATTCAAACTCTGACTTCAATATTCTGATAATTTCTTTAACAGTTTCCTCTTCCAAATCGGTACGTTTAACCAATTCTTTGAAAGGAATCTCAAGTACACTCTTAGCTGTGTCGCAACCAATTCCCTTTAGGGTATCGATAATCCAGCTGTCAATTTCATCAACAAATTCATCAAGAGTAACATCTTCCTCGTCCTCAGTTTCGGTTTCACGGTAAACGTCAATCTCGTAACCAGTTAGCTGGCTAGCCAGTTTAATATTGTAACCACCCTTACCGATTGCCAACGAAACCTCGTTTGGTTTTAGGTAAACATCAGCACGCTTGCCCTCCTCATCAATTTTGATAGAAGAGACTTTTGCTGGGCTCAATGCACGCTGAATGAAAAGTTGTGTATTGTTTGTAAAGTTAATAACGTCGATATTCTCGTTGCGTAACTCGCGAACAATCCCGTGAATACGGCTACCCTTCATACCAACGCAAGCACCTACTGGGTCAACACGCTCGTCGTATGACTCAACAGCAACTTTAGCTCGCTCGCCAGGGATACGCACAATCTTTTTGATAGTGATAAGACCATCAAAAATCTCAGGTACCTCTAACTCAAACAACCTCTCCAAGAATGCGTTTGCAACACGCGAAAGAATGATTTGAGGAGAGTTATTCTTCATCTCAACCTTGAACACAACGGCTCTAATACTATCGCCCTTACGGTAAAAATCCGAAGGAATTTGCTCGGTTTTTGGAAGCGCTAACTCATTACCCTCATCATCGAGAACAAGAATTTCCTTCTTCCAAACCTGATAAACCTCGCCAGTGATGATATCGCCAATTCTATCCTTATACTTATTATATAGGTTGTTTTTCTCCAACTCCATAATTCTAGAAGTCAAGTTTTGGCGTAAAGCCAAAATTGCCCTACGACCAAACTCCGAAAGCTTAACCTCGGCAGTTACCTCCTCGCCCACTTCGTAATCCTCGTCAATTTTACGAGCATCGGTAAGTGAAATTTGACGGTTTGAGTCCTCAAAGTCCTCATCCTCTACCACCTCGCGATTACGCCAAATTTCAAAGTCACCCTTATCGATATTGATAATGATGTCGAAATTATCGTCGGAACCGTACAACTTAATAAGCATATTGCGGAAAACATCCTCCAGAACGCTCATCATTGTTGGTCTGTCGATACTCTTAAGTTCCTTAAACTCAGAAAAAGTGTCGATTAGATTTAGATTTTCCATTGTATAATATTTTGACTTTTATCTATTTAAACGAAATTACCAACTTTGTAGCCTTAACATCGGAGTAAGCCAGTGTTAAAACCTCCTCAACGTTTTGTTTTGCTTTTTTCCCCTCAACGGCAACCTTTTTAGTGAACTTAACGGTAAAGTCCGTATCGGTTGCGAAAACCAAAGAACCTTTTAATTTTTCGCCATTCTTTTTTAGCACCTCAACATCGCGGCCAAGGTTCTTGGTGTACTGACGAGCAATTTTCAGCGGCTGGCCAACACCTGCCGAAGCAACCTCCAACTCAAAGTCCTCCTCATCGCGGTTAAGGCTCGATTCTACCAACCGACTAATGGCAATACAAGAATCAATCCCTACACCCTTATCGCCATCAATAGTTATAAATATGCTGTTTGATGCACTTATGCTGATATCGACCAAAAATAGGTCTTCCTCTTGGAGTCGAGGTAGCACAATAGATTCAATTAGCTCTTTCTTAATCATTTCACTTAGGTTTAACAAAACAGGGGACACTGTCCCCTGCACCAATCGTTGCTTAAAACTTTCGCAAAAATATATCATTTTATGAAAAAATCAAAATATTTAGCTGAAAATATGCTATTTAGGATTATTCCAAAATCTAAAAAACAATCAACCTCCAACAAACAAGGGCACTACAAGTAATCCTTTTAAATGTGCAGTGTAATTGCTACCTTCGTATTAACTTTATTTGCAATGAATAGAATAGACCGACTCTCAGCGATAATCACCTTTCTGCAATCGCGCAGGCTAGTTACAGCCCAACAAATTGCCGACAGATTTGATATAAGCCTTAGAACTGTTTACCGTGATATTAATGCACTTATGGAATCTGGGATTCCTATTGCAGGAGAAGCAGGCAGAGGTTATTCCATTGAGAGTGGCTACCATCTACCGCCCGTAATGTTTACCCGCGAGGAAGCTGCAGCGATGATTAAAGCTGGCAAAATGGCCGAAAAACTTACCGACATATCGCTTGAACAGAACTACAACACTGCACTCGAAAAAGTTAAAGCCGTAATGCGATACAGCGATAAGGAAAACTTGGAGAAATTGGAAAAGCAAATCCTTGTTATTTACCCAAATTCAAAAAAAGACACTCTTCCGAATTGCTTTATGGCACCTATCCAGAAGGCATTAACACAAAACAACATCATTATTCTCGACTATATATCTAACTCAAAAAAAGAGAGCACAAAACGAGACGTAGAGCCAGTGGGCATTTGTTTCTACGGTGGTAAATGGCACTTGCTGGCATACTGCCGATTACGAAAAGATTATCGCGATTTCAGGATTGACCGAATTAAACATCTGACAATAGGTACGGAGATATTCCAGAACAATCATCCTCCGGTTAATGAACTTATCTGGCGCTTCGCCGATAGCTCCAGCAACATCAGGGTTGTGCTACGATTCCCAAAATTTCTATACAATCAACTTTCGGAGCACAAATACTACTACGGATTTATTGATGAGATTGTAGAAGAGGATAGGTTTACAATGATATTCCTAACCGACTCGTTGGAATGGATTGAATATTGGCTTTTATCGCTCGGTAAAGATGTTGAAATCATAGAGCCACAAAAGCTTAAGGATAGGATGAAGCATAGAGTTAAAGAACTGTATAACCATTATGAATAATACGCAAGGAAAGATGAAAACTGAACTATGAAGTTTGCAATTCTAAAATCATTATTCTCTTTTCAATTTTTTTTATTCCCTACTGACATAGGGTTGACACTTTGGACTTTTTTCTTTGTATTGAAAAATTAATCATTAAAAACTTAACACAATGAAAAAGTACATTTCAACATCGTTACTAGCTGCAATTGCAGGCTTTTCCGCAAATATGGCAATTGGATTCCTTTTTATCCTTATTATCCCATCGCTTGAAGCAGAGTACAATAACACAGTAATTTTCCGTCCCTGGGAAGATCCATTAATGAGTTTATACTTTTTGCATCCTTTCTACATTGCATTTATACTTGCTTGGGTTTGGAACAAAACAAAGAGTTTAATAAATGGGAATATCTGGAGACAAGCTTTTGTGTTTACAGGTTTCTATCTCCTACTCGCAACCGTCCCCGGATTAATGCTAAGTATCAGTTCATTCAAAATATCTTTTGCAATGACATTCAGCTGGGCTGTTGGTGCGTTTTTGCAAACCTATGTGATGTCGCTACTCTTCGCCAAATTCCTAAAATAGAATAGCCATAAAATGAAAAATAAAATATTCGTATACCTTTTCAACGGCTATTCCGACTGGGAGATTGCATACCTTTCGCCCGAGATAAAAAAGAGTAGCACTTTCGATTTGGTTTATTTCTCAGGAAATGGGAAACCAGTCGTATCCATGGGAGGATTGCGCGTGCAACCAGATATATCCTTGTCGGAAATCAGTATTGACGATATCTGTATGCTGATTCTTCCTGGTGGAACGGCTTGGGGAAATAGGGAAAACACAGAAATAAACCAACTCGTGAGAACGCTGTTTGACAGGAAAACTACCATTGTCGCAATATGTGGAGCCACTGAATATTTGGCCCAGCAGGGCTTATTAAACCAAATAAAACACACCAGCAACAACCTTGGCTATTTAAAAATGGTTGCACCCGAGTATCTCGGCGATGATAATTACATAGATTCACTTGCCGTTACCGATAAAAATATCATAACAGCCAAAGGCGTTGCACCAATCGAATTTGCGAGGGAGGTATTTACAGCAATCAAACTATATAGCGACAAGGATACAGAAAAATGGTATCAACTCTTCAAAAACGGAATTTGGAGCGAGTAGACCTTGAACAAAAAAATCCATAAAAACCCCTTCTATGCCTAGATATATTGAAGCAAAAACAATCCTAAGCAGCGTAAAGAATAAGCCCGATACTTATTTCGGGCTTAGCTACAATATGAACCTTTACAGAGGCTGTCAGCATAGTTGTATTTACTGCGATTCACGAAGCGATTGCTACCAACTTGGTGACCTGTCTGATATCCGTATTAAAAAGAGTGCCATTCAAATACTGGAACGCGAGTTAAGAAGTAAACGATTACGGGGAACTGTTGGTTTTGGCTCAATGAACGATTGCTATATGCCCGTTGAAAGGGAATATCAACTTACCAGAAAATCATTGTTGCTGATGATTAAGTATAAGTTCCCTGTACACATAATAACCAAAAGCGATTTGGTTTTGAGAGATATTGATTTGCTTAAAGAGATATCAAAAATTTATGCCGCAATTTCAGTTACGATTACAACAACCGATGATAATTTAAGCAGGATAATTGAGCCCAACGCTCCTATTTCAAGTAAAAGATTTGAAACCCTAAGGCAACTTTCCGCCCAAGGTATTTACTGTGGAATAACCTTTATGCCAGTTCTTCCATACATAAACGACACCCATGAAAATGTAACCGATATGGTTAAAAAGGCAGCTGATTGCGGTGTAAAGTACATTCTTCCCGTATTTGGGCTTACAATTCGCGATGGACAACGCGAGCATATGTATCAGCAATTCGACAAACACTTTCCAACCCTTCGCGATAAATATACCGCGGAGTTTGGGAACAATTATAATTGCCCATCGCCTAAAGCCAATGAACTATACAGCCTTTTTTACAAACTGTGTAAAGAAAAAGGAATATCTACGCAGATGAATTTTTACAAACCAGAGAATCCAATTCAACAGAAACTAAACTTTTAACAAGATGAACACAATAAAAAACGACACAAACTTAATAGCCTACTGTGGGCTATACTGCGGTGCTTGCAAATCGTATATAAAAGGTAAATGCCCAGGATGTGCCGGAAACGTAAAAGCAAGTTGGTGCGAAATTCGCAAATGCTGTATGACAAAGAATATTAAAAGTTGTGCAGATTGCATAGAGTTTACGGATGTAAAACAATGTAAGAAATACAACAACTTTATTGCCAAAGCAATTGGCTTTGTTCTTCGCTCTGATAGACCTGCATGTATAGAAATGATTAAAAAAGACGGTTATGTAAACTTTGCGACCTTTATGAGTAGTAATGGGTTTCAAACCATACGCAAGAAGTAACAACTAACACAAAAACTCCCACAGAACTTTAAACGTTAAAGCATCTTTGTTTGATATTTTTTATTCAAAATTAACTTGTATCTTTAAGTTTATTTTTGAAAACTTTTAAAAAGTATGAGGTTTAAAGTTCTGCTCTTTTCCCTTCTTGCCTTCGTTACAATAAACAATACCGAAGCTCAAGATTATTTCAGCGCACACAAAGGAATTATCAATATTGGAAGTTCCTCCATTCTGGATAACGATAAGATTAAAATTCAGGGCGATTGTGAATTTTATTGGAATCAACTTCTGGAACCAAAGAATTTCAGGGATTCATCTTTTAAGCCTAAGCCACAGTATGTAAAAATCCCTAAATCGTGGACAACATATAAAGTTGATGGCAAGAAATTACCCAACAAGGGCTATGCTACTTACCGATTTGTAATAAACAAGAAAGCGGACCTTGAGCAAACCATTTACGGACTCAAATTATCAACAGTTTTCTCAAGTTACAAACTTTGGATAAATGGCAATTTAGTTGCAGAGGTGGGCAAAGTTGGCAAAACGAAAGAGACTTCTGAAGCCGCCTTTAAATTCCAAGATGTACCTATTGTAATTAATCCTTCGGCAAATGATAGCGAAAACTTTGAGGTAATTATTCAAGTATCAAACTTTAAGCATCAACGCGGCGGACTTCACTTCCCTGTTTACTTTGGTAAATACGAAAATCTTATTGCCGATACACGATGGATGGATATCCTTAACCTAATTATAGTAGGTATAATTTTTTTGATAGGAATTAACCATTTAAGCCTGTATTTACTAAGGAGAGAGGATAAATCGAACTTATATTTCAGTATTGTTTGCCTTGTAATGATTCTTCGCAATATTTCTACTGGCGACAGAATTATAACCTACGTGCTGCCAAACCTAAACTGGGAACTACTATTTAAACTCGACAACCTCTCAGGTTTTGCTACAATTCCACTATTTGCGCTATTCATATACGATTTATTTGAGAAAGATTTCCCTAAAAAGTTAATGCGCGCCTACTTATACATAGGTGTAGCCGTTTCCGCACTGGTAATATTCACAAATGCAAACTTTTACGGCAAGTTCCGAACCGTGTTTGAACTGTATGTGCTTGTCGGAGGTCTTTACTTGACATTTGGAATATTGCTCCGCGCAACATTAAGGAAGAGACCATATGCCGTTTTTACTTTTATAGGAATGTTCATACTATACTCCACTGCTATAAACGATGTACTCAGCAGTATGGGCCTAATACAAACAGCCTATGTTGCGCCATATGGTTTAGTTACTTTTATGCTGCTCCAGTCCATCTCTATCAATATCAAATCGGCCAGAGCAATCAACAGCAACTCAATACTCAGCCTTCAGCTTAAACAGGAGAAAGAAAATCTAGAATTAAGAATTGACGAGCGTACCCGTGAACTCCAAACCGAGCACGATAAACTTTTACAACATCAGGAAAAAGAAAAACTCCAGAGTTGGATTAATAACGGGGTAACTTCAATGAACGAGGTTATTGCTAACAACAAAGACAACTATCAGAAACTCTGCAAAAACGTTTTAACTTCGTTAATAAAATATATAGATGCAAAAGCAGGTGCATTTTATGTAATTGATGATGAAAACCAAACCAACCTGACCCTAATTGCCGATTACGGTCTAAGCAAAGATGTTAAATCGAAAAACGCAACAATCCTTCCTAATAGCGGGCTGGTTGGAGCATCGTACACACTGAACCAAGTTCAACTAATTGATAATATTCCCGACGATTACCTCTCAATAAATTCTGGACTAGGAAGTGCTACACCAAAATCAATTCTAATTGTTCCGTTAACCTACGATAATACTGTGCTAGGGGTAATTGAACTAGCCAGCTTTAAAAAAATTACTCCTTCCGAAGTTGAGTTTGTTGAAAAGGTAGCAAGTATTGTTGCCAACAACATCAACACGGTTAAAATGAACGAACAGAATATAAGACTGATTCAGCAGTTCAAGGAAAAGTCAAAACAGATGGAGGAAAACGAGGAGCGCATGCGCCAAAACCTTGAGGAATTAGAGATTATAAGAGAGCAGTATGAAATGTTAAAAAGCGAATCGGTACAAAGCAATTGATAGAAAAAAAGCACCGATTGGTGCTTTTCTTTTTTATGGTATAATCGCCTAATTCTGCTTAAGTTCAATAAGGTTAAAGTCTACCTTATTTATTAGCGCCTTATAGTCGTTCCCAGCAAAGTAAATATCTTCGTCATCCTCCTCGAAATACCAGTTGATGGTAACCTTTGTTCCGGTATCAATAGCCATTTTTTCGAGTTTCTTCATAATATCAAAGATTCTCTTAGATGAGCTGGTGTTGAAGTACTCAAACTTCATATGAACCAATGTTTGAGGCAATGGATTTTGAGCGTACTCATCAATCCAACGAAGTATTGGCTGGTAAAAGTCAATCACATTTTCTGGAATGGACCGACCCTCCATTTTAATTACCCCTGTAGTATGGTCAAAATTGACAAACGGGGTCGTTGCAGTTTCTTTGAGCTCGTATTTTACCATTAAAGCCAATTTTAAACAAATATGCGAAAAAAAAATGTATTACGAAAATTCTTGTAATATTTGGTAATCCTCTCCATGTCCGTTCCGAACAATTGCATCCCAGTATCGTGCTGTTATAATAGCCTCATTGCCACTCTTCTTGTTCTTTATTTTGATTCTTTTAGCCCTCTCCTTCTCCATTTCAATTTCTGAAAAAACGAATGGAAGTTTTAACATTGACTCAAAATCTTTGCCAAGTTGAAATACAGACTCGTCATCCTCTTCGTATCTCCAATTTACAGTAACCAGGGTAGTTTTTCTATGAGAATCCTCCAACTTTCGCAACAACTCATTTATATACTTATTAGAACTACTGTTGGAGTACTCCAAATAAATATTCACCTCTGTTTCCGATGCTGGTTTGCGAGTATAATTTTCAACCCATTCGAGCAGTGGTTGCCAAAATGAAAAGGGATCCTCTGTAATTGAGCGTCCCTCAATTTCCAAAATACCATCCTCTGTAAAGTTTATATAAGGGCAATCGCTTGTTTTGTCTATAAGAATACCCATCAACTAAATTGTTTATTAGTGGCTTAAAGATATACTATCAGTCCTTAATAATCAAAAATACTGATATTTTTTTATCAATTTACGTTTTATTGATACGAATTGAAACTTTTTTTATTCAAAGGGAGCCTCTTTGGTAAAAAAAGAAGCCAACTCTTTAAACCTAATCAACTTAAAAACAAGCGAAAAAAGAATTATCAATAAAAATGCTATAACCAATGATACTAAAGGATTAACCTTAGCATTATATAACAACAAAGTTGCAATAATAGAAGTCACAATAAACACAAAAGATCTATACCAATAGGACTTATCTATTTTAAACTCATATCTCTGAAACGCAAGCAATAATGTAAAAATTGCAACAAATGCGCTAGTTATAAGATTCCCGTATGCTGCTCCAACAATACCAAATCTACCAATCAACATAAACTGCACAAAAATGCTTAAGACTACTGCCATTGCCGATACATAGTTAAGTTTGAGCAAATCGCCTTGAGCAGTTAAAAGAGTACCAAATATGTAACCTATAGCTATGAACACAAATGAGCCCATTAAAATTCCCAAAACTTGCGACGATTGCGCAGTATGCTCAACATAGAGCAACTCCATAATATGATTGCGAAAAACAAATGTTGGTATAGCAAATGAAACAACAGGAACCAAAAGCAAAATGGAGGAAAAACCCACAAACGGAGACAGATTATTGTTATTCTTAATCATTTTGGAAAATATCGGGAGCAAAAGGCTAGCAAATAAAAATGGAAACATGTTTGCGGCATCAAGCAGTCTGAAAGCTTGAGCATAAACCCCTGCGGCAATATCACCGTTAGGCAGGAGCCTTTCAATCAATACTGAATCGACCCTGCTGTAAATAGTCATCAGTAAAACAAGTAAGGCATAAGGAAAGCTACTTTTTAGCATTGACAACGAAAACGGAAAATCTAACTTTAATATAACTTTCCCTGAATTCTTCAGCACAAAAATAAACGCAATAACAGCGGTTAATACATAGGATAATGTTTGTGATAAAACAAAAGTACCTATATTGAATTTAATAGGAAGCCATTTTGTCCAAAGCATCATTCCGCAAATAATTATCATCAAGGTCTTATCCAAAACCGACAACAAACTGTCAAGTTTAAATAATTGAAGACCACTAAGGTTAGAACGCAGATAGAGAATAAACGATGACAGCACCTGATTGGCAACAAGCACTAACAGTAAAACAATTTCACGATTAGCATAACCTAAGGTAAAAGCAAAAAGCAGCGTAAATAATCCGTAAAAAATAGCAAGAGCAACTTTAATCCCTACAATATTAGAAAGGTACTTGCCTAAAAGTTGAGGGTGACGACTAATCTCCCTGTTGTTAAAATTGGTTAGTCCAAAATCTAAAAGAATATTAAAAAGCAACGAAATATTGAAAAGGGTGTAAAATATGCCATACTCTCCTGCCCCCAAAGTATTCTGCACAGTCCTATCAATGCCAAATATCCAGAATGGCTTAATAAGAATGTTTACAAAAACAAGTAGCAGTAGATTTGTTGTAAAAATTCTTTTCACTCAAAACGCTCTTTAATGAAGATTAAACGAATCTTCAAAGTTAAAATTATATTCATTCCAACTAAGCAGAGAAAATCTAAAACTTTGGGTTCCAATATTGGTTTGTAAGATCTAAAGGCAATTTACCGCCTATCATAAACTTTTTTCTTGCAAATTGACCGAAAAATGATGTAATTAGCGCAAATTTCTACTCTAAATGAGAATTGCGGTTAATACACGTTTACTACTCAAAGGCAAGCTGGAAGGAATTGGTTGGTTTACATACGAGAATTTCGAGAGAATAACTAAGCAACATCCAGAGCACCAGTTTTTTTTTCTATTTGACCGCCCTTATAGTGACGACTTTATATTTGCCAGCAATGTAACGCCTATCATCCTGAAACCTCAATCACGTCATCCAATTTTATGGTATATCTGGTTCGAGTGGGCAGTTGAAAAATTCTTGAAAAAGCACAAAATAGACATTTTTGTTTCACCAGATGGATATCTGTCATTAAAAACCGACATCCCACAGTTGGCTGTAATTCATGATATTAATTTTTACCACAATCCGAAAGGATTACCGCTTATTACATCGTGGTATTTCAACAAATACTTTCCAAAATTTGCTTATAAAGCCAAAAGGATTGTTACTGTAAGTGAATATTCTAAAACAGATATTGTTAATTGCTATAAAATTGATGAAAAAAAAATAGATGTTGTTTACAATGGGGCAAACATTGCATTTTCCCCTATTTCAGAAGATGAAGCAACAGAAACGAGGGTAAAGATATCGGGCGGCACGCCATACTTTGTTTTTGTTGGAGCCTTTAATCCTCGTAAAAACGTAGATGGACTAATTAAGGCATACAGCATTTTTAGGGAAAAAACCAATTCAAACATAAAGTTAGTTTTGGTGGGAGAACCAATGTTTAAAACTAAGGCTATTCAAAATGCATTTAACCACTGCCCTTTTAAAGATGATATTATATTTACTGGCAGACGAGAAATTAATGAACTACGAAGCATAATTGGAGCCTCATTTGCGATGGTTTACCCTTCATTCTTCGAAGGGTTTGGCATCCCCGTATTAGAGGCTATTAAGTGCGAAGTGCCGCTTGCCGTTTCAAACACAACATCCATACCCGAAGTTGCTGGTAATGCTGCCATTTATTTCGACCCTTCGAATATAGATTCTATAGCAGACTCAATGGTTTATCTTTGGAGCAATGAGTCGTTAAGAAACGAGTTGATAAAAAACGCAAAAATGCAAGGAGAACAATTCAACTGGGATATATCAGCCGTAAAACTTTACGATAGTATTATGAGAAGTCTGGAATAAAAAGATTAGAATGAAACTCTATAACACCATAGGAGTTGTTGAAGCTGGATGCGACGAGGCAGGAAGAGGTTGCCTTGCCGGGCCTGTTTTTGCTGCTGCAGTAATCCTTCCCTCTAATTTTGAAAACTCATACATCAACGACTCAAAGCAACTCTCAGAAAAAAGGAGATTTGAATTGCGAAACATAATACAAGAATCAGCTATCGATTGGGCTCTGGCAAGCGTAACAAACGAGGAGATTGATAGAATAAACATTCTGAACGCATCAATACTTGCAATGCAAAAGGCTGTTGATGGTTTAAAAAGAGTTCGCCCTGAGTTCTTGCTGATTGATGGTAATCGTTTCAAAACACACAACGGAATACCACACCTCTGCGTAATTCATGGCGATGCAATTTATCAATCTATTGCTGCTGCATCAATATTAGCCAAAACATACCGCGATGAGTTTATGGATAAAATCAACGCTGAATACCCTCAATATAGATGGACTGAAAATAAAGGCTATCCCACCAAAGCTCATCGTCAGGCAATTGAAAAGTATGGCGTTACACCTTACCATAGGCTATCCTATAAACTTTTAAAAACCGACACTCAACTAAAATTACCAATTGATTTTAAACCATAATTGTGTTAAATTGTCGAATCAACATAAAATAATTACTTAACCTAAATATTAAAAAATGAAAAAACGTTTGCTAGTTCTGGTTGCCGGATTTTTCTTTATGTTCGGCACAATAGCCAAAGCCGATGAGGGTATGTGGCTATTACCTTTGCTAAAGCAGTTGAACATTGATGCTATGCAGCAAAAAGGGTTCAAACTTACCGCAGAGGATATATATAATGTAAACAACTCAAGTTTAAAAGATGCCGTAATTATTTTCGGCGGCGGCTGTACCGGTGAGATGATATCCGATAAAGGATTAATCCTTACAAACCACCACTGTGGATATGGTGCTATCCAGCAACATTCTACTCCAGAACACGATTATTTGGCTGACGGTTTTTGGGCAAAGACAATTGAAGAAGAAATCCCTACTCCAGGGTTAAGTGCAACTTTCCTTGTTCGCCTTGAAGATGTTACGGCTAAGGTTAACGAGGCCTTAAACGCATCGATGTCAGAACCAGAAAGAAATAAAGCAATTGCTGAAGTTGGTAAAAAAATTGAAACTGAAGCAACCGCAGGAACTCACTACAGGGGAATGGTTCGTAGCTATTTTGGCGGAAACCAGTTTTTCCTCTTAGTTTACGAAGTATTTACCGACGTTCGCATGGTAGGCGCACCTCCATCATCAATTGGAAAATTTGGTGCCGATACCGACAACTGGATGTGGCCACGCCATACAGGTGACTTTTCTATTTTTAGAGTATATGCCAATAAAGACAATAAGCCTGCTAACTACTCAAAGGAAAACGTTCCGTTCACACCAAAGCACTCTCTCCCTATATCTATTAAAGGTGTAAAAAAAGGTGATTTTGCAATGATTATGGGCTATCCTGGTCGCACCCAGCGCTACATGACATCAATGGAGGTTGATGAACACATCAAAATATCAAACACAAATAGAATTTTCATTAGAGGAATCCGTCAGGATATTCTTTTGAAAGATATGCTAGCCGACAAAGCTATCAACATTAAGTATGCATCAAAGTATGCTGGCTCTAGCAATTACTGGAAGAACTCTATTGGTATGAACAAGGCATTGAAACGCCTTAAAGTTTACGACTATAAGAAAGCCAACGAGGAAGAGTTCATGAAATGGGTTAACGCAAACCCTGAAAGAGTTGCAAAGTACGGCGACGCCCTTAATCTAATTAACGATGCAGTTGCTAAACGCAAGGACCACCTACATGCTACCCAGTACTACGGGGAGGTTTTCCGTGCTAGTACAGAGCTTATATCTTTTGCAAGCATAGCAACTCAGCTTGTTGAACCACTGAAGTCTGGTAAAAAAGAAGATATCGATAAAGTGGTTAACGGCATTAAGAATCGTTCTGTAAACTTCTACAAAAACTATAGCGCATCTACCGACAGAAAAGTTACTAAAACAATGTTTAAGGTGTTTGCCGACAACGTTCCTGCTCAGTTCCAACCCGATATCTACCAAACAATCAACGGTAAATACAAGAAAGATTACGATAAGTTTGTGGATGATATTTTCAATAAATCAATTTTTGTTGATTCTACTAAACTATACGCATTCCTTGCTAAACCAAACTTAAAAGCACTGGAAAAAGACCCTGCATTTGTTGCTGCACAGTCAATAGTTAAGAAAAGCGAAGACCTTTACAAGGTTATTGAACCACTTAACTATCAACTACAAAAAGGTCAGCGTCTTTTCATTGCAGGCATACTTGACATGAATCAGGGCAAAGCAATGTATCCCGATGCTAACTCAACCATGCGTTTAACTTACGGAGAGGTTTTGGACTACTATCCTATGAACGCTGTTCACTACGACTACATAACCACCCTTGATGGTGTTATGGAAAAAGAAGACCCAGATAACTGGGAGTTTGTAGTTCCTCAAAAACTTAAAGACCTATATAACGCAAAAGATTATGGCCGATATGGCGAGAATGGAAAAATGCCTTTAGCGTTTATTTCCACCAACGACATTACTGGAGGGAACTCTGGTAGCCCAGTAATTAATGCTAATGGTGAGCTTATAGGTTGCGCTTTCGACGGTAACTGGGAAGCCATGAGTGGTGATATAGTTTTCGAGAAAAACCTACAAAGAACTATAAGCGTTGATATTCGTTATGTACTTTTCATCATTGACAAGTATGCTGGTGCAACTCGCTTAATTGATGAGATGAAAATTATTGAATAGCTATAATCATTAAAAACATAAAAAAGGAGAGCAAAATGCTCTCCTTTTTACATTTACTCAAAAAGCACTTTTGTCAACGTCAATTGTGCTTTAGTCAAATTTGTGTTTATTTTGTTAAAATTACTCCGAGGTTTATGCATTAGAACTCTTTTTTTTTGTAATTTTTGCTTTAATTCCAATTTGATTTTTTAATTTGGTACCAAAATACGAATTGTACCCCGTGGAAAAAAAGGAAGTATTAATTAGTCATTACGGACCTCTCTCCTACGAAGAGATTGGTTTC
Organism: Bacteroidota bacterium; assembly: GCA_029560875.1. GTDB lineage: Bacteria > Bacteroidota > Bacteroidia > Bacteroidales > Tenuifilaceae > SB25. The sequence goes on along the minus strand of JAKQKB010000202.1, from coordinate 10,290 downwards.
TTGCTGAATAAAATGACAGCAATACTAGACCGCTATGCCTTCGGTATAACTGTCAAGAAAAAGGTTTATGCAGCAATGGTAGAAAGTTTGGAGAATATCTACAAGCACCAAGATTTAATTACGGGAAATACAAACTATCTACCCAAGTTTAACCTACAACTCGACGATAAGTACATTTGCCTATCGGTATCGAATTCCGTATTGAATGGTAAAATATTTGCATTAAAAGATCGGCTCAATAAGGTAAACCTATTGGATAGAAATGGGTTGAAAGAATACTATAAAGAAATAATCCTTAGCGGAAATGTTTCCCAAAAAGGGGGGGCTGGACTTGGCATTGTTAACATTGCCAAGGTTACAGAGAATAAGTTAGATTATACATTCGACGAAATTGACTCAAACCACTCCTATTTTACGCTAAAAATCAAAGTTTTACACAACACCACACAACTGTAAGGTTATGGAATCATTATATATTGAACCCAGCGAATTTACACCCAGAGTATTCTTTGACCCTGTAAACTCTGTGTTTGAGATTTCGGGATTCTCCAGGCCTGAAAATGTTGTGGGCTTTTATAAACCAATACTTAAATGGCTTGAGGATTATAACGATTTGGTGTTAAGCAAGAATACTGAATTCAACAAAAGTAACTTGGTTATTAACCTTAAAATGACATACTTTAACTCTGCCTCGTCTAAATTTTTGTTGGACATACTTCTTGAGTTTATGAAGTTCCACTCAAAAGGAAACAGTATTGAAATTAACTGGTTTTACGACGAAGACGATGATGAAATTTTAGAATCGGGTGAGGAAATTGCCGATATGATAAACTATTCGTTCAACTTCATTCCAATTTCACCCAATTCGTAAGTAATGGTTTTCAAATCAATAGATTCTATGAATCCGCTTAAAATTGAACAAACCAATGTGTCCCCATTCGTAAACTTTAACCCAAGCTTAGGAATATATGTTTTAGCAGGGTACTCGCGTCCCGAAAATGTGAGAGATTTTTATTTTCCAATCATTAATTGGCTAGAATCCTTCAAAAAAGAGCAACTTGCCATAAAAGAAACGGGCAAAACCTTAAATCCCATTAATTTTGACTTTAAGTTTATTTACTTTAACTCTTCGTCGGCAAAATTCCTTTACGACATAGTAATACTCCTCAACGAAATGCAAAAGAGTGGATTACCTATTAACATAAATTGGCATTTCGATAAAGATGATGACGAACTTCGCGAAGCCGGTGAAGAACTATCCGATATGGCCCAGGTACCTTTTAAGTTTATTGAAATTAATTCTTGATTAAATCATTAAATACTTGATATTTCGATGGAAGCAATTAAATTTGCTTCCATTCTTTATTTGAGAAAAATATGTCAAAAATTCTTGAGGTTAAAGCAACAATTATAGGTTCAAAGCCTAGTATATTTAGAACAATTCGTTTAAACGGTGATACAAACCTTCAAATTGTTCATGAGGTTATGCAGGCCGTTTTTAACTGGGGAAACGTACACATGCATTATTTTAGAGGCACTACTGGAGAAATTATTAAAAACGAAGAGCACACAATACTAGCAAATACTCTTACATCAAGCACACCCATAGTTTATGTATATGACTACGGTGATGCATGGACTATTAACCTAGAACTTATTAGTATTATTGATGGCAAGGAGCGTATCAGGCCTATTTGCACTGATGGTAAACGTCAATCGCCTCCTGAGGATTGCGGTGGCATTATTGGATACGATGATGCTTTGGACTTATTAGCCCATCACAACAGCAATGCTTTGCGAAAATACCCTCTAATTGCGGAATGGTATGGAGAAGATTACGACCCGGAATTCTTCGATATCAATTCGGTAAACTCTCGCTTAGCCAATATTGTTCTAAGATAATACTACCATGGAGTTTGATGGTTACCGAGGCGACCCTTTGGTTTATAAAACTCTAGAAGAACTCAACATTAACTTTGAGTACCATGAACATCCGCCTGCACATACTGTAGAGGAGGCATCAAAATACTGGGCAGGAATAGACTCTACCCACTGCAAAAATCTTTTTTTCAGAAATCACAAGGGCAACAAGCACTACCTAGTTATTCTTGAGTATACCCAACAACTAAATATTCACGAACTAGAAAAGGTTCTAAAACAAGGAAAGTTATCCTTTGCCTCACCTGAAAGGATGATGAAATATTTGGGCTTATCACCAGGCTCTGTATCTCCATTCGGCTTAATTCACGACATTTCAAGACATGTTCATCTTTTTATTGATAATAGGCTAAAAGAAGCGCACCACCTCAGCTTTCACCCAAACCTTAATACGGCATCGCTTATAGTCCCTAAAGAGGATTTCTTTAGGTATCTAGAGTGGAGAGGGAACACATACGAGTTTATTAACATTTAACTTTCTGTTGTTCTTTATTTCGCAATTAAAATTCCACATCCCATGTTGTTTAGTTAAGGAGATTAGCTTCGCAGAACTCCCTTCGGTCGGTTGCCTCCGGCGAACTCACAAGTGAGATTCCGCATCAAGTGCGGAATGACTAGGTGTAGGCTTTACCTCTCAGTTGTCATTGCTTTCGGCGAACTCGCATAAAACGCTCGGTTCCTGCGAAGGCACGAAATGAAATTCGACGAAGTCAAGCTCAAATTAAACAGAATGAAAGCCTTAACTAAACGGCATTACATTAACTATCGACAAATAAAAAACTCCCCCAGCAACGAGGCCAAGGGAGATTGAGGGTTATAGTTATAGTTAGGAATTATCCGCACTTAGAGTGTCCGCAGTTTTTACAGTGTAAACATCCCTCCTGATAAACCAATGATTCGGAACCACACTCAGTACACTTTTTACCAGTTTTAGCCTTAGTGCCATCTGGAATATATTTGCGCAAAGCGCGCTCAACACCAGCTTTCCATGTATTAATTGTTTCGCTATCCAAACGTAACGACGATACTAGGTTAACAACATCAGGAATTGGCATTCCGTTGCGTAACACACCAGAGATTAATTTTGCATAGTTCCAGAATTCCTTGTTGAACATATGCGATAGTCCACCAATTGTATTGGTATAGCCATACTTATCAACATACTGGAAATCGTAACGGCTACCATTCTCGTCCTTAATCTTGATAATCTTACCTTTTGTAACTGCCTTTGGAATTGGAAGAACATCATCCTCGGTCATACCTGTAAACACCTCGTACGGACGATCCTCGAAAAGCCCCACAAACGCAACCCAATCCTCATGATTATTCTTAAAACGAATTACATCGCATTCTAAAACTTGTGGGCGTTTATTAGGAAAATTTCCTTCTGCTGCTTCTGGTTTTTCCTTTTTATTTGAGATAAGAACACCCTCGCGTGAACCTTCGCGGTAAACGGTACATCCTTTACATCCACTTTCCCATGCTGTTTGGTAAACCTTAGCAACAACATCCTCGGTAACATTCTCTGGAAGGTTTACGGTTACGCTAATTGAATGGTCAACCCATTTCTGAATCATACCCTGCATACGAACCTTGCTAACCCAGTCAACATCGTTGGAGGTTGCGCCGTAGTATGGCGATTTCTTCACAAGTTCCTGAACTTGCTCATCGCTATAGGTCATTACTTCTTCAGGATTGTAGCCATTAACCTCTAACCAAACAAGAAATTTGTGATGGAAAACGTTGAACTCTTCCCAGGAATCGCCAACCTTATCGGTAAACGATACCTTAACGTTCTTATCGTTGGGGTTTACCTTACGACGACGCTTGTAGTATGGCATAAACACAGGCTCAATACCCGATGTGGTTTGGGTCATTAAGCTGGTTGTTCCAGTTGGAGCAATGGTTAGTAAAGCAATATTACGGCGACCGTACTTAACCATATCGTTATAAAGTTCAGGATCCTCATCCTTAATTCTGTTGACAAAAGGATTATTCTTCTCGCGCTGAGCATTATAGATAGGGAATGCACCACGATCCTTAGCCAAGTTTACAGAAGAACGATAAGCCTCAACTGCTAATGTTTTATGGGTTTCCACTGCAAAATCGGTAGCATTCTCCGAACCATACACTAGGTTTAACGCAGCAAGCATATCGCCCTCTGCAGTTATACCAATACCGGTACGACGACCCTCGATGGTTTTTCTGCGAATTTTTTGCCATAGGTTACGCTCAACTGCTTTTACCTCTTCATCCTCAGGGTCGCTAGAGATTTTATCCTGAATAGCATCAATTTTCTCCAACTCTAGGTCGATAATATCGTCCATAATACGCTGAGCAGCGTGAGCGTGCTTCTTGAAAAGTTCAAAATTGAACTTTGCCTGTGGGGTGAAAGGATTCTCTACATAGCTGTATAGGTTCAATGCTATTAAACGGCAGCTATCGTATGGGCAAAGAGGAATCTCGCCGCATGGGTTTGTGGATACGGTTTTGTAACCCAAATCGGCATAGCAATCAGGAACAGACTCACGAATAATGGTATCCCAGAAAAGCACACCGGGCTCAGCTGATTTCCAAGCGTTATGAATAATCTTGTTCCAAATATCCTTAGCATTAACCTCCTGACGGTAACGTGGGTTAGTTGAATCGATAGGGTACTGTTGAACGTAAGGGCTCTCGTTGATGGCGGCACGCATAAACTCATCGTCGAGTTTTACCGATACGTTAGCACCAGTGATTTTGCCTGCCTCCATTTTGGCATCGATAAATTTTTCAGAATCGGGGTGCTTAATTGAGATACTAAGCATTAGCGCACCACGACGACCATCCTGAGCAACCTCACGGGTTGAGTTTGAGTAACGCTCCATAAATGGAACAACTCCTGTAGATGTTAGCGCACTGTTAAGTACGGGGCTTCCTTTTGGACGAATGTGTGATAGATCGTGACCAACACCTCCTCGGCGTTTCATCAGCTGAACCTGCTCCTCATCAACCTTTAGAATACCACCATAGGAGTCGGCATTACCCGAAGTGCCAATCACAAAGCAGTTCGATAGAGATGCTATTTGATACTTATTGCCAATACCTGTCATTGGACCACCCTGTGGAACAATATATTTAAAATCACGAAGCAGTTCGTAAATCTCATCCTCGCTCATGGGGTTAGGATACTTCTTCTCAATACGGGCAAGTTCCTTGGCTATACGACGGTGCATATCGTCAGGATCCAACTCGAAAATTGTTCCAAACGAATCCTTAATCGCATACTTGCTAACCCACACCTTGGCTGCCATCTCATCGCCTTTAAAGTACTTTACACTGGCCTCATACGCTTCGTCGAAGGTGTATGTCTTCACTTTTTGTTTTACCTGTTGTTCCATCAGGGTGTTATTTTTGTCCATTGATATATTTTGTTTTTATTTTTTTATCGCAAAAAAATTCAATCCAACAGTACACTGATACTGAGGACATTTTATAAATTTTTTATTTAGAAAATGTAATTACGAATTTATTAAACTCAATCCACCTAAACCTAACTAAACTGTTTGTAAATATTAACAATGATTTTATTCTTATTAACAGGCTTATTTGCTGACTTCCAGTGTATTGAAAAAGAGTTTTGGTTTACAGGAGTTTAACCCAAACCACTAAATTACATGGGAGGTTGAGGCTTTTATATGTGTTAAAACTTGAAAATTAAAAGAACCTAAATGTTGTAAAAAAAGAAAGCCGCATTACTGCGGCTTTACTTTCTGTAGAAACTAAAATCTATCTATTCCACGCAACCTGTTCTGTGGTTAATTTACCATTAGAAACAGCCTCATCTTCTAAAGCTGTATCCCTTACAAATATAGGATCTGGACCCGCTTTTGTACATTTAAATATGCCTACATAAGTTTTCTTTGCTAAGTTATTTTCATAGGTAGCAAATGTAACCCAGTAGTATACAGGAATCCCACTAATGTCAGGAACCGCTGCGGTATATTTAAGTTGAAGCATAATTGTTAATCCCTCTTGAAGTCTTGTCCATGTTAGTGCTATTTTTTCAGCTTCGGTAGCTAATTCAGCAAAGCCAGGAATATTATAAGACACTCTATTAGATAAACGTAAGTCAAAGTTTTTATAATATGCACTCACGCCATAATAAAACTCATCGTTGCCGTAACTACTACCATAGGTTCTGCTCAAATTAGCATAAACATAATCAACAAGCAACTGGTAGTCTGTAGAGGAAGGGCTCAAGTGAACCGTTGGATCGAATATCCACTTTTCTCCAGTATGAATAAACTGATCTGTTTTCGTGTATACAAATGTGCTGCTTACCCATACCCCAGCCGTTAATGTATACTGAGTAGCCTTAGAGTAAGTTTGAGTTCCTGAAGATCTATATACCAAAGTCTTAACATCTCCTTCTAGAGCATAAGGGAATTTTTGTTTTAAGAAATTTGGTAAATACAAAGGAACATTTGCAGAAGAAATATATTCGAGACCCATTGAAGAATAATCTGCAGGTTGTAATGGAACATATGAAGACTCTGCTGGCTTCCAAGTAGAACCATCTAATTTATAAACAGCATATTCTTTATTAGAACTAGGAATCGATAAGGCATTTCTCATTTCTGAAACCTTAACATTATCTATTTGATAAGTAGTAGTAGGCTTTGGATCTGGTGTTGTAGCTCGACTATCTCCACTATACTTGAAAGCAATGTAAATTTTACCTCCTGCATAACCTGTTAAATCGGCAATACCAGCATTAGCAAAAGTTCCATAACCAGAAGTTGGCGTTTGTGGCAATGTAAAATTTGATGTTAAATCAACCCATGTTGCATCCCCAACATTTGCAAGATTACCATCATAATCTGTAGACACATAAACATTTAAACAATCGGCCTTCCAATATCCAACATTTAAATCAAATGTGAACTTTGGAGAAATTGCATATGTTAAGTCAATTTGACTTGTGATTAAAAATACATCATTTTTTTCACTAGTACCATTAGATGAAATTTGCGAATATTTGTTGGAACTAAATAATCTACAATAATACTTTCCTTTTACAGAAGCAGGAACAGTATCAACTTGAGTCCAACCACCTTCGCCTATTGGAGTATAAGGAGAGGAGGTTGCACAGGTGTGAGTTTCAAAGTTATCGTAGAAATATTTGAAATCGACCATTTGAGAGGTTGCTTCTGTAGAAGAATAGTTATATTCAACTAACTTTAGTGTTCCACTAACAGCACTAGGAAATTTACTTGCTAATAATCCAGGTAGTTTTGATGAAGGAGATTTTGCAGGAGTAAATGCACTAACATATGCAACAGGATCACCCCAAATCGACTGGTAATCTGCAGTTGAAACTATATTGTTGGTAGATAGATCTGCAATAAAAGTAGGGGCATTAGGGGTATAGGTATAAGTTACGTTTGCAACTGAGTTTTTATTAAGTACTGGAAAATTCTTTGCCAAAACATATCCAACGTAATCAGCTCCTGTGAAGCGCTCGTTGAAAGACAGTTGAGATTTAATCGCTCTAGCCTTAGATGAATCATCTGCATTTAAGGCATCAATTAAAGCTGCATTACTTGCTGTAGTATAGTCAGTAGCCACAAGAGTATAATTGATGTTTTCTTTGTATGGCTGTAACTCATCATCAAGTTTGCTATAGGTATCCTCCATCGGGTCGCAAGACCATAAGGTACCCATTATTGCTATTATGTAAAATATCTTTTTCATCTTTATAGTGATTTTAATTAAAAGTTAACCCTTAAACCTGCCGACCAAGTTCTTCCAAAACCATAAAATACATATGAAGTAAGTGCATCATGGTTTGTTCCATCAGTAGCATCAGCAATATACTCAGTGTCAAATAAATTTGAAACATTTCCATAGATAGTAGCATTCATACCACCCATTTTAAACTTATAATTTGCATTAACATCAACTATGTAATAATTTGGCATTTCCCATGCATCAACTTTACTCGCAATGGTAGTTCTCGCTGTTGGATCAAAATCTGCATAATTCTTTCCATACCAGTTAAAATCTGCTCCAATTTTTAACTTTGGCAACACTTCGTAATCACAACCAAGTGCAGCAGTAACCTGAGCAGAGTTTCCAACATGGACATCTGCAATATAAGCATTGTAGGATCCAAGAGGATTCTGATCTGCATCATATAATGTAAAATTAACATCATCCGACCAAACATAATCTCCGTAAGAAGCCATAGCCTTGATCGATAATCTTGGTGTAGGTTTGTAAAAAGCTTCGAACTCCACTCCTTGGTGCAAAGCATTTATTCCCAAGATATTTGCTGTCTGTCCATTTAAAGATTTAACCAATCCTTTGTCTAGCCACTTTGTACGGAATAAATTCACTTTTACATTAAGAAATTTTGAACTATAGCCATAACCAAGTTCAGCTGTAATGATCTTCTCATTCTTAGCACCTTCGTTAAATGTATTTGTATAGTTTAAGAATGCATTAGCAAAAATTGGTGCTTTAGTAATATATCCACCATTAACAAAAACATTGTGATTTTCATTTAATTTATAGTTGAAACCACCCTTAATGTTCCATGGTAAGAAATTATGCCAAGAAGATTTTTGATTTCCAGGAGTATATGTAAAATAGTCAACTCTACGATAACTACTATTGGCAGCGGAAAGAGATAAGAATCCAGAATACTGATCCTTAATATATTCAGCCTGAGCATATAATCCCAGCCAAAGAACTTGTCCTAAGTAATTGTAATTAACATAATCTCCCTCCTTTAAAGGCTTACCAACAGGGTTGTTGATATTTTTTGTTTCAGTGAAATAACTTCCTCCAAGCAAATCGTTAATCTTATAAGCATGAACACCGCTATAATAACGACCATCGAAACCTGCAGTAATTTTAATGTCTGAAATTTCTGTAGTGAATGTAGAAAGAGCACCATACCATTGATGGTCATTAATTGCATTAGCAACAATACAAGTAGAACCCGTTAAAGACGCTTTATTCTGATCTATAACATAGTCAAAATCAAAGTATCCTTCAGAAGTTAACGCTGAGTTATCATATGGCAAACCACTTGGATACTGTAAACTTAACCAATTAGAATTTGCACCATAAATCCTACGTCCGCCACCAGTAGCCAAAGATGCATAAACCTGAGTTGATAACATTGATACATCGTTAATCTTCCAATAATGGCTTAACGATATTTGTGGTTTATGATAATAGTTGTATGCATAACCTATATTATAAATCTCTCCATTACGGTAACCAAAATCAGAATTCCATTTAGCACCATTTTTATTATCACGGAATTCTTGAATTGTATGCTTATTACTTCTTTGATTATGCCATTGAGGAGCTCCAAAGGCATTAAAAACTAGACGATGCTTATCATTAATTCTTTTTGAAATATTTAAAAAGTATGAATACCCTTCAAAGTTTGTTGCTTGAATATATCCATCACCATAAGTTCTACCCCCAGATAAGGTTACAGCCCAACCATTATCCATCATTCCAGTAGAAACAGTAAACGTTTGTTTCCTAAATCCATCGTTTCCAATTCCGGTATAAACAGATCCTCCCTTTTCTGCTTCGGTAGATTTTGTAATAATGTTAATAGTTCCTCCAACCGAAGACAACGCCAACTTAGAAGCTCCCAAACCTCTTTGTACTTGTTGATTTTCTGTCACATCAGACAAACCAGCCCAGTTACTCCAATATACCTTTCCATCCTCCATTCCATTAACAGGTATACCATTAATTAATAATCCCACATTGTTAGAATCAAAGCCACGAACATATACGCGAGCGTCTCCAAAACCACCTCCTGTTTTTGTTGCATAAATAGAAGGTGTAGACTTCAAAATTTCAGGAAATTCTTTATTTCCAAGTTTTTCAACAATGATATGAGGCTCAATAGTTGAAACTGCCACGGGTGTAGTTCTGTCTCTAACGAATGATGTTGTCACAAAAACTTCCTCTAATCCAATGGTGCTAGGCTGAAGTAGGGTTTTTCCCAAATCTTTTTCCTCATTGGTAGATAAAGATACTTCTATGTTTTGATCAACATAGCCAATAAATGTGAAATTTAAAGTCACCTTATTAGAAGGAACTTTTAAACTAAAAGATCCATCAACGGATGTAGATGTACCGATTGTTGTCTTTTCCACAACCACGGTTGCACCAATTAATGGCTCACCACTCAATGCATCAACCACAACGCCCTTCACAATCCCTTGTGAAAAGGCCATGCTGGAAAGTACGGCCAGCATAGTGGTTAACAAAATACTTTTAAAAAGTTTTGTCATAATTTACAGTAGGTTTAGTTAGTTATTGAAAATATAATTG
>JAKQKB010000167.1 GCA_029560875.1 Bacteroidota bacterium | reverse complement strand
CCAGAACTAACGCCTCCAGTGGCTACAATCACTCAGCCCGATTGTATTACGTTAACAGGAAGTGTGACTTTAAGTGGTTTGCCTGCAAGTGGAACTTGGACATTAACCAGAAGTGGTGCTTCAAGCGCAACAACGACGGGGTCAGGAACGAGTACTATTATTACAGGATTAGCGCCTGGAACATATACTTACACAGTCACTTTAGGAACTTGTACCTCTGAACCTTCTGCAGATGTTGTAATTCAGGCAGCAACAACTGCAATTTGGAATGGCTCAGGATGGACAAATGGGCCGCCAGCTTTTAACCAAGCATTAGAATTTACAGGGAACTATAATTCATCAGGAGATTTAACAGCTTGTTCTTGTACAGTAACCAATGGGGCAGTTTTATTTAACCCAAATCATACTTTAAAAATTACGAATTGGGTTCATGTCAATGGAGGTTCTCTAACCTTCGAAGACACTTCTAGTTTAGTACAAACCAATAATGTTGTAAATATTGGGAATATAACCTATAAACGAAATACAACTAAAATTACTAAAATGGACTACACCTATTGGTCATCTCCAGTGTCGCCATTCACTTTAGGAGGTGTTTCGCCAAATACTTCTGGGGACAAGTTGTATTCCTTTGATTCAACTATTGAGGATTGGAAACAAGAATCTCCAGCAACGTCAATGGTTCAGGGAGTCGGCTACATCATAAGAGGCCCTCAAAATTATGTTCCGCCTATGCCTCCATCAACCTATGAAGCTCCTTTTGTTGGGGTACCTAATAACGGTCACTATGAAATTACTGGTATTATTCCTGACAGATCCTATCTTTTAGGAAATCCATATCCATCCGCTTTGGATGCGGATAAATTCTTAGACGACAATCAAAATGTGCTCGATGGAACCTTGTATTTCTGGACTCATAATACGCCAATTGGTGTTGGAACAAATGATCTTGGGTCTGGTTTATATGCTTATACTGGGGATGATTATGCAGCGTATAACCGAACAGGAGGAGTATCAACGGCAGAAAAAGCTCCTAGTGGTATTCCGGGAATTAATAATGACAATATTCCAACAGGAAAAATAGCCTCAGGTCAGGGTTTCTTTGGAGGTAGTAAAGTGTCACTTCCTACAAGTCCTAAAATTGTTTACGACAACACAATGCGTGTTGGAGTAGGAGGAATTACGGGAGATAATTCCCAGTTTTTCAAAACTAAAAACACTAAATCAAATATCCAACCCGAAAAACACCGCGTTTGGTTGGACTTAACAAATGCCGAAGGAGCCTTTAAGCAAACTTTAGTGGGATATGTCACCGATGCTACCAATGATTACGAAGGTCGTTTTGATGGTGAAAGTTATGACGGAAATGATTTCCTTGATTTCTATAGTATTCTTCAAGACAGGAATTTAACTATTCAAGGTCGTGCCCTACCTTTCGATGAGAATGATGAAGTGTCTTTAGGTTATAGAGTTGCTCTCGGTGGAACATTTACAATAAAAATTGGACAAAAGGACGGTTTGTTAAGCAATCAAGAAATTTTTGTAGAAGACAAGTTGACTAATACAGTAGTTAATTTAGTAGAAGAAAACTATACATTTACCACAACCGCCGGAACTTTTGATGATCGTTTCGAATTGCGATATACCGACAAAACATTAGGTGTAGATGAAATGGAGGCCAACGATGGTATAGTCGCTCTATACTCCACTAATTATAAAACATTAATTATACGCAATAATGTGAAAGATGCAACAGTAAATTCTGTGACTCTTTTCAGTATATCAGGCCAAAAAATTGCGTATTGGGATGTGAAAGGACGGGAACAAACTAGCATCCAGATTCCAATAAAAAACTTGCCTGCAGAGATTTATATTGTAAAAGTTAAAACGACGAAAGGTGAATTCGCTAAAAAAATTATCATCAAATAATAACACAATAGTACACTGAGCATTAACTAGGTAGAGTTTATGGAGTGCTTGCTCAGAAGGAATTGTATTTAATAAGTAACCCTGTAAGAGTTTCAAACTCTAACAGGGTTACTTATTAAAACTATCAAAAGTTTTCAACAATTTGCGCTACATTTCACCACATTATTATTATATTTAACACGTAATTCGAAACGGTAACTGAAATTATCCGAGGTCTTACATTAAAAATTCGCTCAAAAAAACGAGGTGCTAGCCAGTGATTTTGAGCTTTTTTTATGGAAAAATAGGAAGGAAAGTGAAGTTGTTTTTTGTATAGGGTATACCTTTTAGTTTTGAGTTTTATCGAAAATATTTTAAGTATTTGTCATTTCGACTGTAGGGAGAAATCACATAACGAGAGCAACACAATTGAGCAACTAATGTGATTCCAGCGAAGCAGGAATGACAAAATTAGGGTGATTTTTAGCTTTTTTTATGCCTAAAAAGGATGAAAAATGGAGTTTTTAGTCTCTAAAAAGCAGTATAAAACTCCATTATTTGGCACTAATTAGTTCTTTTTTGGGTCAAAATAGGCCTCTTAGAAACGCCAAATGGATGGTTTTTTTGGATTTACTGCGGAAAAATCGCGGAACGGAGGCAGTTTTCAATTCATCCTGATGCGATTTTCACATCGTCAGGACAAACTTTTTGCTTCGTCAGGACGAGACTTTTGCTTCGTCAAGACGAATTAACGAAAGTTTTCGTGAAAATTAGGATAAAAAAAAGACCTTGGGCACTGAAATACCCAAGGTCTTACATTAAAAATCCGTTCAAAAAACAAGGTGC
>JAKQKB010000166.1 GCA_029560875.1 Bacteroidota bacterium | reverse complement strand
TGTTGCCAAGCTGGACATTAACGGGAACTTTATGTGGGCAAAACAAGCCGGGGGAACTGTTTCTGATTGTGGTTATGGCATTGCTATTGATGCCAATGGAAACAGCTATGTTACAGGTTATTTTTGGAGTAGTGCTACATTTGGCACTACTACCTTAACCAGCAGTGGATATATAGACATCTTTGTTGCTAAGATTGACCACAACGGTAACTGGCTATGGGCAAAGCAAGCCGGGGGAACAAATAGTGAATATAGCAAAGGTATTGCTGTTGATGACAATGGAAATAGCTATGTTACAGGTTATTTTTGGAGTAGTGCTACCTTCGGCACTACTACATTGACTAGCAGTGGTGATTGTGACATCTTTATTGCTAAAATGGACAGCAACGGTAACTGGCTTTGGGCAAAGAAAGCCGGTGGTACAAGTGAAGATTATGGTATTAGTATTGCTGTTGATGCTAACGGAAATAGCTATGTTACAGGTTATTTTTTGAGAAGTGCAACCTTCGGCACTACTATCTTAACCAGCAGTGGATATAAAGACATCTTTGTTGCCAAGCTAGACATTAACGGTAACTGGCTTTGGGCAAAGAAAGCCGGTGGAACAATGAATGATCTTAGCCGTAGTATTGCTGTTGATGTCAATGGAAATATATATGTTACAGGTAATTTTGAAGATTATGCAATCTTCGGCGCTACTACATTGGCCAGTAGTGGATATTATGACATCTTTGTTGCTAAATTAGGAGAAGTAAATAGTATAAGTTTACCTGATATTATATCCTTTAGTGGCATCCGTTCTATCTATCCTAATCCGTTTAATCCCCTTACAACTATTGACTATGAAATAAGTATGCCCGCAGATGTGAAAATTGAGGTCTACAATAATCGGGGTCAATTAGTGCGCAATTTTATATTGGGATATAAAGAGCAGGGAAGCTATAAATTAACTTGGGAAGGCGAAGATAATAATGGCTGCCTCTGCAGTACGGGTATTTATTACATTAGAATGCAGGCAGGAAAGAAGATTTATATCAAGAAAGCAGTCCTATTGAAATAAAGAATGAGGGATACCGTTCCTCCGTTTTTTTCCGGAAAAACGACGTCCTCGTCGTTTATTATGGTTGACCAGGAGGTCAACCTTCCGGAAAAGTCAGGAGTCGTCACTGCCGAGCTAACTTTTAAGCTATGCACTAATTCGTTTGGCAGTGAGGACTCATGACGAATAACTCTCACAGATTACATAGATAACACAGATTTTATTTTGGATTGGTATAGAGTGCCGTCATGAGTCATATGCGCCAAAAAAGTTATGTCACAGGTGAAAGTTCTTAAGGCGCAAATGACTCCTGACTTACAGATTTTATTTATGATTGCCATTGATGTCATGAGTCATATTTGCCCGTCGTTATTATTGTTTCGCTCTAGAGGGCTTTAGGGCATCTCAACCCTCTAAACTATCTCAACCTTCTAAACTATCTCAACCATCTAAACCTCATTTTCCGAGGGGTTTACGCACCCATCGCTATCAGTGTTTCGCTCTAAAGGGTTTTAGAGTATCTCAACCCTCTAAACTTTCTCAACCTTCTAAACCTTATTTTCCGAGGGGCTTACGCACCCATCGCTATCAGTGTTTCGCTCTAAAGGGCTTTAGAGTATCTCAACCCTCTAAACTTTCTCAACTCTCTAAACTTTCTCAACCTTCTAAACCTTATTTAACTATTTAATTATCAACCCAATCTAAAACGACTCTCTAACACTCCTTTAACACTTGTCTAACAATTCCTTAATCTCGTTAAAGGATCGTTAGAGATATGTTACAGAAATATTAAAGATTAAAGCGAAGAACTGTAAAAGCAACATAACGGGAGTCAATGGCAATCAAAAATGATACAGTATGGATGAGTAAAAATGATACACTTTTACATTTTTGCAGTTTTTAATGCGGAAACTACTACTGAGAAGGGTAATTGGCTGTGAGTGATGGTAGCGTAAGCCCCTCGTAAAATTCACGATGCACACGGTGGGAGGTTTTAACTAAAAATTTTTACTTGCCTTCAATGTAACCACACCACACAGTTTTATTTCGCTTACAACCAAACTACAACTGGTCTATAAACCAAAATATTATGAAGCAAATCCCTATCCCAAAGAAAATATACAAACTTGTGTAGTGCCCATAAAATAGCTATCTCATTGCAGGACAGGTAGATAACTACTTGAATTGGTAAAGTTTGCTTAAACAAATACTGAACGCATAATTCCTTTAGGAACTGCCGGTTTCCCGGGCAAGGAAAAAATTTGCTAACTTATTCTCCCTGTTACATTATGGTGGTTCAATACCGATAACAGTGATATCATCCCTTTGTTCGTGGAAAGTTATCAGTTCATTCACAAACAGGTGAAGCAAGTCCAGTTGCTCAGCAAAGGGTTTATCTGCTATGCTTTGCAAATAATCCAGCCAGGGTTGAGTGCCCAATCTTTTCGGTGGTTCTGAATTTAGGGCTGGCTGGTCTATAATGCCATCGGTATAGAGATAAATTCTATCCCCTGAATTATAGATGATGCTATGATTTTCAAACTGCAATGTTTCAAACCATTTAGCTCCACCCAAGCTGTGTTTATCTCCGCGCTGGAAATGAAATTCATCTTTATCCGGAAGATAATGCACCAGGTTTAAGCCCGCTCCGCAAAAGGTAAGTAATTTATTTGCTGCCTCAATTTTAAGCAGGGCAATTTCCACTCCATCCTGTTGTGCTTGTTCTGAACGCTGATGCAAGGTGGTGCTAATTTCCAAATGCAAATTTGCCAAAATTTCTGCTGGATTATCTAACTGCCTATCCTTCACCAAGTTATCCAAAAGTGAATTTACCGTCATTGAAAGTAGCGCTCCGGGAACTCCATGACCCGTGCAGTCAATTAAAGCAAAATAGGTGCAAAAACTATCCGGAGCATAGAGCCAGTAAAAATCGCCTCCCACAATGTCTCTTGGTCTCCAAAGGACAAACTGATTGGGAAAATGCTGCTGTAAATCCGTTTTTTGGGGAAGGATGGATTTTTGAATAAGGGAAGCATATTCTATGGATTCCTGCAAGCGCTGCTGTCTTTCTTTCAATTCCTGTGTGCGTTCTGCCACTGTTTTTTCCAAATCCAGATTGCGTAGTTTTAATTGTCTGGTGCGCAGTTTATAAATTCCCCAAAGAGCAGAAAGAAAAGCAATTACATAAACAGCATAAGCCCACCCTGTAGCATATAAGGGATGTTTTATAGTAAACGCTACTACCGGAGATTT
>JAKQKB010000151.1 GCA_029560875.1 Bacteroidota bacterium | reverse complement strand
CATTATTTACAGTGTAACCTAAGTGACTTATATCTGCTAGAATTTAGTATGACATATTAACCGAGCGAAGACAGCCAGCCGCTAACATGCTATACTAAATTTAATCAATTGCAAACATAGGATTGGGTTTGGCGCTATACGTGCAGAAGGAAGATCAACCAAGCGATTGAGCTTTATTGGGCAGTGGTTACGGGGTGACGTTTTTCAAAAACAAGGTTTCGTTTACATTAATAATTTCGTTTCTTTATCATCATTTTCGGGTGGGCGGACACAGCAACAATTCCCGTACAGCCCCAAGCCCCGCCCGTTAGGCACAATTCTATGGCAACATCACCCGAACTAAACCCAGCATTTGTTTTAGCACCTTTCAATTATCTGCTAGCTAATTGCCAGAACAACGTGTTAATGGGACTAAGACTAGTTGAAAAAATTGAGAAATTTCCGGAACCCACCTTAGAAGAACTACAATTCTTTCAACTTTCAATTGGAGGTCAGGTAACAGACATCAGTAAAAGTCAGACATTATTTAAGAAGTGGGTTTTAATAAATGGTTTTGAAGACATTCACAAATGTATTCGAGTGACCCTAGAACGATTATATATTTTTAAGACAGTCCAAAAAAATATAACTAATATTTCAAACTTAGATGAATTTGTAAAAGAACTACATGTCAAAGCAACTAACTTTTATTTTGATGGACTAATCAAAGAAATCACTGTGTATTTAACTGAACCTCTAAAATATAAAACCCATATTGAATCCTTAAACAATGCAAGAAACTGCTTAGTTCATACAAATGCGGTTGTTACAACAAGACATTGTAATAATATTAAAAAAGACAAATTAAAAATCATTGGAAATAGATTTAAGTATTTCTTTAAAAACGGCGAGGAAGAAATAATAGCAGAAATAGGAAAACCCGGGCCTGAAAATGCTGCTTTGATGCTTGGGGCCGAAGAATTTGAAATAGTGTTCGAAAAAAATTCTGAAATCGAGCTTAATTTGAGACAATTTCTCGACGTATTAAGTACATGTGTATTCATCAACGCTGAAATTGACATAGTACTAAAAAAGAACTGTGCCTAACATTGGTATTGCCAATAGTGGGGCTGGAAGGAAGTACAATCGGCAGCAGTAAAAATCCAGGCTTCAGTTCGGGCGGGACAAGCAACGCTGGGCATTCAATCTTAACTTCATCAAAGCATTTTTTAATCAGCAGTTGTTCCGGGCGGACGAATAATAAATCCCCCACCATCGGCAATACCTGCCCGTTGCACGTCACCCTTCGGACACACCCTACGAACCACAACCAGCAGACCCAAACGACGAACACCCTAACCACCCACCGCACATTGCAGCACATTTGCAAGGCACACAAAGCCACCGCACAAAAGCCAACCTTGCAAAAGAGCTGCAATTGCCAACACACGGCAAACAGTCCTATAATTTGACGGCTGAAAATTATATACTACATTTGCAACGATGAAAATATTTATACTCATATTTAGTTTCTACTTGTTAGGACTATCTTGTTTGCCTTGTGGCGACAAGAATGAGTGTACAGTTAAAGCAACTACTACCGTTTCAACACCCATCAACCACGACAAACACAGCCAAGACACAGAACATTGCACCCCTTTTTGCACCTGTTCTTGTTGTGCAGTATCAGTTTCATTACCAGCAACTGTATTTTATAAAATCCATAAAAGGATTTTCCCCACTAAGAAGTATCCTATGTACGATGTTTCGTACAATTCCCAAGTTTCCTTTTCTATTTGGCAACCGCCTAAATTAAGTTAAGCAATAATAAAAAGTTTGGGGGCTTCGCCCCCAAAACATAGTGTGGGGCTACGCCCCACCTATACCTAATATTATTTCATTAACTTAATTTATTATTTGAATGTTAGATAACATCATAAGATTCAGTATAAAAAACAAAATCGTAATAGCCATTATGACTTTGTTGCTCATTATTTGGGGCGTATGGAGTGCTACCAAATTACCCATTGATGCCGTACCAGATATTACCAATAATCAGGTACAAATAATTACCGTTTGCCCCACATTGGCAGGGCAGGAAGTGGAACAATTGGTAACTTTTCCGATAGAACAAAGCATTGCCAACATACCCAATTTAGAAGAAGTAAGAAGTATTTCAAGGTTTGGGTTATCGGTTATTACAGTAGTTTTTAAAGACGAAGTAGATATATACTTTGCAAGGCAACTGATTAACGAAAAATTAAAAGAAGCCGAAGAAGCCATACCCAAGGGCATTGGCACACCAGAGCTTGCCCCCGTAAGTACAGGGTTGGGCGAAGTGTATCAGTACATCATCCACCCAAAAAAAGGAAGTGAGAAAAAGTACAATGCCAAAGACTTGCGTACTATGCAAGATTGGATTGTAGCAAGGCAACTCAATGGCACACCAGGCATTGCCGAAGTAAACAGTTTTGGTGGCGAACTAAAACAATACGAAGTATCGGTAAACCCCAACCGCTTAAAAGCAATGGGTGTAAGCATACCCGATATTTTTACTGCCTTAGAAAAAAACAACCAAAATACAGGCGGGGCATACATTGATAAAAAACCAAACGCTTATTTTATCAGGGGCATTGGTTTGGTTACTTCGTTAGAAGATGTACAAAATATTGCCGTAAAAAATACAGGTGGTATTCCCATTTTTATTAAAGATGTAGCCGAAGTAAAATTTGGAAATGCAGTACGTTATGGAGCAATGACTTTTAATGGAGAAGTAGATGCCGTAGGTGGTGTGGTAATGATGTTGAAAGGCGAAAATAGCAATGAAGTGGTGCAGCGTATTAAAGATAAAATACCAACCATTCAAAAATCGTTGCCCGAAGATATTATTATAGAACCCTACTTAGATAGAACGGATTTAGTGGGCAGAGCCATTAGTACCGTAGAGAAAAATTTAGTTGAAGGTGCTTTAATTGTAATTTTTGTTTTGGTGTTGTTCTTAGGCAATTTTAGAGCAGGGCTTATTGTAGCATCCGCCATTCCTTTATCGCTGTTGTTTGCTTTAGGTTTAATGAATGTATTTGGTGTAAGTGCCAATTTAATGAGTTTAGGTGCTATAGATTTTGGGTTAATTGTAGATGGTGCAGTTATCATTGTAGAAGCTACATTGCACCATTTGGGATTACGAAAAACAGCAGGTAAACTAACACAAAATGAAATGGATAATGAAGTGTTTCAGTCTGCTTCTAAAATTCGTAGTAGTGCTGCCTTTGGCGAAATCATTATCCTGATTGTATATATTCCCATTCTCACATTAATTGGTATTGAAGGTAAAATGTTTCGTCCAATGGCACAAACAGTTGGCTTTGCTATTTTGGGTGCTTTGATTTTGTCCTTAACTTTTATCCCTATGATGTGTGCTTTGTTTTTACCAAAAACCATCAGCCACAAAAAGAATTTTTCGGATAAAATGATGGATTTTTTCCAACGCATCTATCAACCATTATTACAAAAAGCAATCAGGTTTAAATATTGGTTGGTTGGTGTTACAGTTGTGGTATTTACTATTTCATTAATTGTTTTCAGCCGTATGGGTGGCGAGTTTATACCCAATCTTGCCGAAGGTGATTTTGCGTTTCATTGCATACTGCCACAAGGCAGTTCTCTAAGCCAAAGTATTGAAACATCTATGCAAGCCAGCAGAATTGTAAAACAATTTGACGAAGTAAAAATGGTAGTGGGCAAAACAGGTGCAGCAGAAGTACCTACCGACCCTATGCCACCCGAAGCTACCGATATGATGATTATTTTAAAACCACAAAAAGAATGGAAAAATAAAAAATCGTATGACGAATTAGCGGACGAAATAAACGAAAAATTAGAAGCAATACCAGGTGTTTTCTTTGAAAAAAATCAGCCCATACAAATGCGTTTTAATGAGTTGATGACAGGCATTAGGCAAGATGTAGCTGTAAAAATATTTGGCGAAAATATGGACAGCCTTGCTACATACGCCGAAAAGGTGAGCAAAGCAATACAAAGTGTGCAGGGTGCTACAGCCCCACAAGTAGAACGGGTAAGTGGTTTGCCACAAATTAATATAGAATACGATAGAACAAGAATAGCCAATTATGGCTTAACCATACAAGATGTAAACGACATTGTAAGTACTGCATTTGCAGGAAAAAGTACAGGTGTAGTTTTTGAGAATGAAAGAAAATTTGATTTAGTAGTAAGGTTAGATAGCACTTATAGAAGCAGTATCGATGATGTAAACAACTTAATGATACCAACAAACACAGGCAATCAAATACCACTATCGCAGGTTGCCAACATCAATTTTAAAGTAGGCCCCGTACAAATAAGCCGTGAAGCAGGGAAGCGAAGAATTGTAATTGGCTTTAATGTAAAAGGTAGAGATGTACAAAGCGTAGTAACAGAAATTCAACAAAAATTAGCAACGCAAATACAACTGCCAAGCGGTTATTATTTTACCTATGGCGGTACATTTGAAAACCTACAACAAGCCAGTAAACGATTAATGATAGCCGTACCAGTTTCATTGCTGCTCATTTTTATGTTACTGTATTTTACGTTCCGTTCATTCAAACAAGCAGGTCTAATATTTACAGCTATACCAATGAGTGCCATAGGTGGCATATTTGCTTTATTGCTTCGTGGTATGCCATTTAGTATTAGTGCAGGTATTGGTTTTATTGCGTTGTTTGGCGTTGCAGTATTAAATGGTATTGTATTAATTGGCACTTTCAATCAGTTAGAAAAAGAAGGTTGGAAAGATATTTTGCAACGTGTAATTGAAGGCACAAAAATAAGATTGCGGCCAGTATTAATGACAGCTACAGTAGCCAGTTTGGGCTTTTTACCAATGGCATTAAGCAGTAGTGCAGGTGCAGAAGTGCAGAAACCTTTAGCCACCGTTGTTATTGGCGGTTTAATTACAGCTACTTTCTTAACCTTGTTTGTATTGCCGTTGTTCTACATCATTTTCAATTCAAAAATTAATTTTAAAAGAAAACCAAAAGTGAAACCCATTACCTCAATAGCAACAATAATTTGTTTGTTGGTTGGCTTAAATGCTACTGCACAAACAGCAAAACAAATAACCATAGAACAGGCCATTCAATTAGCTACACAAAATAATACATCTGTTAAAGCAAATGATTTGGATATACAGGCAGCAACAGCATTAAGAAAAACAGCTAATGAATTACCCAAAACAGATTTTAATGTACAATTGGGGCAGTACAATAGCATCAAGTTTGACAATGCTTTTCAGCTTTCGCAAACCATTCCATTTCCTACTCTTTTTGGTGCTAAAAAAGGCTTAATAAATGCCGAAATAAAAGCAAAGCAAATTCAAAAAGATTTAACACTTTACGAAATCAAAAATCAGGTTCGCAGCTTTTTTTATCAAATAGAATACTTGCAGTACAATCAGCAAAAATTGCAGGGCTTAGATAGTTTGTACAACGAATTTATTAGAGTAGCAAATTTGCGATACAAAACAGGCGATACTAAAAAAATTGAAATCAGCACAGCCGAAACTAAAAAAGGCGAAATCAATTTATTGGCACAGCAAAACAAAGTGTATTTGCAAACTGCTTATCAGCGTTTAAAAACTTTGCTCAACACTACTGATAATATTGAAGTGGCTGCAAATACTAACTACACACCTCTACAAGTAAGCAGTTTGATAGATAGCAATGCAATAACCAATCACCCAATATTGCAATCGTTATATCAAAATATGCAAATAGCCGAGCAAACAAAAAAGGTAGAAAAAGCACAAGGCTTGCCCGATTTTAAAATTGGTTATGCTAATCAATCGCTTATTGGTTTTCAAACTATCGATGGAACAGATAAATATTTTGGTGCAGGCAACCGCTTTAATGTGGTAAATATTGGCATTGCCATTCCGTTAACTTTTGGTGCTACCAAAGCAAGAATAAAATCATTGGAGTTTCAAAAACAAAGTTTGCAAACACAGGCACAATACCAAACTGCATTACTCAATACACAATTGCAAAACGCTATAACACAGTACCAGCAAGATGTACAGCAATACAACTATTACAAAACACAAGCATTACCAAATGCCGATGATATTGTAAAAGCTGCACAATTGGGCTATCGCACAGGCGACATTTCTTATGTAGAGTATTTGTATGCTTTGCAAACCGCTTCCGATATTCAATTAAAATATTTGCAATCCATTCAGCAAATAAATCAAACGGTGGTATCCATTAATTCAGTAATCAATAAATAATTTCAACTATGTTACTCAATATAAATAAAATAATAGGTTCGGTAATCGTACTTAGTATGTTACTAACTGCTTGCAGCAATAATAAAGAAGGCGATGTAAAAAATACAGCCGAAACAAAAACAGAAACAAAGCCCGAAGAAGCCCACGAAGAAGCACCAGCAACGATTGCCGCCCTTACTGCCGAACAGATAAAAACAGTAGGCATTACTTATGGTACGGTTGAAATGAAAGAACTTACCGCCACCATAAAAGCCAATGGCAATTTAAAAGTACCAAACAACAGCAAGGGCAACGCCACTTCGTTGTATGGTGGTGTTATAAAATCTTTGAATGTACAAATAGGTTCTTATGTTCGTAAAGGGCAGGTAATAGCCACTATTGCCAATCCCCAGTTTATACAATTGCAAGAAGAATATTTAACTACTGCCAGCAAAATTATTTTTGCAGAGCAAGAATTAAGCAGGCAAAAAGAATTGAACGAAGGCAATGCAGGAGCAAAGAAAAATTTACAAAGTTCCACAGCAGAGTTAAGTAGTTTACGAACCCGTAGAGCTTCTTTACAGCAGCAAATACAATTAATGGGCATTAACCCAAATAATGTAAGCAACGGTAATTTAAAATCTGCATTGGTAGTTACAAGCCCTATTGGCGGTACTGTAAGCAATGTATTTGCAAAAATTGGTTCTTATGTAGATGTGTCTTCCCCAGTTGCAGAAATAGTTGACAACGGCAGTTTACATTTAGATTTGAATGTATTTGAAAAAGATTTGCCTATGCTAAAAGTTGGGCAAACAATACATTTTACATTAACTAATAATCCTACAACCGAGTACGATGCAATGGTATATAGTATTGGTACTGCATTTGAAAATGATAGCAAAACCATACCAGTACATTGTACTGTAAAAGGCAATAAAGCAGGGCTTATAGATGGTATGAACATTACAGGAATTGTAAGCCTTAATAATGTAACTACACCAGCCGTCCCTACCGATGCCATTGTAGAAGCAGACAGCAAATTTTACATTTTTGTAGTAACAAATAAAGAACCCGAAGAACACCACGAAGAAGGCGAAGAAACACACGACCATAAAGAAGCTGAAAAAGACAAAGAAGCCGAACCTACCAATACCACCAATTTTGAAAAAATAGAAGTGGTAAAAGGCGTTACCAATATGGGCTACACCGCAGTAACTTTTGTAACAGATATTCCTGCAGGGGCAAAAATTGTAACCAAGGGTGCATTTTTTATCAATGCCAAATTATCTAACACAGGCGAACACGAACATTAAACAATAGATACAAAATACAAATCTGTAAATTATTAGTTGTATAGTATATATAATTTTAATACAAAAAATCAAAACTATGGCACATCAACATACATACGATAAAAACGGCAAGCAACTTTGTTGCACACAACAAGAAAAAATTTACACCAATGCAGGTGCATCAGCATTATTAAAAGATGGACATTCAAAAGATGATGGACACAACCACGAAGAACACGGTGATGCTGATGGACACGACCACGAAAGTAGCAACCAAACAACGCTGCAAATGTTTTTACCCTCTATCATTTCTCTTTGTCTTTTGCTTGCTGCAATAGCATTAGATAATTATATAAAACCAAGTTGGTTTACAGGTTGGTTACGCATTGTATGGTATGCAGTCGCATACATTCCTGTAGGGTTTCCTGTAATAAAAGAAGCATTTGAAAGCATCCGCAAAGGCGAAATATTTTCAGAGTTTTTATTAATGTGCATTGCAACAATTGGTGCATTTGCAATTGGCGAATATCCCGAAGGTGTTGCAGTAATGTTGTTCTATGCAGTTGGCGAAGTGTTTCAAACATTAGCAGTTAAAAGAGCAAAAGCAAATATTAAAACTTTGCTTGACCAGCGACCCGATGAAGTAACTATTTTAGAAAACAACCAACCCAAAACCGTTAAAGCCAAAGCTGTAAACATTGGCGACATCATACAATTAAAGTCAGGTGAAAAATTAGGTTTGGATGGGGAATTAATTTCCGAAACAGCATCCTTCAACACCGCAGCACTCACAGGCGAAAGCAAACCCGATACCAAAGCAAAAGGCGAAACCGTTTTGGCAGGTATGATAAACTTGAACACAGTTGCACAAGTAAAAGTTACCACCGCTTACACTGATAGTAAGTTAAGTAAGATTTTAGAATTGGTA
>JAKQKB010000148.1 GCA_029560875.1 Bacteroidota bacterium | reverse complement strand
GCACAAGGTTCCTTTTTTTCATTTTTGTTTTTTTAGTTTGACATAGACCGGCAAATTTCCTGCCGGTTTCGGCTATTCTAAGCCTCATCAGTATGCCTTGCCTTGTACGGGGTAGTTATAGGGCATTTAAAAGAAACTCCTTAAATTCATTTGTGATGTAAAAAGTATCTTGATACCATTTACCCCTATAATAAACACCTTGTATCTCGAAGGGCTTGTTTTCTCGTTTATCAGATTCTTTTATATCAGAAGGGAAGTAATAAACACCGTCATAATATAAACTTATCACTCCAAACTTATTCGATTTTCTCGGCTTGTTTTTATACACCTTTGGTTTTTCAAACAAGTTATCAGTTAGTTCGGTAGTTACTCCTGCGTATGTTGTTTTTGTAGCCATAATAAAAACGCCCTATAACACTATGTAAAAGTAATAGCCGTGTTATGGGTCTTATTTAAGCTATTACAGTATCTTTAAATTTAGTTTTCAATCAATTGGTAGTGCTATAAATCGGCTACTACTCTTACATTCAACGTTATATAGGCACAAAACACGTTAAAGGCAACTGCCACTACGACAGCGCCTACCCAACTAACCCAAAGCAGGGCAAGGCCCACAAGGATTCCGACCATACTGCCCATAACAATTCCGTCGAGGTTTTTGTACCAAAGATTTCTCAGCTTTTCCATAATATTAAAAATTAATAGGTTTATAGGTCTGTTGGATAAACTCAACAATTTTTTCCTGGGTTTCCTCACGGGATACCAGGTAGCGGATAAAATTAAGCTCCCTGCGGGAAGGTTTACTGGTTTTGCCAGCCTTTATCCACAATTTAGCGGCATTTGCAAAATTGTTTTCCATTTTCAATTTTTAATTTTTGGTTTGACGTATACGGGGCATTCTCAGCCCCGTTTCGGCTCCTAAAGCCTCATCAGTACGCCTGTGGGACCAATATTACTTTGCATCCTCATCATCCACGGGGCGATTGTAGTACCGGCCGTCCTCAACCTCAAGCAGGTAGCCCTTACGGTCGTAATTCCTCATGGAGTAGATTTTGGCTTTGATGTCCTTTTCGTCCCGGTGGGGAAACTCGGCACCCAGCTGAGCCTGCAGGGCGTCCTTGCTGATGCCATTCTCGCCAGCTTCAGCCACAATCTCGGCAATCCTGGTGATAATTCCGTCCCCGCTATGAGCGCCTGTGCTGCCAGCTTTCGCAGCCTTTGCAGCCGTAGCCTTGGGAGCCTTGGGAATACGAGCCATTTGAGCTTTGAGCCATTCGGTAAAATCCTCAGCACCCGCCCAACGCCTGTCAGCCAGCACGTCAGCCATTTCCCTTGCCAGCACGTTAACCTGCTCCTTGTGTAGGCTTTTAAGCATTTCCAGCTTCGCAGCGGCAGCGGCAGCGGCATCCCGTTCAGCGGCTTCCTTTTTGTACTTTGCCAGCAGGGCCTTTTTTGCTTTCAGAGCAGCCTCTTCAGCCTTGATACTTTCCTCGGTAATGATCTCAGCCATTTTAACCTCGGCGGCGTTCTCAACGTTTTCAACTGTGGTAGCAGCCACTTCAGCAGCCAGCTTACCGTTTTCCTTTTTTGTTGTCATAATTAAAAATTTTAAAAAGTTAATGGTAATTAATAAAAATTTGACATATATGGTACCTTGTATTAAAAAGTACCATTTCGGCTACCAAAGCCTCATCAGTATGCCTTGCTTAATAATATTTTTGCACGTGCAAACAAAACAAAACAACAAAGAACGTGCTGTAAATATAGTACACTAATGTTAGATGATTATTAACAGAACGTTATTAAATTGTTAAGTACTTAACAATAATCCAGGTAATGTTAAGAGAACCTTAAATTAACGTTATTAAATTGTTAAGTACCAAAAAAACGTGGTTATTTAACAATATAATTGGTTATTAAACAGTATGTAATATATTGTTAAGTAGGTAATTCAGCCAACTTAACATAAAAAAGCTGGTATATATTGAAGAACATGCCTCTGGAAATAACCTTAGCATGGTATTTGTATGTGGTAAAAAATAAGTATAAATATGGGAGTTGGTAAATTTATAGGTAAGTATAATGGTAATACTATATGGTAGTAATATATAAAAAAGGTATGTGGTATATAAATATAACAGGTACTAAATGTATAATATGAGTATGGTATAATATATTAATAAGTATGCAATATATATATATATGGTAAGTATAAAATGGTAAATATATTAAGTATAAAGGTAGTACTATATGGTAGTATAATGGTAATACTATATGGTAGTATATGTATTAATGTATATGGTAAGTATATGGTATGTGTATTAAGTATGCAATATATTTGATTTGGGGGCAAAATTAGGTAAAAGGGGGCGGGCGGGCCGGGTACGGGGTATTTTGACAGCACGTACAAAAGTAAGCTGGATATATGTATATTAATAGTTGGTAGTATGGTATTGGGCAAAGGTAGCTGGTAACACAAGGTACTGAGGGGCTACTGGCACGCGGGCTGGGCTGGTAGCTGGTAACACAAGGCAGCTAATCAATTGACGCATTCATTATGTAAGACAGCGGTGAAGGACCCCTTTCATAATTTCACAATATTTCTAAGGTTCTTGTAGGTTTTACTGATTTGATAAAGGTTCTTAGGTATCAGTAAATAGAAAGCTATTATAATAAGGAATCAATAGATATACAAAG
>JAKQKB010000094.1 GCA_029560875.1 Bacteroidota bacterium | reverse complement strand
TCTTTGTAACCCAAAAGAAAGGTACAGAGCGCCCATTTACAGGCGAGTACTGGAATAATTTTGAAAAGGGTAAGTATGTTTGCATTTGCTGCGAGGCAGAACTTTTTGAATCGAATACCAAATTCAACTCCAGCTGTGGTTGGCCCAGTTTCTTCGATTCCAAGTTTGTTGATAACATTAAGTTTGCAAAGGATACAAGCCATGGCATGATAAGAACCGAGGTGATGTGCAAAAAATGTGGTGCACACCTTGGTCATATATTCGACGATGGTCCCGAACCTACAGGTTTAAGGTACTGCATAAATTCAGCATCGCTTAAATTTATCCCATTAACAGATAAATAATTTAATTTTTTACAATAGATATGAGCTTTACAACAAAATCGATGGCAATGTTTCCTTTGGGTGTTTTTCTTTTGCCCGGAGAGGAGATTCCATTACGTATTTTTGAGCCAAGATATAAGCAATTAATTAATGAATGCGAGGAGAATGGTAACACCTTCGGGATACCATATATTATAGGTGATGAAATTAAGACCTATGGTAGCGAAGTTGAATTGCTAAACGTAGTTGCAAAAAATAACAAGGGCGAAATGGTTATACTAATTAAAGGTGTTAAGAACTTCCATTTGCTCGACTTTTCTGAATCCCTTCCTGGCAAACTATATGGTGGTGGAATTATTGAGTATGTGGACGATATCTACTCAACCACCAATCCCGAATTAACTGTTCTTGTAAAAAAATTAAAACTCAATATAGATCAAATATTGGGCTCACTAATTACTAACGATGCCATTAATCTTTTTTCAATAGCAAAATCGATAATGCTTAACTCAAACGAGAAGTTCTCGTTTTACTCCCTGCGCGATAATTACAAAATGGAAAAGTATCTTATTAAACGATTGAGGTTTATTGAGCAAATGCAGGTACAGGAAAAGTTACTGGAGAATAATTTTAGTTTGAATTAGAGTTTTATGCTAAAGCAAGTTTAGCATGACAAAAGACTATTCGTTACTTGCAATTCCGTAGTTGAATAAATCGTTAAAGTGCATTTTATCTAATTTAGGCAAGGTTCTATCCATAAACCTATCAATAATGTAAGGGAAACGAGCCCCTTTCCATGGACTACAGTTTGATATAAATACATAGGAGTAACCATCGCTACGCGATACGGCTAATGCTGTTGTACCCGCCAACGAACCCGAACGCCATAACTTTCCGTTCATCACCCAACGCCAACCCAGCGGCTGGAATTTTTTATCGGCAACAGCCATAGTGGCAACGGATTTTTTTGAGATAATATCGGGGAAACTATCATCGCCATCAACTGCCAGAATGAATTTGGTCAGATTTATAGAAGAGATTATCCAACCGCCAGCCGCGCCAAGCATTTTAACATCGTTACCACCACGACTTTTAAGAACCTTATCTGTTGAACCATCATAAGCCATTATCAGCTCTGCCTCTGGAACTTCGTAGTAACGGGCTTCGTTATTGTACCTTAAACTATCCCAATTCTCCGATAAATGCGCATCATGAATGTTAAGTGGCTCAAAAATATGCGCCTTAACGTAATCCTCATAACTCTCCTCGGAAACTCTCTCTATAACCAACTGAAGAATTCCATAACCAAGATTGCTATACGAACTATGATTTCCGGGTGCAAAATGCAATTTCTTCGACAGTGCAAAAACAACTATATCATTCAGAGTGATTGGCAGTTCTTTGTCTAATTCCTTTGCTATTACCTCTTTTATAAACATATGGTCGCCCCAACGCGATGTCCACCCTGCTGAGTGGTTAAGCAGATTATAAACGGTAATATCCTCTACCCTTTTATCTTTATACTTGAGGAATATTGTATCGTTAAGAATTCCATTGGGGCCAAAAACTTTATTCTCCAATTTCAACTTACCTTCTTCGACCAGTTTCATTATTGCAGTTGCAGTAATTAACTTGGAAACACTGGCAACGCGCATTGTATTGTAAGGCTGCATTGTTTGCTTATCCTCCTTGTTGGCATAGCCAAACCCTCGGGTATAAACCAATTTTCCATTCTTAGCAATAGCAATACTCGCACCTGTTAATCCCCACTTGGCCACAAACTGCTCAAACGATTTATTTACCAGTTCAAACTGAGTAGAATCGGTTAGATTATTGGTGATAAAAGTAGTATTTGGATTCGGGTA
>JAKQKB010000116.1 GCA_029560875.1 Bacteroidota bacterium | reverse complement strand
AACCCAAGAATAGCCAGATTGGTTGATTTTGGAAGATCGTTTTACAATGCCCAAACAACTGGTTTTGGATTTCAAGCAAAACTATATGAAGTGTTGGGGCTAAGCAAATTAAGAGAAGGAGCTTTAGCTTGGGCAACTAGGGTGGGCGGAGAAACGGTGGGGGCAATGGCTAGCCAGATTAGTGTTTTTGGTTTGGAGCAAGGATTGAGAAGTATTGCCACTCAATTAATTACTACAGGTTCGGTTAAAGTCGCGACAGCAACTGCAACAGTAGCAACAAGTGTGGCGGCTGATGCTGGAGCCGCAGTAGCAACAGCAACGATCCCAGTAGCTGGATGGGTAGTAAGTTTGGCTTTGGTGGGAGTGGATTTGGTTTTAGGATTGGCAAAAAGTGTGGCAATAAGGGCTAAAAACGCATTGATTAATCTTGGTTTGGATAATCCAATTACTGGAGCCGTAATTAAAACGGTAGAAGTTGCTGATGGACTGTGGAGAGGTACTCAGAAAGTGATTGCTGGATTGATGGCGGGAATAATAGGATTATTGTCGGGAATTACTGGTTTGGGAATTGCAGCTTTGGTAATTCCAATTATATTGGGAATTTTGGTTTATCAAACAATTTTTGTGGCTAACCCAATTTCGTCGTTGGTTCCGGCAAAAGGGATTGGAGGTGGTACTTGTATTAAAAAAACAGAACTATACAACACTGACGGGAGTGGAAGTTTGGCTAATTGTAATGAAAATGCCCTTAAAACTGATGCTATTTCAATAGATAAAAGAAAATATGTGAACGTAGCGGAAAGATGGCGATCGGGAGGAGCTAAAAATGCAGAAAGATGTTTTAATGATGTGGTTTGTCGAGCTAAGAACGCGGGGGTAAATCCTGATTTTGCTTTATGGGCATGGTTGCATGAATCTGGAGCCAGTAATTACGATGGATTTCAATCGGAAATAGAAGATTTTGGAATACACGGAAAAGCTGGGGTAGATAAGGAGAATTTTGAACAACAAATTAATTACTTTTTAGATTATTTTGGAGATTCAAGTAGTGACCCAGGAAGAAAATGTCCGGAGTTAGGTTATTGGTTGTCGTTGTCTACTTGGTATTTATCGGGGTCATGCGACCCTAACAAAATAGTTAAAGGAGGAGCAGCAGGAGAAACAACAGGAAGAGATTATTTGAAAGAATTGCAAGAAACCTGGAGTTGGATTTCGGATAGCGAATTACCAGCATCTGTTTTAATTGAAAAACAGGAGTGTGGTGGAGGAACTGCCCAAGATACTTTTGAATATACTGACGAAAATGGAGAGTTGTGGGTTTGCGAAGACGATCCTGATAATCCAACTTTTGGAGCAGTAATTGATTTGGAACCTTTGGATCCAAATAAAGTGATTCCAGAAGGATGCCCAGAAGGGTTCCCAACCAATGGAGGAGTAAGAACGATAGTTCAAGGCCCAAGAGCTAAAGGGTGTTCACACGCCAATATGGATAATGCAGTTGATTTTGCGGTGGGAGCTGGTACTGAAATTCGGGCAACACATGATGGAATTGCCAGATCGGGATATAACGCGATTTACGGATATTATGTTGATGTTACTGGTAAATGTAACGGAGCAGTATTTTCTACTAGATATGCACATCAACCAAGCTTACCTTTTGAAGGAACAAAAGATGTTAAAAAAGGCGACAAAATCGGAGTAGTTAACAACACTGGTCATTCAACCGGAAATCATTTGCACTATGATTTTAGA
>JAKQKB010000100.1 GCA_029560875.1 Bacteroidota bacterium | reverse complement strand
GCAGCGAATTTTTTGACTAATTCTGATAAATTTTTAATCAATGGAGTTATCACTGGTAATAATACTTGTCCAATTTGAGTTGATAAGTTTTTTACCTCTGTTTGAAACGCCCTCATCGAACCACTAGCACCACCAGCTTCACGACTAGCTTGACCTGTTACATCAGCAGTTTGTTGAGTAATTAATGCCAAAGTCGCAGCTTGTTTTGTAGCCAATGACATTTCATCACCCTCTTTCATTAATCCTAATTCAAATGCCTTAGACTTAATCAACGCATCGTTTACTGCCATACCATAGTTATCTAACATTGTATTATTACCTTTTAGAGAGCCAGTCAAAGCACGAATTGCATCTTGTGTCGTACCACCAAACATAGCGGTTAAATCACCAGCTAATGTAATAAGTGTTTGAGCTTGTTTACTAGCCTGTTCTTCGGTCAACCCACCAATGTTTTGTAACATCGCACCCATCGTGTTGGCATAAGTTAGAGCTTCACCCTCTGCTATACCATAGTAAGTTGGGATAGTATTAGCCCATGTTTGCATCGCTTGAGATTGACCTTTGAAAATTTGATTTGTAGCACCAATAGCATCGTCTAAATCAGCAGCCATTTTAAATGAAGCAGTACCGATAGCAACAATTGGAGCAGTAACCGCCAATGACATTTTTTTGCCAACATTTGAAAAAGACTCACCTAATGATTTTAGTCTTGACTCACTATCCTTTGCCGTACTTTCAATTTCTGTTCTGGCACTTTTAAGACCACCAGATAGTTTTGAGCTATCAACGTCTAAGTTCCATAAAATACTTCCCCCAGTTAAATTACTACTCATCTAATATCCTCCTATAAAATTCAATGACACTTTTAATACCTTGTCCTTTTTTAGTATGAGGGGAAGCGACTATATTAACCAATTCAAGCATTTTTTGAGCTTCTTGTTTTCGAGCAATTTGAAGCATTTTAATTACGTGTTTATATGGAAGTTTCTCGGCTTGTGATAGAGTATATTGTTGGTACTTATAACAGAAAGTCGCTAGGGTATCATCTACTGATATTTCCTTTTTAGGAATTTTTTGAGTCTTTATTAGCAT
>JAKQKB010000090.1 GCA_029560875.1 Bacteroidota bacterium | reverse complement strand
AAAGTTGGGCGCAGATGACCGTATTGAAGTTGCACGTCTTGAAATGGAGAAAAAGAAAGCTGAAATTGATGCTAATGTAAAAGATTTGATACTGGCAACAGCGCAGAAAAAGCTAGTCGAAAAAGAGTTTGCCGATTTTGTTATAAAAACTAATGAGGATGCGCAAAATGAAATAGATAAAAAACGTCAAGAAGGCATCAAGAAATGGGAAGAGCAGGATAAGAAAGATGCGGAAGATAGGGCAAAGGCAATAGAACAATTTAAAAGCGATATGTTCCAACTTGGGACAATGACTTTTGATTTTGCTAAGCAAATGTTTAGTGTCATAAATCAACTTTCAAAAATAAATTCAGATCAACAACTTACTGAATTAGAGGATAGACGAAATTTAGAACTATCCAACACCGAATTAACCGAATCTCAAAAGTTAGCTATTAATAAGCGATACGATACAGAAGCTAGGAAAATAAAGTACGAAGCTGCAAAGGCGGATAAAGAAGCTAAGTTAGCAAGTGCAATTATGGGAGCAGCTGAGGCAGTTATCGGGGCTATGAAACAGGGAGGGCCGTATGCGTATGTTTTGGCAGCGTTGGCAGGTGCAGCAGCAGCAGCTCAAGTTGCTATTATTGCACGAACTCCACTACCTAAGTTTGCAAAAGGAACTGAATACTTACAACGTGGTAATAACCCGATGGGGGTTGATACTATTCCAGTATTAGCGAATGAAGGTGAGCGAATTGTACCTACTGAAATAAATAAACAGCTAAAAGGTATACCAAACGCAATGCTACCAAAGTTGTTGATGCCTAGCGTATCGTTTTATCCAAAAGAAGGTGTGACTGGTGGAACTGTAATTGATTATGATAAACTTGGAAGTGTAATTGCTTCAAAAATTAACGATAAGCCACAAGCGGTTGTTAATGTAGATAAGGGCGGTATAACTACATACCTACAAAGCAAAGGCGGTAAAACAACGTATATGAATAACTATTTTAATACTTAACGGTGCATTTCATTAACAAATTATTTTCATCTCTACTTATATTGTATTTGTCAATTAATTCATAAGTCTTGCTACCTTTACAATATGTTTGACCGTTACTACATTGGTAGCATTTTGAGCAAGAAGAAAGCAAAAGAATTGTAACTGAAATGAATAGTGTGTTTTTCATGATTATAAATTATAAGTCGAAATTATAGACAAATGTTGAAATTTACAATAATTGATAGAGATTTAACAGAAACGGTGCTACAATCCGAGCCTGTTGGATTTGATGGTGTTAAGTTGCGATTAATGCGACACCCTATTTATCATGGATTTTTTACATTCATTGACGATGCAGAATTTTCTATGCAATTTGTAGAGGATGGCTATTCTATACTAAAAAATGAGTTTGATACTTTTGGACTTGAATCAAAAATGTCTTTTAGAGTTGATTTTGCCTGTTCAGATACCGATACTTTTGAAGAACTATTTATAGGTCAATTCGACTTTGCTACATACAAAGAAAACTGTGGTAGTAAATGCTATGTTGAAGTTGGAGTAATGGAAACTAAATGTACAGTTGACTTTTTAAAACGATTTGACCAAAAAGTTAATTTAGATAGCTTAGTTCCTTTTGATGCCGATTGTGACGAAGTAAATACTACTGGCACATACGATGTTGTAGTAACTTTCCCAAATAAAATAAAGGTATTAAAGCCACATAATATCAATGGTTTAAAAGTTGGCGATACATTTACTATTTCAGCTAGTGGTACTGGTGGTATAGATGGCACTTATACAATTACAGTTATCAATGATACAGGATTTACAAACGATTTATATATTGAGGTAGCGGAGGTGTTCCCAGCAGACGACTTCTTTTTTGTCACTATTGAATCGGATTGCCTAAGAAAAGCAGAGTTAGAACAATACTATGGATTAGGCAAAGATATTAAGTTAAAAAATAGGCCACTTGTTTATCGCGATGCATGGCAAATGAAACCAGATACTGAAATTGTATGGACTGATGACGGTAGTCAAGTTGTAGGACAGGCTTCTCAAGTTTGGCTATCATTAGATTGGAATAAGCCAAAATTAACAGAAATAATAAGTTCTAATAACTTGCAAACATCGTATCTTCAAAGACCGCAAGGGTCTAATGCGGTAATGTTTTCAGATTCTTACATAGAGATAGTAAACTTACAGCGTGAATCTGGTCTTAATTGTAGTTATAACTTTGATATTCATTTTAAAGCAGATGGAAGTTGGAGTGAATTAAGCAATGAAACTAGAGTCTATGGAGTTGTTTTTAAGTTAAGATGGGGAGATACATATGGTCACTTCCCTATTTTTGAAATTGCACATAGTGAAACAATTTATAATTTATTTTCTACTGCTAGCACAACAGGGGGTGTAACAAATAGCGGAACTTTTAGTATTGATTATACTAAAACATTATCACTTAACTTCCCTTCTTTAATGATTGACAGGGTTTTGGAGCAAAAGATATTTTTGAACTTAGAAATATTTGAGTTACAATACACAACAGGCTCAGTTGGTAGCGTTGATCCTTGCGTTTTTACTTTTCATTTCGATTCTGCATCATTAAATGTACAGTTAGTATCTGATTGTGAAGATACTACTACTAAAGGGTATATGATAAACGAAGTATTTAGCCGTATTTCAGAGATATACACAAATAGTTGCTTACCTGCTTTTTCTACCTTTTACGGTCGCAAAGATTCTTTACCTTATACAAATCAAGACCCTACCATAGTAGAACCTGCACCTGATTATGGATGTGGTGCGCTAACTATACTCACAAACGGTTTAAAAATTCGTAATGCTAAAATGCAAGATGAAACAGAACCTCCGTTATCATTATCGATGAAAGATGTTTTTGAAGCAATGAGGGCAGTGCATAACATAGGAATAGGCATTGAATATGACAACTTCAAAGACGATGGAAGTAGCCTATTAAGAGTTGAGCAGTATCTGCACTTTTACAGAGATGAAATTGTTTTAGTGTGCGATAATCCTACAAATGTAAGACGTGAAGTGAACTTTAAAGATTACTTTTCTAAGGTTAATGCTGGATACTCTAAATGGGAAACTGAAAACACGAACGGCTTAATGGATATTCAAGGACGTAGGGAATACCGCACAACTTTGAGTACAGTTACAAATGAATACACAGCATTATGTCAATTTATAGCTTCTGATTTTGCCATTGAAACAACCCGTAGAAAGTTTGGGGGTGTTACGAATGACTGGCGATATGATAATGATACTTTCATTATTTGTATAGATAAAACCAATGAAGAGGAAGGTGATTTAGCTGAGTATGAAAATGAAACGTTTGATTTTCCTCCAAATACTTCGGCAAATGTGATGTTCCCTGAAAAGTACTATAACCTACGTATTTCGCCAATTAGAAATATACTTAGGCATTTATCGGTTATACTCAGGTCATATAAAGGACTGGTTAATAAAAAAGTGCTATTCACAACAGGCGAAGGAAACTATTTAGCTAAATTTGATTTAAGCGATAACGATTGTTTTGATGAAAACAAGCAACTTGAAGAAAATCGCAATTTAGATGCTTCTGATTTTAAGGTAGAATTAGGCAATATTCCTATTTATTCAAATGAAATTATTACTTTTGACTATCCATTAAGCTATGATAATTGGAAACTATTAAGACTTAATCCATACGGTTTAATTCAGTATAGTTGCAATGGAGTAACAGGTTTCGGATGGATTGAGGACGTTAGATACAGTCCTACCAATAAAGGCATAGCCACATTTAAGCTAAAGGAGAAAATATAATGCCACTTTTTAATAGTACACTAAGAAACAGACCTTACTCTTTCGTTAATTTTTACGTTGGTGAACAGCCACTCATTGAAAGGTGTTTAAGAACGCCTAGTATGTGTTTGCCTATTGAGCAAACAGTGAACTGGTCTATTCAATTTGGGTTAAGCGAATTACCCGTAAACGAAGAAACGGACGGATATACACAATACTACCTTTGTCCTGTTAAATCTGATTGCACCGATATACCAAGCGAAACGCCATTAGTTGACCCATTAAAGTACCTTATAAAAGGTACAGCTATTGAAGGCGAAACAGGAGAGTTTACGCTTTATTTTGGCGATTCATTGACTGGGTATGTTTCATTTGATGTTTATAATGATTCACCTTTATGCGGTCGTATTGACTTTGGTGATTGCTTTACTTTTGAGATTGTAAAAGAAGAGTACGAAATTGGACTTGGTGAATTATACGATTTAAAAGGCAGATACTCGATGGGGTACACTGATTGTTTTATACGCACAAAAATAACTTGTTACCATTCATTAATAACTTACAGATGCAATGAAGATTCATTTGGATTCACATATCCTGACGAAGTGTACAATAGGGCAATGATTCCAATGTATTTAAGAACACCGCAAATGACACAGGAAGCGGAGGTTTATAAGACAAGTGATGGCAATAACATTAAGTTATACGAAAGAATTGACGAAAAGTGGAATATGGAAACCGATTGGATGCCTTACGCATGGCATAAGCCGTTAAATATCGCTTTGGGGCATGACTTTTTAGAGGTTCGTAATCAATTTCAATTACAGATTAAACCTAGCACACTTGAAGATAGTGCAGATACTTACGAATATCAGTATATAAAACAAGGTGACTATTCAATAGAATGGATGGAGCATGACTTCCCACACGCAAAGGCAAAATGTCAACTTTTGCAAAAATATCCGTTACATTTGCTAAACTCAAATTGTAAATAATGGCTGAAACGCAAAAAAGAACAAGACGAACGAAGGCGCAAATCGAAATTGATAACGCTAAGTTAAACGAAAACAATAATACTGTTTATTCTGAAAACGATACTTCGCACGAAGATGTAATTCAGGAAGTTATCGATAGTGTTGCAAAGAAAGAAGAACCTTTGTTTTGCGAAACATTAGCACAGCCTAAAACTAGAGGCGTTTTACTTATCGCACTCGGTCACTCGCAATACGGCAACATGGCTGTTAATTTAGCCAATTCCATAAAGTACAACAATAAAAACACAAAGGTTCACTTGGTTTATACGGAATCCGCATTTACTCAAGTTACTGATTTCTCTAACTTTGACAGTAAAGAAATTTGCCCGAAAGAATATTACATGAACGGGGCGCAAACTGTTTTTATTAAGGCTAAAACTCACTTATATGACTTAACGCCATTTGACGAAACGATATTTTTGGACGTAGATACTATACTTTTTGGTGGCAAAGACTTTAATAAATTCTTTGACGAGTTCAAAGATATTGACTTCACCGCTGAAAATTATGGACTTATTAACCGACCGAGAAAAGACAGCCACATTTGGTTTGATGCAAAAGAAGCGGTTGAAGCGTACAATCCACAATACGAAATGTACGAAATACGTTCACAAATGATTTATTTCAAAAAGAACGATAAAATGGCTACGTTTTTTGAAACTGTAAAAGACGTATTCAATAACCCAAAAATTAAAGGCTTCAAATTCGATGGCTATTTGCCTGATGAAATGGCTTTTAATATCGCTACCGGAATAGTTGGTATAGTTCCGCACAAATCGCCTTATTTTGCCATCTATTGGGAAAAAACCGATAATACAATGCCGTGGAGTTATGTTGTTAAACAATTCTTTGGCTACTCAATTGGAGGCAACTACATTTCCAATAAAGCATCTACAATTTATCATAACTTGGCTAAAGCTCAGTCAATGGGCAAACGGCACTATCGTATATTTTCCAAAGCAAATTGGAATCAGAACAGAAGAACAGTATAATGGAAGTAAAAGAGTTATTGCCGTATTTCAAAGGGCAAAAAAAACACATTGCATATGATAAGACAACGGAGCTTTATAAGGCTATTAAACTGCATTCAAGTGGTGAAAAGCCTTTAGGTTTGCTTAATGATTATCGACCTAGTGAAACAACCGAAATTAAAGATTATCGGCTAAAGATTCACGAACCTATAACCCGTGAGGTTATTACTCAAATCAGTACATCGTTATCTAAAATTAGACGGTCAAGCGATTGGAGCGTAAGGTATAGTGATGACATTCCTAGCAAAATTGCAAGTGATGAAATTCCACGTGAATACTTTGAGAAGAAATTCCCTTATTTGGAATCACTAAATAACTGGGTGTTTTCAATTCTACTTAATCAGTATTTAATCGATGCTAATGCAGTTTGCCTAGTTATGCCTACCGAACTTGAGATAAACGAAACCGAATACTTTAAACCTTATCCTATTATATTCAATTCGGATAACGTTTACGAATATGAATACAACAAACTAGCGATTGTAAAAAGTAACGATAAAGCTATTTTTAGGAAAGGTAAATCTTTGAATGTTGAAGGCGATAAGTTTTACGTAATCACAACAACTTACATTCAGATATGGGAACAGACGGCAAAAAGTTACGATTTAGTTAGTGAGTGGAATCACAACTTAGGATATTTGCCATGCTTTAAGTTAAGAGGCATAATCAACTGTGCTTACGATAAAGAAATTGTATGGGAAAGCCGTATAAATTCAATTATTCCACGTTTAAATAAAGTTGCCCGTCAAGATTCGGACTTGGACGCTGGTATTGTTACTCACTTATACCCAGAGGCATGGGAATATGCCTCACAGCCATGCGAAAAGTGTTTTGACCACCATAGCGGACAAAGTACCGGTAAGGTAAAAAGTGGAGATAATATTGTAGGCTGTTCAACTTGTAGCGGAACTGGAGTTGTGGCTAATTCAGGACCATATAAGAAAATGGTAATTCGACCTACTAATCAAAACATGGGCGAAAGTCCAGTCCCAACACCGCCAAAGGGATATATTGAAAAGCCATTAGAGATTATTAAGATTCAAGACGAGATAATCGAAAAGAATACTTACAAGGCTTTATCTGCTATCAATATGCAGTTCCTTGTACAAACCCCTGCAAACCAAAGTGGATATGCTAAAGATGTTGACCGTGACGAGTTGAATAACTTTGTTTATTCCATTGCAGAGGATTTAGTGTGGGTTATGGATAAGGTTTACAAAATAGGCATTGACATTAGATATGGTTTTGTAGCTACTGAAGAGCAAAGAAAAGCAATGTGTCCTAGTGTAGCCGTTCCCGAAAAATACGACATATTATCATTGAACTTTTTAATGGAAGAGTTAGCGGTTGCAGTAGAAAAGAAACTACCTCCATCGATACTAAACTCAATGATGATAGAGTTTGCTAATAAGAAGTTTTACAATGAGCCTGAAATAAAAGAAGACTTAACACTTTCATTAAAACTTGACCCGATGCCATGTATTAGCATTGACGAAAAGGCTACAATCAGAATGAATAACGGAGTAAGTGAAATTGATTACATTATAAGTTGCAACTTAATTCGATTTTTGACGATTGCAAAAGAGCAAAATGAAAAGTTTTCTGACCTGACTTACACAGAGCAAATCGACATACTAACTAAAATAGCTACTGACTACAAAAAGAAAAACGAACCTAGTGTATCGATTATAGCGGATGCAAACACTAAATAAAATTGTTGATACAATAGACCTAGCTTTAGATAGGTTTAATGGTAGAGTTCCCGACATTCAAAACAAAATGTTTCGGGAAATTACTGTTTTATTGAAAGAACTCGACACTAAGTCGGATAAAATAGTGCAATCAGTTGAGAATGTAAGGCGATTATCTAAGATTCAAAAGGCTTTAAATAACATATTTGAAACACCCGAATATCTTAATTCGGTTAAAGAGTTTGCAAGTGCATTTGGCGAACTTCAAACGCTAAATAATCAATATTTCAATGAAATTGATAGCAAGTTTAAAAGTTCCGAGTTCTTAGCTGAGTTAAAAAACCAATCGGTTATTGATGCCGTGGAAAGTTTGACGGGTAGCGGTGTTAATGCGAATATCACAAGCGGAATAAAGGAAAAGATATTCGATGCGATTAAGTCTGGTTCAAGTTATAATAACTTACTAGATTCGATACGTAGTGAAGTAGTGAGCAACAAAGAATCGCTTGGTAAGTTAGAGCGATACACACGGCAAATTACAACAGATTCGTTAAATCAGTTTAACGCAGCATATCAGGAGAATGTAACTGCTGACTTAGGTTTAGATTGGTTTATGTACAATGGATCGTTAATGGACACTTCACGTGACTTTTGCAAGGCTTGTGTAAAGAAAAAGTATATCCATCGTTCTGAATTTACTAAAATAGTTAAAGGCGACTTTAAAGAGTTTAAAGACATTGACGGGAAAATAAGCCAAAGAACTAAACTACCTTACGGAATGATAGACGGCACAGATTCAACTAACTTTATGGTAAGGCGTGGCGGTTATTCGTGCA
This sequence comes from Bacteroidota bacterium, assembly GCA_029560875.1. GTDB lineage: Bacteria > Bacteroidota > Bacteroidia > Bacteroidales > Tenuifilaceae > SB25. Next base: position 10,629 of record JAKQKB010000090.1, on the reverse strand, counting down.
ATCACAAACTAATACCAGTGGCCAAAGAAGTTGTGCCGAAAGAAATAAGACAAGCCTATGAATAGCGTAACGGTTATTATTCCAGTATTTTCAAACACAAAGTTTATAAACGAGTGTATCAATTCAGTTAAAGAATCCGCAAAAGGTTTTAACTGTCAAATATTAGTAGGTGTTGACGGGTGCGAAGTTACTGAAAAGCATATCATTAAAAATAAAGATGTATTTAGTGGGTGCGAAGTGTACGTTTTCAATAGAAATATCGGTTGCTATTCAGTAAGAAATAACCTTTTAGCGATGGCAAAACACGAAGCTGTTATATTCTTTGATTCGGACGATATAATGGGCGTTGATTTAGTTAAAACGTGTTTATCTGAACTTGAAAACAGCGATTTTGTAGTATTTGACTTTGAACAATTTGAAGACGGGAAAGACAAAGTAACCTATGAGAAAGACGCTCACGGTTGCTTTGCTTGTAAAAAGTCACTTTTTGAAACTTACGGTTATTACGAAAGTTGGATATGTGGAGCTGATACTGAATTTAGAGAAAGGCTATCTAGTTTCAATGTGTATCCAAAACACATCGAAAAAGCATTGTTTAGACGTAGGATGCACCGTAAAAACTTAACTAGAAGTCCTAAATACGGAATGGGTACAGCGCAAAGGGAATACCATAGGCATACAATCGAAAGTAGAGTTAAAAGCAGAATATTTACTAAGCCTATTATTGAGTATTCGACTTGCAAAAGAATTGCTTAGTAGCTAACTGCCTTAATTCTCTTTGCCCTTCTGTTCTAAATAACGCTTCTTCGCCTTCTTGTAGGTCTTTAAATCGGTTGTGTAGAAATGCGGGTAAAACTTTATGATTTAACTGTGAGCTAATTTTTATATCGTCACAAGTGAAAGATGCATCCATAGTTACTTTGTTCATTACTGATTGTTTCATAAACATAAATCTACCTTTTACAATATCTACACCAACTGACCTTTCTACATTGCTGAAATGTTCGCTATTGAAATAAATCATTTCTTTGTTTAGTATAACGCCAGTTTGACCTAGTATTAAATCTTCAATGTCAATAAGCTTATGGTATTGAATGCAATCACTAATAACCTCACCATCGGTAAACATTATATCGTCATCAATAACGAAAAAATACTCTGTTTGTACCATTGATGCCAAACACCAACGTGGAAAACATTTAAGGTTTATTGAAGACTGAAAACGCTGGTCAACATCGAATTTATGTTCACTATTTGAGTTATCCCAAAGCCAAATATCAATAGGAATATTTTGCGAACGAATAGACTTAATGACTTCAACTAGATTTTCAGGTCGTTTCCAATTTAGTAGAATGGCTGTGACTATTGGTTTCATTTCTTCACATTCAAATCTTTCCAATTAGCAATATCCGCATCCGATACTTTTGTAAGTCGTTCAAATAGACCTTCTTTATTCGGATGGCTTTTTACGGTTTTAGTGCGTTCTTTTGATAGCAAATATTCGCCAAAAGAAACTAGGTCGGTTAGTGTGAATGCTTTCATGTTTATTGCTTTATTGCGTTTTGGTTAGATTTCCTAATCAGTCGACTAATCGTATAAGATAAGCCAACGTGCTTTTTCAACTCTATTTTCAAACGTCCTTGTTCTTCAGTAATTATCTTAAAAACGTCATCAGGAACATTATCGTAAAGAATCTTTTTTGAGTTATCCATGTTGTGTAATTTATAGCAAATATAGTAAAACTAACTAAACCAAATAGTTTACTGCAACAAAATAAATATTTTTGCTTAAACAAACTTAAAAACTTTATGCCAAAACCTTTTGGACAACTTGTGGAGCTTTTAGCTCAAAAAACCAATATTGACGCATCGGAACTTACAGAACTATTCCAAATTAAAGCGGATGTTTCGGACGATGTATTTACAAAATTTGAAACTAAACTTGCTACGCTAATCGATATTAACGATGCGAAGCATAACAATGACTTGCATAAGCATTTCAAAGCCCTTTCCTTAAACCCGTTCGATAAACTCATTAACGAGGCTATTGAGCAAGGTTTAGTTGACGAAGACACGGCAAACGACTTAAAAGCAAACGTAAATACTTACGATAAGGCTAAAAAGTTGATTTCTAAACTTTCAGAACCTAAAGTACAAGCACAAGCCAAAGATTCAGAACCGTTAAAAGCTGAAATTAAAAAGCTGAATGACGAAGTTTTGAAAACAAAGGAACTTTACGAAAGCCAAATTAAAGATTTGAATAAGCAATCGGAATCAAAACTAATGCAGTTTCAAATTGATACTTTGCTTTCAGGAAAAGAATACGCTAATAAAGATTTGCCTAAAAACGTGCAGATTTTGACAGCGAAAACGCTTTTAGAGCAAGAATTGGCAACTAAAAAAGCTAAAGTTGTAATGACTGATAGTGGCTTAAAATTAGTCAATGCCGAAACACCTGAACTAGACTTTACTGATTCAAATAAAACAGTTCAATTCAATGACTTCGTTGATAGAGTATTAGCGAGTAACAAACTTTTACAAGTATCTGCACCGCCAACTACGGTAGTGAAAACACCACAAACAATAATTAATCAACCTGTTGATGACAATCCTGCTGCCGTTCGTAATCAAGAACGCCTTGCAGCATTGGAAAAAATAGGTTAAAAAACTTATAACAATGGCAAACGGATTTGCTCCCTATGTACTCAAAGACCTATTAACATTATCGGGTCAGAATTACGCTGGTTTAAAAATAACCCAAAACGGATTTTTAGGAATGTTACTCGAAAACTCAAACGTAGTAGATGCTAAGTTGACTAATCAACAAGGACATCAAAAAACTGCTAAAGTGAAATACAAAACTCGCCAAACTACTTCAACAGTTGTTGAGGAAGATAACTGCGACATTGATTTTACGCCAGTTTACAAAGAAGCCGACATGACGGCTGTACGTTTCGCTAAGACTGGGTTTCACTTGTCGATGGAAACTGTATCTAAATACATGGAATCTGCATCAGCGCCAGTATCTTTGGGCGGAACTACAATTTTGGAAGAAATTGCAAACTCTATCCAGCACACAGCCGATTCTATTGTAACGAAAATTAACCAGCGTTTGCTTGGTGACGTTACATGGGGTATTAACGTTGTGACTGGAGTAAATACTGCCGGCACAATCAACATCGCTAAAAACCCAGCGTTAAACTTAGCGGATGGCGTTTCAAAAATCCTTTCTGATGCGTTTGAAAACAATTTTTCTGACAGCTTATTGATTGTTGGAAACGGTTTGATGAATAGCTATGAATTGTCAAAAGGCTTGACTGGAATTAACCAAGCAGGACTTGACATTTCAAAATTCAATGGCTATAAATTTTATGCCGATTTGATGTCTAAAACAGCATCAGGATGGGGCGCAAACAAAATCGGAGTTTTCGCTAAAGGTTCTATTCACTTTGTGGATTTCCAACGTTACATTGGTTTCCAAGGCGGACAACTAGGAAATTCTTTCTTCGGTCAAATCGACTTGAACGTATCAAACGGAATGACTACTGTGCCTATGACTTTCGACATTCAGATTAAAGAGTTGGATTGTCCGACAACTTTGTTGAATGGTTACGGTGAGGAAGGTACTTACGACAGAGGTTACGCTGTATTCTTGAGTAAGCGTTATGGCTTATTCCAAACACCTTCGGACGCTTTCGCTTCTGATGACACTTTAACTGGTGTTAACGGTGCTTTGAGATACACAGTTACCAACGCTTGTGACGAGTGCTAATAATCTTTGATTGATTAACTTAGTAAAGGGTGGGTGAATTTCACCTACCCTTTATTTTTTAAACCCATAAAATGAATTGTTTAGAAAATTATGTATCTGTTAAACATTGCGGATTAGATGAACCCGAAAGCGGATTGTATGTAAACGATTTAGCTGGTATTAGTTTAAAGTCAATCGATGCAAGCGCAAACAGCGAAAAGGTTACTTTCTATGAGGTTTGGAAGACGTGCGAAAAACGAGCGATTAAAAGACTTACAACTTCAATAAGCAATGAACTATTAAAACGGTTTAGGCTTAAAAAAGTAATCGAGTATTACAAAGGATGGAAGGGCAATATTAATACCGTAACAAATCAAACTGCATCTAATACAGATTACAAAGGCTTCTTTATAAACTTGGGTAGCGATGTAAATACATTTGCCTCACCAAGTGAACTATTGACAATAAACATTCAAGAACTTTCTCTGTATCTAAAAGCGGATGGAAACGCCACAATAAAGGTGTTTGAAGTCATTAACGATACATTCACCTTGCTAGATACATTTAGCATTGTAGACGGCACAATAGGCTTTAATAGAGTGAACGTAAACAAGATGTATTTCGGGGTTAAGAAATTGTTCATTGGTGCAAGTGGCTTAAATTCGCCTCACTTACCATTAACGCTTAATAACGATTGTACGGATTGCGGTTGTGTTGAACTATGTAACGCTAATTTAAAAGGCGGTTATGTATCTAGTGACTTAGATACAATAGCATACGTAAATAATTCATTTGGTTTAACCGGAATTATAAATATAAACTGTGACTTTGCATCGTTTATTTGTAACAATAAAAATCTATTTGCTACGTCTTTATGGTTTGCTCAAGGCTATGAACTTTTAACCGAAAGAATACACAGTGAAAGGATCAATAAGTTTACAACAGTTGACGCTAAAATAGCACGTGAATTACGTGATGAATACGCTAATCAATATAACACAGAGCTATCAAACGCATTAAACGGTGTTACGTTTCAGCAGGATTGCTGTATAGACTGCCACGCTCAAATAACATTGCAAACAAACTTACCATGATAAGTAGCAACATTACGGAGGTTATGAGTGGACTTAGTGTTAAATTGACGGCATTAGCTGAAAATGAGTATAAGAACATTTTGCGAACCGTAGCTACTTCAATGAATGGTGTTATATCGGAGCGAATACATGAGCAAGGATTAGATGCTAATGGTGCTAAAATTGGCAATTACGACACGAAGCCTATTTATGTGAACCCAAATAAAGCTACTAGAAAGTTCCAAACCCAAGGCAAAGATGGAAAGACTAAGTTTATAAGCACTGGACTGCCACATAAAACAAAATATTTTGCTGGTGGTTACAATGAATTTAAAACGCAAGTCGGAAAGAATATTGGTAGTGTAAACCTTAATTTAAGTGGCCAAATGAATAACCAATTTACTGTAATCGCCACTCAAAACGGTTACGGTTTAGGTTGGCAGGATTCAAACATTTTTGAACGTGCTAGGTTCTTTGAAACTAAAAAGTACAATAAAACAATTTGGGGTGTTACCGAGAAAGAAGGTGAAATAATTAACGAAATAGTAAACAACGCTGTATCAGATGCCATTTCTTAAAGAGATAATCAAAAAAGTAAACGATTCGCTAAAGACTAATGCGATTAACGATATTCGTTTTGCAGATGCAAGAATCGAAGGTATTGCACGAAGTGTCGGACGTTTAGTTGATAATAAAGTTGAAGTATTCCCAGTTGTACTTAGTGACAGCTTCGAGTTAAACGACATTTCTATTGATGACACTTATCCGTTAATCGTTTACCATAAACTACTAAACAACGCTTACCAACAAAAAGACAATGACCGTAATTACATTTGCAAAACAGATGTAAAAATGGTTGTTTATGGTAAGATTAATAAGTTGAATTTAACTAGCGAACAACTTGAAGCGGTTATTGCTATGAATTTCCCGACTATTTTAGACAAAGATGGAACGGCAGTTGACAGCATATTTATTCGCCTTAATTCGAGTGAAATGGACGGGCAAAAGGTATTTAATGAAGAGTATAGTAACATCGATTACAGGCTATGCGAAAACGATATTTTACTTTCTTTTAGATATAGTATTGAAACTAATTTTAGAAAAGGTTGTTTCAATATTTGCGAATGTTAGGAAATTCAAAATCTTTAATATAAATTTGCTTATCAGTAAAGTCTGGCGGAAACGCACCAATGTGAGTTAAACACTCAAATAGAAAAAATCACACAAATTAAATTTTTTACATAATGGCTGGATATTATCCATCAGGCTGTGATAATCTGATACCTGCACATAATTGCGACCCATGCGAAGGAAGAGAGTTCGGACGTTTACGAAGTGGAGGCTTTATTCATAAAGACTTTGTTTTCGCAAATGATGATACTACCGATGAATCAGAATGGATTCGTGGCATTGATAGCGGAGAAATTATCATTATCCCTGAAACAAACGGAGAAATGCCTGAACCTTCTGAAAAAGTAGGTACTGGCTACGGAGATACCGTAGAAACTTTACTAGGTTTCGATTTCACGGCAATGATAGCAGACCCTAACTTTGCGAGTAACTGCGATTTTTATAACGCAATAGTAGGTAACAGAAATTACAAGTTTTATTTCAGAACAAGCTCAAAAACTTACATTACCGATAAAACGGTTACAATCATTCCTAAATTCAAAGTTGATAATGACATCAACAGCGAAGTAGTTTGGAATGTTACTGTAAAATGGCAATCGGCTCAGTTCCCTTGTCCTTTTGAAACGCCAGTGAATGTTTTAACTCAGTGCTACATACCTAACTAATATGTGCCAAACAACGCTTTATCTACAATTTAGCGAGTGCGAAGATAGCCACTTGTTTGATATTACTTTAGACCCATTAACGAAGTACTATTATAGTATAGTCGATAAATTTGGAAACAAATACAATGGCGAAGTAGTAACAGATTTAAGTGGCTATTTCTCATTAAACAATAGTGATTTCCTGCCGTATTTATTCAACAAAAACGCTGGTAATTTCACTTTAACATTAAAAGAAAATAGCGCAAGTTGCGATTACTTAAACATCGTAAAGTGCGGAAATATATACGGTAATATTGTATTTAGTTTTATATCTAAAAATGAAGTTTTAGTACCAAATTTAATTTCATCATACACCGTCGGAACATCAACAATTGACTTCATCAACAACGGAGGTGACGATTGGACAATAGGCTTGAAACTAAATCCCGATTCACAACAGTTACCTATCGGTTATTCAATTGATAGTTACGACTATATTATTGACTTTTGGAATGGTTCAGGGCGAACGCCATTATACGGTGGAACGGCAATTACAGCACCAACAACAACCCTGAATACAAGCGGAAACGGAGCGGGTACTTATTCAATGCAAGTAATTTACAACGCTACCAATGGCATTGATACAAAAACATTCAGCATTTGGAACTTGATTGAAGTTGATGCAAGTGGCAACGTGGTTGATTATGTGAAAATGGATGGAATGACGGTTAATTCAGTGAGTGGATTAACTATGTCGGTAACGGCAAACATAACTCAGTCGCAATCATACCCTATTACATGGGTTACTTCACCAACTTATGCAGAGATAGGAACGGGAGTAAGCCCAACATTAACGCTTAATGTAGATGCAGATATGTTAGGATATGGAGTTACGTTAGGCCCTGAATTTCCTGACTTTACTTCAGCATTTGGAGTAGAGTCATCGGTTACTATTAATTAATCATAAATAAAAGAAATCATGTTATCACTATCAGAATCTTACACAGCAATTGAAAACCGTGGATATTTCGGAGGATATAAATACGTTACAATCAATTAGCTGACTAATGCTATTGTCGGAACACATCCACCGCGCAAGCCAAATTCGTAAGCAATTAGGCGCAATAGGTAAGCTGCTATTTTTAGTGGCTTACCTATTTGATGCGTTCTTTAAAGTAGCCTACAAGATTCCCACAGCTCAACTTTTCAGTGGTATGAGATTGTTGTTGCGTTGTTATCATTGATTTTTACATGGTTAAAATTTAAAAAGTGACGGGTATAGAGGTGATTAAGTTAAGATATTGGATATTAAAGTGGGTAGGCTTTGTAGCCTTTGGAATATTCAACGGGTTTAACCTAAAGGAATACGAACGCTATTTTGGTAGTCATACTGAAGACGTGTTAATTGTATCGTTTAGTTCCATAATGGGAATTTTAGACGCTACACACGGTTTTTTAGACGGCTTAACGTGGCAACAATCAATGGTGAATATTTCAGTAGGCATTGCTGTGTTAATTGGTAAATCGTTATTATCGGTTGTGGTGTCTACAATCGGATTGTGGTTAATAAAAATCATTAAACCATACTTTAAAAAGCATGGTGAAAAAATAAAGGTTTGGATTAAAAGTAAATTAGGATGAAATCAATAGTAAAAAATTGGAAAACTTCGCTCGTTGCATTAGCTGGCGTTTTAAGTCTTTTTGTTTCGCTTGGACTGCTTATTACGAAGGTCATAACTTCGTCTGATTTTGCGGTTATTATGGGCGCAATAGGCGTGTTTTTAGTAACACTTGTTTCGGCATTTGCAAAGGACGGGGATAAAACGGGTATATGAGTACACCAACAAATAAAATATTACAATACGATTTGACTGGCGATAGAGCCATGATTTTCGGTACATATTGGGAGGGTTTTCAAACTCCAATTACCATGACTTTGCCCGATGGAACTGTTTTAGACGGTTGCGATTTGATTACTTCGGTCGATTTGTATGTGCGGGACAAACCCGATTCGCCAACGGTGGTTCATCGATTTTCATTAGATAAAAATGACTTTGAAATATTAGCAGGCACACCGAAAAAACTATCATTTAAACGTTTTTCGGTTGGAATTAAAGCGGGTAGTTATGCTTATGACATTCGTATTGTATTTTCAAACATTGGTTCTAAAATATACATCAAAGGTAAACTAGATGTACTTCAAGCTGTAACAAGATGAGAATAGATTTTGAAATAACATATCGAGGGGAAACGGTAAACTTGGACGAAACAGCCTCACAAATGGTTGTATCGTTTACGCTTTACGATGGGAATTTTCCGAATGGTGGTAGCGGTGCTGTGAGTTCTGTAAACGGTAAGACGGGCGCAGTTGTACTTGATGCATCAGACATCGCAGAAACATCTACTTTAAAATGGCTTACATCTACTTTAAAAGGTTACTATGATACTGCCTATAATTGGGTTAATACCAACGGTTCGAGTGTTTTGCAGTCTATTTCTGACTTGCAAACAGCAATAGGTAACAGATACACAAAAAGTGAAACAGATAACCTACTAAATAATAAAGTTGACAAAGTTAGTGGCAAAGGACTTTCTGAAAATGATTTGACTAATGCGCTAAAAAGTAGTTACGATTCTGCTGTAACCGACAAACACACACACGGAAATAAATCAATTTTAGACTTAATAGAACAACCACTAACAACGGCTTTAAAGGCTACTTATGATGGCTACGGTTCGCAAATATCAGCAAAGGCCAACACAGCAGACGTTGAAATAATACTTTTCAAATCATCTACTACAACGGTTGTTACGGGAAAGACTTTAGAAACTTCGATTTATTCCATTCCATTACCGAATGATGGATTTAATTACATAATTGAAATTTATTCACAAGCACAGATTACAACTTTTGCTGGTGCTGCTATAACTCAAAGATTTAGAGTAGGTACTTATGCAAGTCCTATTGATGGTTTAACTGGAGCAAACTCAATCGGATTACAAACTTTACTAGCTAATAATGGAGCAGGCGGAGGAACACAAATAGAGCTTCTAAGAAGATACAAATATAGTGGTGGTGCAAGTGGTTCTATTTATGGACTTGCTACGAGTTCAAATATTTCAGATGATGCGAATACTATGGTCGCATTTACTACATTAAGGTCTACTGATTTAACAGTACAGAATTACCTTTATGTAACATTCAACCCCTCTAGTGCAAGTGCTGTAATTTCTCATTCAATGATTACCGTTAAATTAATTAAGATATGATAAGATTAATAGACGAAAATGGTGATAGACTTGTTACTCAAAATGAGTATGATGCTATTATAGCGAGTAAATATGTCTGGAGCAAAAGTGCGCTCATAGCTGAGATTAATCAGTTGCATGACGAGTTGTTCAAGTCTATCCTTTCGGCCAACAATTATATCGATATGGCAGAACTTGGAATATGGGCGCAACAACCCGATTCGTTGTTTAGAAATGAAGCTATTGCAATTAAGGCATGGTATATTAACACTTGCGAGATTATCTGCAAATATGAAATAGCTGTAACCGAGCAAACGAAAGTTGATGCAGTTGAATTTATTAATGATTTACCTAAATACGGAGAATGACATTAACCGAATTTCAATCAATACTACCAAATACAAAAGCAGAACGTGTTTTAGAGGTTTATAACCAATTAACACCGTGTTTCGCAAAGTATTTGATTAACACACCACTAAGGAAATGCCATTTTTTAGCGCAAATTCTGCACGAAACGGGTGGTTTAAGGTACAAAGAAGAAATTGCAAGTGGTGTGGCTTACGAAGGTCGAAAAGATTTAGGTAATATCGTAAAAGGTGACGGTATTTTGTTCAAAGGTCGTGGCGCAATTCAATTAACTGGGCGCACTAATTATGATAAATACGGTCGGTTTATTGGTGTTGACTTACTAGCGAATCCAAAACTTGTTGCCGAAAATTATTATGTGGATGTTGCTGGGTGGTTTTGGAATAGTAAAGGCTTAAATAGCTATGCCGACAAAG
>JAKQKB010000082.1 GCA_029560875.1 Bacteroidota bacterium | reverse complement strand
AGATGTATAGACATTTTCTTTTAAGCATTATAGCTCCTAATTTCCGCGTAGTAAAATAGCAGGTGTATCTGCAATCTGACGAGAAAATTCATTCAGGTTTTCACTCGTCTCGGTTAAAGTACTTAAAATTTCCAGCAGGTCGCCTTGTCCGCGCGTTACAACTCTATTAAGATTAGAAACCAGAGTTCCTGTTTTTTGGATAGTTGTGGAAAGTTCAGTGACCATACTTTTTAAATCTGTTCGGGAAAGTTCGCCACTAAGTTTACCAAGGTTGGTCATTAAGCTGTCAAAACCTGGAGTATAAAGAATGGCATTAACCTGATCCAATGCTCTATTGATATTATTGCTGATAGTTAATATTTCGCGTGTTGCCTCTAAGATCATTTGATCACTATGTTCACCAACTGTGGAAACCTTCAAATTTGCCTCGCGTATTAAGGCAGAACCATCATTGGTCAATTGAGTTAAGCTTGTTTCCAGTTTTGCAGTTAGTTCCTCCAGTTGTTGATTTACATTATTGGTAACACTAATCAAACTTGCCTGTGATGTCTCGGAAACATTTTGAATATTGGTTGTTGCACTGCTGGTGATGGCATCAAGATTTTTGGTAAGATTTTCTGTAACCGCGCTTAGGTCTTTACTTAGTTCTTCTGTTAAATCCGCAGTATTATTAGCTATGCGACTAATACTTTGCATAGTTGTAGCAAGGTTTTCGTGAGTGTCTTTTAAAATTAAACTTGTTTGAGCAAGTATAGTAGAAATATTGTTTCTGTTTTCCTCACCGGTTATAGCATTCAAGTTGGCAGCAATCATATCAATTTTATCTACAATGGATTTTGCCCTTTCACTAATATCTTCCAATACCGTTGTTCCGGTTTTAATGTAACTTTTGGGTTTTAGTAACTTTGCTTCATTAGTTCCACCCCTTAGCTCCACATTTTTCAGACCGGTAATTCCGGATAACAAAAGAACCGCTTCGGTATCCTCTTTTATAGGAGTTCCTCTGTTCACGCTGATAGTAATAATTATTTTGGTTACATCCTTGGGGTT
>JAKQKB010000058.1 GCA_029560875.1 Bacteroidota bacterium | reverse complement strand
AACAAATTTGTCCACATTGGCTTCCCTACAAGCTTTTGCTAATGTATAAGTGCCAAGCACATTATTTGATAACGCTTCAAATACATTGCCATTTTCCATTAGCGGCACATGTTTATAAGCAGCAGCATGAAAAACAACAGTAGGCTTAAATTCAGCTAACAACTCCTTCATGCGGCGACCATTTTTAACATCCCCAGTCATATAAAGCAATTTCACCGGCACCTTAAGCCGACTGAACTCTTGTTCTAAGTTATAAAGCGAAAATTCTGAAATATCCACACAAATTAAGGAGGTTGGTTTAAATTTTACGATTTGACGACAAAGTTCAGAACCAATCGAACCTCCTGCCCCGCTCACCAACACCGCCCTATCTTTAATTAAAAGCTGTAGCCCAGAATTATCAAGCTGAACTGCATCACGGCCTAACAAATCTTCAATTTCAACATGCCGGATTTTTGAAATGCTAATATTACCGTTCATTAAATCTTCAACTGAAGGCACGGTAAACACATTTAGCCCTGCAAGACTCGCAATTTCAATTGCACGACGGCGTGCTTGGTGTGCTTCAGCAGGTTTAGCCACAATCACGTCTTTAACATCATAGGCTTTAGCAATTTCTGGTAATTTGGCAACCTCTCCCAATACATTTATCCCTAACAGAGAACGGCCATGAATATCAAAATTATCATCAAGCAAGCCAATAACGCGCCATTCCTGACTTCTTTCTAAATCTCTCAATAATGCAATGGCAGCCTCACCTGCTCCAAGCACAATGACTGGCTCACCACGCATTTGATTGACGCCATAAAGTTGATGTTCTTTCCAAGAGCGATACAAAAATCGACTTCCTGCCATCATTGTCAACAACAATAGCGGATCAAGTAACAACACTGATCGTGGCACAACAATGTAACTAGGTTTAAACATGAACAATAACGCAACGATAGTCATTGAACTCATCGCAATGGCCATTAGAATGCGCTTTAAATCTGGAATGCTGGCAAAACGCCAAATTCCTTTGTAGAGTCCAAATTGAATAAAAAATAGCGCCTGTATGGGAACCACAAATAACGCCACTTGCCATATGCTATTGAAATAGTCTGGTGAGATTTGAAAATTAAAGCGAAGTAGATAAGCAAAAATCCACGCTAAAATTGCCGAGACTACATCATGAAGAAAAGCTGCAAAAGTACGCCAAACGAGATTTTTTTCGGGCATGCTGAAATTTAATTGCCTTTTTGTTGGTATTGGTAGCATAAATGCGAAATATTCTTGTTAGCGGTCATCGTTAATGCGTGATTTCAGGAATACCCACAGTAAGGTCAGTAGTAACCCGATAAACGTGCCAAGGATTGCAAAAATAGATTTTTTGGGGAAAACGGGCTTTTCAGTCACCTCAACCCTACCGATTTCTTGAGTAGAAAAGGTACGTTCAGGGCTTAATGCCTCCTCTAAATTTCGCTTGAGATCTCGCGCATTATTTAACTCACTTTCCCTTACAAGTAGTATATTACTTAGCAATGCTGCCTGAGAAAAGCTTTTGTCGCTCAACGTATCAGTTCTGCCATCCAAAGATTTAACTAACCGTTCAGATTCAGCGTTAGCTTTCATTAACGTTTGTTCAATAGCTGCTAGCTCCTGCTCTAGGCGTTTTATTGAAGGGCTTAGCATTTGTGTGTGAATTTTCTTAACTTCCGTAATAATCGCGCTTAAATTCTTTTTTGCCTCTGATTGAGAGTTACCTCTAATAGACAATGCAATCAAATCTGATTTTTCTAATTTAACTTTAAGTGAGCCACGAAAGCTTTTCGCCGCACGGTCATCTTCACTAATTGATAGTCCTAGACTCTTCAACACATCGTTCTGAAAAGATCTATTCTTAATACGGTCTACAACTTGTAAAGAAGGCTCAACAGCAATTCCTGTACTTCCTGTACTTCCTGTACTTCCTGTACTCCCTAGTTGCCCTACACGAAGTAAGGCCGTCGCCTCCCACTGTGGCGCAATGGAAAAGGCAATGACTAAACCTAAAATGCTACCCGATATAGCGCCAATTAAAAAGAAACGAAAGTTAAACTTTAAGAACTTGATAACATCTTCCATGGTTAAGTCATCGTTACTTAGATTCTTATTCATAATATTTAATCAATTTCAAGTTATAAAAATAAAACATAAAAATTCTATTGTCATCATAGAGCTAAAGAGCTAAACGCAAGCCCTTATAACTTCAACCACACGATCCACATGCAAATCAGACAAATTCGATCCAGAAGGTAAACAAATTCCATATTCAAACAAATCATCAGAAACTGACTTTTCACTATGCTTAAAATACATAGAATCTTTGTACACTGGCTGTAGGTGCATAGGTTTCCATACTGGTCTTACCTCTATCATTTCTGCCATAAATGCTTTAATTAAATCTAAATTATTTATTTTAGACTTTGGCCTTATAGTGCAAGCCGTTAACCAATGCGTTGAATAACTCCAATCAGGTTCCGGCATCCACTTTATATTTTCGATATCTTTCAAAGATTCTTGGTATCTATGAAATACTGCACGTCGTGCGTTTACTCTATCAGTTAAAACTTTTAACTGACCACGTCCAACACCCGCTAATATGTTGCTTAGCCGGTAGTTATAGCCTATCTCGCTGTGTTGATAATGTGGGGCTGGATCCCTAGCTTGAGTGGCTAAAAACTTTGCTTTCTCGATGTGGTCTGCGTTATCTGAAACAAGCATTCCGCCACCTGATGTCGTAATTATTTTGTTGCCATTGAATGAGTATACTCCTAGCGTACCAAATGTTCCGCTTGCTTTTCCTTTATAGGTTGCGCCTAATGATTCTGCAGCATCTTCAATTATTGGCACATCATATTGATTACATATTAGCTGCAATGCATCCATATCTGCACTTTGCCCATATAAATTTACAACAATCACAGCTTTGGGCAATTTTCCTTGTTTTTCTGCCCAAGAAAAAGCATTTTTAAGTGCTATAGGGGACATATTCCAGCTGGTATCTTCTGAATCGATAAAAACTGGGGTAGCCCCCTGATAAACAATAGGATTAGCACTTGCAGCAAAAGTGAGTGTCGAACAAAACACTACATCACCTACGCCAACTCCAACAATGCGAAGAGCTAAATGAATAGCCGCTGTACCTGATGATACGGCTGCAGCATATTTAATGCCAACTAAATCTGCCAATTCTTGTTCGAAAGCATCGACATTTGGACCCAGTGGTGCAATCCAATTTGTTCGGAACGCTTCTTCAACAAAGCCTTTTTCGGAGTCCCCCATATGCGGAGTTGATAACAATATTTGCTGATCAATTATTTTTCTATCAAGCACATCAACCAGTTTACCCTTTTGGTTAACAACAGGAATATGGTTAATGCTATGGTGGTTCATCAAATCTAAAATTTCGCGCCGTGTAGTTCCCTCAGTAACTACAATCGATTTAATTTCAGGCATAGTTTCCAATTTGTCAGACAGAGCTACTCCTTGTAATAATAATCTACGTAAATCGCCATCCGTAACGGTACGCTCAAATTGGCCGTCTTCGTTCACCAATAACAGAAGCCCTAAGCCTGACTGATCTAAGACCTCAAGTGCGTGTCTAATCGTCATATTACGATTTACTGAAAACTCTTTTAAATTCAAAATTAACCCCTAATCTTTTTTGCTGGAACACCCACAAATGTTGTTGCTGAAGGTATGTTTTGTGTAACAACCGCACCGGCACCAATTACAGAGAAATCACCTATAGATATTTGTGGCAAAATATTCGCCCCCGCTCCTATAAATACATGATTTCCCAACTTAACTCCCCCGCCTAATGTTACACCAGGTGCTACATGACAAAAATCACCAACAATACAATCGTGATCAACCACTGCACTATGATTAATAATAGTTGCCTTACCAATACGAGCAAGTGGTCCAACTACTGCATTTGCAGCAACGAATACTCCATGCCCTAAACTAGAAAATCTTGAGATGATCGCTTTAGGATGAATGATAGTAAAAGGAATCATTTGTAATTTAATTAACAAAAGGTACACTTGTTCTCTTGCTTGACCATTTCCAACGGCTAAATGAAATAACTGTCCTGCGGATTTAACATCTGGGTAACCAATCTCCACTGACCAACTTAATACACTTTGTCCTTCATAAATTTCTGCTGCGTCTCTTAAAACAATTGTATTGGCCGCAATATTTAGTGCTGATAGTGCATCTAGAACTACTTTACCATGTCCTCCTGCACCTATAACGTTTATAACTTCAGTAGGCATTTGATTTATTGAGCAATTCATTAGAAATTGGAATGCTAGATAATAAACTAGCAATATTCACATCCGCTTTTCCATCACCATAAACATTATTTTTTTTAAAGCGATTTACTAAAATAGCCTTTTGAATAGCTAATTTCAGAGCACTTTCATCTTCAGTCACATCAATTACATTCTCATTCCGCTCACGCATATTCTGACGTATTCCAACATTTATTACTGGTGTACCAAATGCAGCGGCTTCAATAATGCCAGCACTTGAGTTTCCTATTATAAAATTCACATTTGCCATCCAAGACAGAAATTTATCTCTGTCAAAATGTGTAGCTAAAAATACATTTACTTTGTCGTGTCTAGCATGTAATACCTGTCTAACCCCAAGACTACCTGCATCAGCATTTGGTAATAAAGCAATCACTTTAACATTTAAGTTTTTTAAAATATCAAGCATCATTTTTACCACTTCACCCGCATTGCGCGCTTCTTGCAGAACGGGATGGTACAACAAAAGAGCAATGCAATCTGACTGACTAAAATGAATTTCTTCAAATAACTGCTCCCTTTTAAACCGAGCAGAAGACTCAATACCTACTAATCCAGGAGCCCCAGTAACAAATATATTTTCAGGGTGCTCCCCCATTTTAATTAGTCTATTTTTGGCATTTTCTGTTGCAGTAAAATGATAGTGAGCCAATTTTGAGATTGCATGTCTAATTGGCTCATCTATAGTTCCAGACAACTCACCCCCATGAATATGAACAATAGGTATATTCAAATGAATAGCAGCAATTGCTGCAGCAAGCATTTCGCCACGGTCACCTAACAATAAAACAATATTCGGTTTTATTTTTATCAACTCATCGACAAAACCTATAATCATTCTTCCTATACCTTTAGCCATGCTCGCACCAGTGGATTCTGTAGAATCACTTTTTACTATAGCGGCAACAGGTAAACTAGATCTCTCAACATCCTGAATTGTTAAACCATATTGTTCATCTAAGTGCATACCTGTAACTAGAATTGCAAGTTCGAGTGAATCTGATTGATTAATAGCAACAAGGGTAGCTTGCATCAAGCCAAAATCGGCACGTGTTCCAGTTATATAGCAAACTTTACGCATTCTATTCTAGGTCAGACCATTGTAATGTTGTTCCTGAACTTATGTCTCGAATTACTTTCTTGCCTAAAACAATTGTCAACTCTGAAGGTAAAATCCCTGTACCAGGCCTCAAAATCGCCACATCATCTGCTGATATTTTCATTCCAGATTTTAAACTCTTTACAGTAGTTAAACTCCTTCTTACTAATGCACGCACTGGTAACTCAGATTGCGTAGGCTCTTTAATACTTGACCCAAGCGCATATTCTACATCCCGAATTTGTTTAATTAACTCCTTCAACTCAAATGGGGTCAGAGATGCTTTGTGATCAGGTCCGGGTAGATTTTTATCTATTGTAAAATGTTTTTCAATAATAGCGGCTCCCAGCGCAACGGCTGCTGTAGAAACAGCCGACCCTAACGTATGGTCAGAATAACCAACAGGCAATCCTGTACTCTTTGCAATGGTTTGCATGGCGCGCAAGTTTACATCTTTAGTGTCAGCAGGGTAGTTAGACGTGCAGTGTAAAATTGTCAGAATTTCCTCAATGGGAGATATAAACCCGTTAATAAATCTTTCAGCAGCAATGACACTAACCGCCGCATTTATTTCATCCAATGTTGACATTCCAGTAGATAAAATAAGTGGAATATCTTTTTGTGCAAGAAATTTTAAAAACGGGTGATTGGTGATCTCCCCCGAAGGAATTTTGATATGTTGCATTCCTAATGAAACTAAAAAATCTGCCGCATCTTCATCAAAGGGGGTGGACATAAACTCAATGCCAATATCATCACAGCGTTTCACTAACTTATGATGTAATGCCTCTGACATTTCTAAACCTTTTAACATGGCATATTGATCACCTTCTCCAGTTTCACGCTTCTGATATTCTGCCTTCTCGGCCCCTTTACGTACTAACTTATCAGCAGAAAAAGTCTGGAACTTAACAGCATCTGCGCCACACTCTTTGGCCACATCAACAAGCTGAAGCGCTAGAGCTTCTTCTCCGTTGTGATTAACACCCGCTTCGGCAATAACAAATGTTTTCATGAGTTCAATCCAAAATGTTTAACCAAAGCTTCTGCGACAACCCAGTCATATTGAGTGTCGATATCAACCGCCTCATAAGGAAACCTGCAAATAACGGCCTTTGCTTGTTTAGGGAAAAAAGTATTCTGCCTTTTTAATTCTGAGACTTTTACAAGATACAAAGACCCATTTACTAAATAGCATTTCGGTAAATCTTGACTTCGGGTTTTTAAAAACTCATCCGAAAACCAAGGTGTCAATGACAAGTTACCATCAATATTAAACATATGATAAGGATGTTCCTCAACCTCGGACACTCCAACTACAGCATCACAATCGGTTTCAGTAATCACTGATATTGCTTGGTTCCAGCTAGATATGTCTCTTAGAGGGGATGTTGGCTGAAACAATGCTATGTAATCAAATGTTTTTCCATTTTTTTCGAACTGATTAACAACATCCAAAACTACGTCTACCGTATTTGAAGTATCAGTAGCCAAAGTTCCAGGTCGCTTTTCATGTATATTAAAACCAATTTTTTTACAACATTCTATTATTTCTTCACTGTCGGTTGAAATGTAGATTTCATCAATGGAATCTAGCTTCTTCACAAAATCAATGGTCCAAGCTATCAGTGGCTTACCCATAAAGTCTTTTATATTTTTACCTGGTAGCCTTTTACTTCCACCTCTTGCAGGAATAATCGCCAAAATTTTCAATTTGTTTTACATCTCTATAAAAGTTGCGAGTAAATTCAACCCCAACTTGCCACTCCGCTCTGGATGAAATTGTGTGGCCATAACATTATTACGCTGAACTGCAGCACTTAACCGATGCCCACCGTAGTAACAGTCGGCGAGACGGTCCGAATCTTTATCTGGATTGGCTGCAAACGAGTGCACAAAATACATGGCGGGATTTATTCCTTCATATTGCCTTAGCAATGAATTGTTCCAACTGCGAGAAAATTCAGGTTGTATTAAATGATTCCAGCCAATATGAGGTACCCGTTGAAGTTCGTTATTGGTCGTAACATTTGGAATTTTAACAACACGACCGGGTAATATGGCTAATCCCTGATGTTCTCCAAACTCTTCACTAGC
>JAKQKB010000057.1 GCA_029560875.1 Bacteroidota bacterium | reverse complement strand
CCTGATTACACTTAATATCGCCACGTCGATCACTCCTATTCTCCTGCTCAGGTTGTGAGCAGTCTAGTATCGCTACGTGGGTCAAATTTAGATGCATATTTCTATGCTAGGTGGGTCAATATTCGATGCAATTTAACAATGTAATGCTGCATCCCTTTAATTAAAGCCTGATATTGAATAACATTTTGATTTAGCATGACAGTGCTAGCATCAAGACTTGAGTTGCTCGACCCTACTGATTGTTTTTTACCATATGTGATAAATGGATTAAGTTGAAACTGAGTCTCGCTTGAATCTATAGAAGTATCTTGATTATATATACCAGATAGTTGCGACTCAAACGATACAGTTATCGGCCTATATCCAATAGTATTTACATTTGCTATATTCGACGATATTGCTTGATGCCGCATAGATAATCCATCTAATGCCATTTCTACTATGCGTGGCGTGCTTGAGCCAATCCGATCAAAAGTCATAACGTCTCCTACTGAATAATAAGATCAGCATGCAAAGCGCCAGCGGCTTTGATGCCTTGCAAAATTGTAATTGTATCTCTAGTACTTGCTTTAATTCTTTTTAACGCTTTTATAAGATCACTTACACTTGATGACTCAGGCAACTCAACCATATCGCCTCGTTCCTCATTCAAGCTAATTTGTGTGTTTGGAACTACTTGAGTCCTTATATTTGACCCTGCTCTACCTATTACTTGCGGTTGAGATACAGCGAAGGTATTTTGAATCGAAACTTTCAAATCACCATGAGCTACAGTAACCTTAGATAAAGTAACATCTCCACCAGTCACTATTGTCCCAGTTTTCTCGTTAATTACGACTTTAGCTCTATTATCCGGTACAATTTCTACTGCCTCTAACAGGGAAATAAAATCTGACTTCCTATATTCATACTTTGGTGGCACTCTGACATTAATAGTGCTTGAGTCCTTAATCGTTGCAAATACCCCAGAAAACTTATGATTAATCTCTTTCTCCGCCCGCTCTACTGTGGCGTAGTCTGGATTATTAAAAACATACTCTAACGAACCATCTTCATGTAATGGAGCTGCAGTTATGTCCTGTTCGGCTTGGCCCCCACCAGAAATTACGCCAGCGGTCGGATGGTTTTTTTGAGCTACGTTACCAAACTGATCATATTTATAACCGCCAACGGAAATTGGCCCTTGAGCTAAAGCATAAACCTTACCATCAGGACCCTTCAGGGGGGCAAGCAACAAGGTTCCACCCAACAAACTCCTTGCGTCGCCCATGGAAGTAACTGTTACATCCATCTTATCCCCTTGGTGGGTAATTGGTGGAAGAAGTGCCATGATACTTACGATAGCCACATTTCTACTATTAACTTGATCAGATGAAACTAAAACATCAAAATTTGACATGAAGTTTGCTATTGATTGTCTCGTAGCCTTACTGCGAGATGAGTCTCCCGTGCCAGCTAGTCCAGTGACGATTCCAAAACCAATTAAATGATTCTCTCGCCAACCAGCAACTTTTCCAAGATCTTTAAGCCTGACAGATTCCGAGGCTAGCACTGTATTACAAGAAAATACTATAAGAAAAATGAAATGATGCAGTTTCATAGGCGATTTACAACAACCCTAAGAGGGTGATAATTCTTGACAACCATCCCTTGTGTTGACTATCTGCCAGAACACCATTGCCAACGTATGTAATTTTTGCATTAGCGATTTTACTTGAAAGTACTGTATTTTTATCGTCCACATCATTAGATCTAACTCTACCAGTTAGATTAATTGTTTGTTTTTCACCATTAATTTCAATATCTTGGTCACCAGTTACATCAAAATCGCCATTATCATTGATAGTCTTCACTATCACTGAAATCTGTGCCAGCAATTTACCAGACCTTGCGATTTTTCCTCCCCCATCAAAACTCTCATCCAAATTTAGTGAGTAATTTTTTTGACTACTTGGAGAGGAGAATTTCACCCCTACATCGTTCCCCTTGTCAGTTCTTGTACCCGCCGTCGCACTTGCTGTAGAGTTTTCTACAATCAATACGGTCAGTACATCACCAACACGATAAGCCTTTCTGTCTGAAGCAACAGCCCTGTAAGTGTCTGCGTTATATAAAGTTTCAGAATAGGCAACCTCTTTTGTTGCACCGATAAATAAAACAACCAAGATAATGAAACTTCTTTTATTCATCAGAATCATCTTCTCAAGTTGTTGCTAATTGAAAGCATTTCATCTGAAGTTTGAATTATTTTTGCATTTAACTCATAAGCACGTTGTGCTAGTACTAGATTAACCATTTCCTCAGCCAACTTCACATTAGATGACTCCAAATATCCTTGAGCAATACTACCTAAACCATTCTCCGTCGGCAGACCCACATTTTTCTGTCCACTCGCATCTGTTGCCAAGTACAAATTATCGCCACTCGGCACTAGCCCCTCTAAACTTGCAAATGAGGTCAGCTCAATTTGCCCAAGTTCTAATAGCTTTTCTTCATTCGCAACCTTACCTGAAACCTTACCGGTAGAATCAACAACAACCTCAAGTACATCACTCGGTATTTCTATCTGATTTTTAAGTTCATAGCCCTTTGACGTGCTTAACATACCGCTCTCATTTACTTTCAACGAACCAAACCTTGTATAGGCAGAGGTGCCATCTGGCATAAGCACTTCAAAAAAACCATTTCCCTGTATCGCAAAATCCAATGGTGATTCCGTTGCCTTCATTTCACCCTGCGTAAAAGACTTTGAGTTACTGCTTACCATAGCTCCCATGCCAAGCATAATAGTGCTTTCAGTTGACTCGTTCGAGCTTAAAGTGGGATTCATCGCTCTGTAATAAGCATCTTGAAAAGTGACTCGGCTTTTCTTAAAACCAGATGTATTCACATTGGCTAAATTATTTGCTACAACATCAACGTTAAGTTGCTGCGCCTGCATACCCATAGCACCAATATACAATGCATCTATCATAATTATTCCTTAGTTAAAACTGACTTAAATTTTTCAGTGTTTTATCATTTAGTTCATCGTATGCTTGGATTACTTTATGACTAGTCTCGAAATGTCTAAATGTTTCCATTAGCTTAACCATTTCCTGAGTAGAGTCAACATTTGAGCTTTCTAAACTACCTTGTACCAGAATAGGAGTGTCTATTTCATGCATAACCGCACTTTCTGTTTTCATGAATAGCCCTCCACCAATTTTGGCCAACATATCATCCCGATCAAAAGACATCACTTTGATTTGATCGATTATTTTTCCCTTTTCAATTACTTGGCCTTTAGAGTCAATAGAAGGATTAGGTTCACTGAGGTAAATATCTCCAGATTTTCCAGAAACCAGTTGCCCTAATGAAGTAACCAGCCGCCCTTTTTCATCAATCTTGAATGAACCCTGCCTTGTATAGGCATAACCATTCTCAGTACTGACTTCAAAATAACCTTTGCCTAAAATAGCTAAGTCTAATGGATTACTTGTTTGTCGTTGAATACCGAGTTGATGATCAACAACCGCGGCTAAAATTGGCTGACTACTAGCGCGTTCAGATACGTATGGATTGAACTCACCATCTAGGGATAAAAACTCCCGTTTAAAGCCAGGAGTCAATGCATTTGCGGCATTGTTAGCAATAGTGCTTAATCGTTGAACATCGAACTGAATGCTAGATGTAATTAAATTTATTGGGTCAACCATCGCCAACTCCTTGTTTTTTTTCAAGAGAATATACATAAACCAACAAAATTGCAATTAGATGATAAAGATTTGGTGATATCTCTGAGCCTATAGGCAATTTTGATAACTTTTCTAGCAACTCTTTATCATTGACTATACTTGATTTTGGCTTATGCTTTTTAAACTCTTTTTCATAAAAATCAGCATAAACACCATGACCTTTAAAAACCACAGAAGGAAGCTTATTTTGTGATCCAGTCATTAGTCCAATATTTTTTTTCAGTACATTTTTCATGCTGCAATATTGATACTCCCTTGGTGCAACACATGCTTAACTATAGAAAAGGCAGCACTATCTTGATTTAAGTCACTACTAAAATTGATTGCATCAACCAACCAACCAACACCTTTTAACTGATCAACTAAATCTTGTTTATGATTTATTAATGCATCTAAAAATAACGCATCTACTGTTGAAAAATTAATATTAAGCCTATCATTCACAATATGCGCGTACAAAAACACCTTGCCTAATTTTGTATCGAGTGAAAATCTAACCGATCGGCTTTTAAGGGCATTATTTTGAGCGTTTTCATTTAATGTATCAAAAAAAGCAACTTCAAACTCCACCAATCTGTCATCTATCAGAAGTGGGAAAGATTTAAGACTATGCTGCAAAGAGCTTTGCGTATTAATGTTCAGGATGTTTGAAAGCAATCCCTCTAATAGCAACTCTTCAGAGTCATTCGAGCTTTCATCTGAAATAAATTTATTTTCATCAACATAGTTATTATTTTCTACTAAATCTATTTTTTTTTGCACATCAATAAACTTATTACCCAACAAGGATTCACCCTGAAAATATCGCCGCAGATTTTCTACGACTTCAGATAAACCAGTTGCTCTAACGACCTCATCAGTTTGGAACGAAATTTTAGGAACTTGATTGTTTAGATAGATCAAGTTTAAGTCCCCTTTAGAATTAATTCGTAACGTTAATTCGTGTAAAAGATCCGCAGTAACGGGCAAACCTAATTTAGCTAAATAAAGACCAGCTTTTATTGCTATATCAGGAGTTTGAGATTTATTAGCGGCGTCTACGATTATTTTTTGCTGCAAATCAGTTAAATTAACACCATAGTCAATCACCTTAAAATCTGCAACAGAATTACCAGGCGAGATTTTTTCCTTTACTCTGCTTTCAGCATTATTTAGCACATGAGTTTCTACTATTTTCATAGTAACCACCTTCTCATTAATGCTGGTTACTTTTCCAGAAATTGTATTACCTATGGACAGGGGTATAGCCGAATCAACAATGCGCTCTTGCCCGCCCAGCATAACACCGTACTTGTGCTCACTATAAACCTTTAAAACTTTGCCCTTGAGTATTTGGCCTGCAGTGATGGTATTTAACCACTGCTCTTTATCTACATCAAATGCTATATTGGCATTAGAACCTAAACTCTTTGCAAAATTAGTAGAATTTATTGCGTAAGTTTTCATATTCTAACTACACCAAATGAAGATAGCCTTAAATTCATGGGTACCTCAGTCATTGATACTACAGACAAATGTGGTAGCACTCTTTCGGTAATTGCTCGCAAGTGTCGCCTTAGCTCAGGTGCACACAACAACACTGGCGAAATATTATTTTTCATCATCCCCTCAACTTGTGATGCTAACTTTGAAATAATTTGCTCAGTATATCTAGGATCCATCACCAACTTAGACGTCTCATCAATAGATTGAACTGAATCAGCTATTTTCTGTTCAATGACGGGATCTAAGGTAATAACTGACAAATCAGGGTTTGAACCAATTAATTGCTGACAGATAGCTGCGCCAAGTTTACTTCTTACGAGTTCAGTGAGTTGATCCGCTTGTTTTGTATGCCTACCTGCATCAGCTAAAACCTCAAAGATAGCATCTAGATTCCTAATCGAAACTTTTTCCCTCAATAAATTTTGCAGAACCTTTTGCACCTCAACTGCAGAAAGCACACCAGGAATAAGTTCATCAACTAAACTAGAGTTTTTCTCTTTAACTCGATCAATAACTGCTGAAACCTCAGAACGGCTTAACAAGTTAGCTGAGTTCTTTCTTAGCACTTCTATTAAATGTGTCATAAACACCGTTAATGGATCAACTAAGGTATACCCTTTTGACTTAGCCTTGGCTTTCACTGACTCACTTACCCACAGAGCAGGTAAGCCATAAGTTGGATCTCGCGTCTCAATTCCTTCCAACTTCTCGCCATTACCAGATGGATGGATAGCTAAAAAGCTATCTGGTATAACTTCTGCCTCAGCAACGCTTACTCCATATACACTAATTCGGTACAGCAACGGGCTGAGTTTTTTATCATCTTTAATTTTAACTTTAGGTAAAATAAATCCAAAGTCCAAGGCATATTGCTTTCTAAAAGCTGAAATCCTGTCTGTAACACCAGCATCCTCCGCATTTACAAGCGGTATTAAATCTTGCCCAACCGTAATCTCAATTGGCTCAACCACTAGCAAGTCTTCAAGGCTATCTTTACTTTTTTCTGTCTCAGCTACATCCGTCTCATTTTTATTATTTTTTGCCGCTTTTACTAAATACAAAATTAACCCAAAAATACCAATAATCACAACCAAAGGCAACATTGGCATGCCTGGCAATAATCCTATACCAAGCATGACCAACATGACCAACATCATAGCCTTAGGGTAAGCTGATATTTGTGTAGCCATCTCTTTACTAAGCTGCTTATCAGTTCCTGAGCGCGTGACAATAATACCAGTACCCACAGCAATAACTAATGCGGGCACCTGCGTAACAATACCATCTCCAATAGTAAGTAGGGTAAAAGTTTGTGCTGCCTCAGCCCATGGCATACCCAACTGCATAACACCAACGGTCATGCCACCGAATATGTTAATCAAAAGAATAATAATGCCAGCAATAGCGTCACCCTTAACAAACTTACTTGCGCCATCCATGGCACCGTAAAAGTTAGCTTCTTTTTCAATATTTTTACGTCTTTTCTGGGCTTCAGCTTGATCAATAAAACCCATATTAAGGTCTGCATCAATACTCATTTGTTGCCCTGGCATACTATCTAGCGTGAACCTTGCTGCAACTTCTGCCACACGTTGAGCGCCATTAGTAACAACCACATATTGAACAACCACCAAAATTAAGAAAACTACCAAACCTATCACATAATTGCTTTGCACCACATAAGATCCAATGGCACTAATAACCTTACCTGCATCACCACCACCCAAGATTAATCTTGTCGCAGCAACATTCAGCGACAACCTAAACAAGGTGGCAATCAACAGCAGTGGCGGAAAAGTTGAAAAATCGACTGGCTTTTCCACATAAAAAGTCAGCAATAAAATTAGCAATGCAAAGCTTAAGTTTGCAAGTAATAAAAAATCCAGCAACCTAGATGAGATTGGTGTAAACAAAACCACCAGTATGCCGAGCATACTTAAAATGAGGACTAAGTCTGCGTTGTTTCCGAATATTTTTTTTATATTATTCATCGTATTATTATTTCTTATTTACTTTCAAGCCTTTTAGCGAGTAAACCCAGAATAGCACTTTTGCTACTGTTGAGTAGTACTCCATTGGAATTACGCCTTCAATTTCAACATCACGAAACAAACCTCTAGCTAATGTTCTATTTTCAACAATTGGTATTCTATATATTCTAGCAATATCTTTCATTCTAGCCGCCATGAACCCAGCACCTTTTGCCAATACTTGAGGAACATCCATATCATCTTTGTTGTACTTAATAGCAATAGCAAAATGCGTAGGGTTGGTTATCAGTACATCAGCATCCTTCACCCGACCCAAACTTTTAGCACGTTTTAATGTCTCTCTTTGCAACTCTCGCAAACGTGATTTAATTCTGGGGTCGCCCTCTCTGCGTTTATGTTCATCAGTGATATCACGCCTACTCATTCTTAGTTTTTTGGCGTAATCCCAACGGGTAAAAATTAAATCAATTGCCGCAATTAACAACAACACCAATAATAATTTGAACAACATTGAGTTTAGCTTAGGCATTAACAACAATCCCATTGATGACGGCGTTAAATGAAAACTAGCCAGCATCTTTGGGATAACATTTTTTATTACAAAATACAAAACAGTACCTAACAATACAAATTTAAGTACAGTTTTAATAGCCTCAATTAATAACTTAATAGAGAAGAGTCTCTTAAAGCCAGTAACTGGATTAATTTTTGAGAAGTCTGGTTTTAGTGGAAAAAATGAAAAAACAGGCCCAACTTGCATAAAGGTTGCTAATACACCGAAAATAAACAGTAGGATAAAAAATGGTGCAATTATTGTTAATGATTTCGCTAAAATTTCAGATAAATAAGCAGAAACCTCATTTACTTCAAATGACATGTGACTGGTATGATTTAATATATTTTTAGCCAATAAAAGCTCTTCATCTAACATCTTGCCAGCCCAAATATACATTGAAATTAGAAATACAGCCAAAACTACAAAAGAGTTTACGTCTAAACTTTTAGCAACATTCCCTTTTTTTCTAGCCTCCTCTTTTCTATGAGGTGTGGCAGCCTCGTTTCTATTTTGATCTTGCTCTGCCATATCAACCCAAAAGATGGTTAAGCATATTAAAAATTGATTCAAAAATTTGCTTCACAACGCCGCCAGCAAAAGGTACGGACATTGCCAACACAATTAAACCAACGATTACTTTTATAGCCAGAGACATAACAAACACATTCATTTGCGGCATCGAACGTGACATAAACGCCATGCCAATATCAATTAAAAATAAGCACAATACGACTGGTGCAACCACAGCAAACCCAAATGAAAAACATGAACCAAAATATGCAATTAACTTAGCTAAGTTTAAATCAAATATGCTGCTACCAATTGGAATAGCATCAAAAGACAGCTTTACTACTTGCAACAATGCCCAATGACCATCCAGCCCAAAAAAAATTAAGACTGCTGTCATACTCAACAAACTACCCAACAGGGGCATATTACTTCTTGTAGCAATATCAACCAAGCCCGAAATACCGTAACCTATTTGGAAGTCCAGCAACCTTCCACCAATGCTAAAGCTAGCAAAACCTGCAATTAATGTCGCAGCTATAGCGGCCCCAATCAACACTTCAGAAATCATCACGGAAATCAACCACGATAAGTTGATTGATGAAAAACCATCTGCATTTAGCCCTTTAGACATAGCCAAAGCTAACCCAATAACTAAAACCACTTTTGCCGGTGCTGGTATTTTGACTGAAGCAAATACTGGTGTGGAAATAAACAACATGCCAATTCTAATTGAGGTCAACAGAATACCTATCGCCAAAATAAATATCGAAGAAAAATCCATTTATGGGAAGTAGCTAGGAATACTAGAAATCACTTGAGAGGAATAGGTCACCAAAAGCCTAAGCATCCAGGGGCCAAACAGTTGTAACACCAACACAACCGTAATAATTTTAGGTATAAAAGAAAGTGACATCTCTTGAATTTGTGTCACCACTTGAAAAATACTCACCAAAACACCAACGATAAGTACAAAAATCAATAAAGGAGCCATTATCAATAAACTAGTCCACAACATTTGTGAAACCAACTGCAAAGCCGCGTCACTTGACATAAGCCCCCTCAATTTTTTAAATTATTTTTAAACGACTTAACAAATGAGCATAATACTTTAAAAATTTCCATCACACCACTCATACACCTAACCAGCGGTCAGCATACATCTGAGTATTATCTTGATATAACTTCAACTAAACCCTAACAAAATAACCATGCGA
Source organism: Bacteroidota bacterium (assembly GCA_029560875.1). Taxonomy (GTDB): domain Bacteria; phylum Bacteroidota; class Bacteroidia; order Bacteroidales; family Tenuifilaceae; genus SB25. The sequence goes on along the minus strand of JAKQKB010000057.1, from coordinate 1,097 downwards.
ATCATTTACATGTTTAAAGCTCTGTCACACAACTTTTACAGGTAATACAAAGTTAGCGTTGAGTTGTTTGTATTGCTCTGACTTTCTATCGCCACCTTTGGGTAACCTTTCTACTCTTCGATTAAGCTGACTAGAAATTTGTAGTTTAAATTGTTTTGTACCAAACGCCCAAGCCATGTTAGTTGCATCACGTAGCTGTGCTAAATAAGCTAATTCTAGTGGTTTTTCAAACAAAATACAGTATTGTTCAAGCCTATTAGATTCAAATTTTCCTAGTTTCAAATATAGATCATGTTGTGTGATAAGTGCATTATATTTTCCCAACGCGTTACTGCGGTAACTGCTCCACGGATAATCTGAAGCGTTTTGAGCAAGCCCTGCACGTATTGGATTTTGTTCTATATAGCAATAACAAAACAAAGCATAATTATAACCATCAACAAGACTAGCTCTGTATCTCCCCTCCCACGGCGATCCTGTGTGTTGATAAGTCGCGTTGAAATAACGTCCATAATCTCGGCCAAGAATTTGCATCATTTTTGCAAGTCCATCAGCCTTATGAGGCGTTGCCAACAAATGAATATGGTTTGGCATTAGTACATAAGCATGTATATCACATTGATGTTTCTTAGCGGCCTCTGCGAGCTTGTTTAAATAGTAGCAATAATCTGCCTCTGCATTAAACACGGCCATACCATTATGGCCACGAATCAAAATATTTTGTGGGTGACCAGCTACTACAAAGCGAGCAAGACGTGGCATATTGAGAAATAAATTTGTGTTAATTGATGAATTTTAGCAGACCACCCTACTATTATCAATAGTACCAGAATGTATTAATATTTACAATGTATATATAAATCAATATATTATATTATATATATAAAGTAAATTATTTTATAAAACAATATATTCTGACACTATTGATTTTTTTATAGTAATTTGAAGCTAAGAAAGGGAATGACAAGGTTGATGCCTGCGGCAAGGCTTTGGCTTGCGCTAAGGCCATTGGCATCGGCAATTAAGTACCACATGCTGGCATCACCCCATACCGCATTGGCGATGCTTTGTAGGGTGTCGCCCGCTTTGACGGTGTA
>JAKQKB010000027.1 GCA_029560875.1 Bacteroidota bacterium | reverse complement strand
GGCTGGTCAAATCCCGTAGTTGCAATACCCACGTTACAAAGTATAGCGTCGGGCGTAGCATCGAACCATTCTAAAATCTTTTCGCGGTCTTTCGATGTAGCGTCAAGATGTTTGCAGTTGAATCCAGCCGATAAAAATGCTTGACATACTAAAATCGAATGTTCGACATTACAGTTAAAGATAATCGTTTTACGATTGAGTGAATACTTTTTATAAGCGTTAACGGTAACCTCAACGTATTTAGGATTGCTAAATTCAGAAGCCATTTGTTTTTCATCAAACTCACCTAGCTTCATTTTTAACTTTGCCCTATCAACTGTTTCCTTTGCCCCGTATGTAATTTCATTGCAAAGAAATCCTTTGTCAATTAGTTCTGGAATATCGACACCACATACAATAGAGTTGAAGTAGTTTCTTAATGGGTTTGTTTTCTTGGCTGCAAGTGGTGTAGCTGTGAAGCCGATAATAAACTGAGTATCGAAGTAGTCAATAACCTTAGTGAAATTCCCTAAATGACATTCATCTATGATAACCATTCCAATGTTCTTGAACTGATCCAAACGTTTATAAGCCGTTTCAATCATTGCCACATAAACTGGAGCGGGTGGTATGTGCTTCATTCCGGCTATTACCGATTGAGCATAAATACCATTTGCTTTTAGAATTGATGTTGAGGCTTGTCTTAATAGTTCCTTTCGATGGACAAGGATAAGAACCGACTTGCCTGACTTTTTAATATACCTATCACAAATTGCAGAAAAGCAAACTGTTTTACCTCCTCCAGTAGCGAGTTGAGCAACAATTTTTCGATGGGTAACAAGTGAGAATGAAAGGCTGTGTACGAATTTTTCTTGGTAATCTCGTAGTTGCATAAAAAAATAAACCCTATGAAGACTGCGGTAGTATCGGTTCGGATTTTACTCCTAACCTCGCAGTCACCATAGGGCGAAAATGTTTTTCAATTATTCAGGATACTACCTCTGAACTCCCCAAATATACAAAATTATCTCACACCGATTATGATTAGCATTGGAAAAGTTTTAAGTTAAACGAAGCAAAACTTCGCTTTAAGAATTGTTAGTGATGTGTTAGCGAAGGTATTTAGCGGGTATAAACAAGTT
>JAKQKB010000004.1 GCA_029560875.1 Bacteroidota bacterium | reverse complement strand
GCGCCATCCACTTTGGCGGTGGTCGGCCGTTATGTGCTGACGCCGAAAATCTTTGATTGTCTTGAAAAAGTTAAACCAGGCAAAGGCGGTGAAATTCAGCTCACCGATGGTATTTCAGATTTGATGCAGTTTGAAGATATTCTGGCCTACCGTTTTGCCGGCACTCGTTATGACTGTGGTAGCAAATTAGGATTCATGAAAGCCAACGTAGAATTAGCTTTAAAGCATCCTGAAATTAGCAAAGAGTTTTCAGAATACTTAGCGCAATTGCTCGCTAAAAAGTAGCTAACCTTTTGCGCATCGCTGCGAGCCTTTATTTATAAGGCTCGCAGCGATGCTAATTTCTCTCGGGCGTTTATTTTAATATTTGACGAGAAATTCTTCACTTTTTTGCAACATAACTTTAAATTGCAAATTCTCAAGTACACTTCAAGTCAATATGAGAATGGGATTGAAACACGATGTTGCAAACTCGAAATCCTCAACACCTTTTAGCGCAGTCGCAAATCATTCACTCAACCGCTGCGGTTGAGTTTTCCATTACGCGTTTAAGTCAGGAAATTTCTACCGTGCTTGCAGAAGCTTGCCCAGTAGTGATTTGTGTGATGGGTGGCGGCATTGTGTTTGCGGGCCAATTACTCACGCAACTTAGTTTTCCATTAGAAATTGATTACGTACATGCAAGCCGTTATGCGAATGAAACCAGCGGTAGTGCACTGGTTTGGAAGGCGTTGCCAAAGTCTGATTTAACTGGCCGTACAGTATTATTGGTGGATGATATTCTGGATGAAGGCATCACGCTTTTGGAAATTAAGCAAAAATGTTTGGCATTGGGTGCAAAAGTAGTTTACTGCGCAGTGCTGGTTGAAAAAAAACTGAATAAAATTAAGCCGATTCAGGCGCATTTTGTTGGGTTAGAAGTACCGAATGCGTATGTTTTTGGTTACGGCATGGATGTTTATGGCTGGTGGCGGAACTTGCCAGCCATTTACGCGTTACAAGTGAGTGCCTAGAAATTTTCCTGCTTAAATGATTGAATGTATTCTCGGCTATCAATATAACTTATTGATATTCAATTGTTTATTTTTGTTAAATTGACTTAAATATAGATTATTTTTGTAATGATGCGTAAAATCGAATTTAACTTAAAATAACAACAAACTCATGGAAATTGACAACATACTGG
>JAKQKB010000158.1 GCA_029560875.1 Bacteroidota bacterium | reverse complement strand
TTGCTTTCTGCCAAACTAATAAGTTTTCAAATTTAAAACTCATAACTCAACTATGGTCAATGAACTATGGTCTATCGTCAATTAAAAATATCCTTCAATTTTTCGGTCCTCCATTGCCGCTTCTGACCGTTTATCATCAGCGCGTCCGCCACGTTCAGTTGTTCGAGTTGCAGCAACCTCTCGAATTATATCCTCCAAAGTATCGGCTTTTGATTCTATTGCCCCAGTGCAAGTTGCATCGCCAATTGTGCGGAAACGAACTATACGCCTCTGAATTACTTCAGTATCCTTATTTTTAATAAATGGCGTTTTGGCGTACAACATACCATCGCGCTCAAACACCTCGCGCTCATGGGAGAAATATAACGAAGGTAATGCAATATTCTCCATAAGGATATACTGCCACACATCCATCTCGGTCCAGTTACTGATTGGGAAAACCCTAAAATGCTCGCCCATGTTTTTTTTGCCATTGAAAAGGTTCCACAGTTCTGGCCGCTGATTCTTTGGATCCCACTGGCCAAACTCATCACGATGCGAAAAGAAGCGCTCTTTGGCGCGAGCTTTTTCCTCATCGCGTCGGCCGCCACCCATAGCACAATCAATCTTCAACTCTTCAATTGCATCTAGAAGGGTTACTGTTTGTAATTTGTTTCTACTAGCGTTATAGCCAGTTTCCTCTACGGCTCGGCCTTTGTTGATTGAATCCTGCACGTACTTAACAATTAACGGCACTCCAGTTTCGGCAACTAACCAATCACGAAAATCAAGTGTTTCCTGAAAGTTATGGCCTGTATCGATATGCATAAGAGGAAAAGGAACCTTAGCAGGGTAAAAAGCCTTACGGGCTAAATGATACATTACAATGGAATCCTTACCTCCACTAAAAAGCATGGCAGGATTTTCGAATTGCGAAACTACCTCGCGGATTACATATATCGACTCCGACTCCAACTCCCGTAGGTGATTCATTTTAAATTTGCTCATATATCCAATATTGAACTTTGTGCAACCTAATTAGCCCACAAAGATAAAGAAGTTTATTAACCCGAATTACGATTTGATTTAAATCAATTAAAAACAAAAGGTCAGATGTACAACCTGACCTAAATTTTCTAAAATATATTGGGTTTATTTTCCAACTATTGGTGTTAAGGTTTCCCAAAAAATCCTGTAACCTCCTGGTGCATCATAATGATAATAAAGATACAAAACATTATCCACAGGATCATAATGAGACACTTTAGATACATCATACGGATCCCCTTCATTAACAATATAAGTAAAATTTTGTACCGAAAACGAGATTGAGTTATCACCATTAATATTAATGTCTATCTGAGAATCTTCAAACAATGCAAATACGGTGCTACATTCGAAGTTTGACAATGTAAATAGTTCCTTAGCAAAATCTTCTTCGCGGAAAGGTTCTAAAGGATAAACCCCTCCCAAAGTAGGATGAAAATATACTACATGTGAATTATAGTTACCTGCAAAAAAATTAGCCACAACAATATAGGTTTTAGGCAAACACACCACCTCGCTGCCATCCTCAAGGACAGAAACATAGCTAAGTGTAAAATAATCGCCAATGCTTGCACTTGTCGGATCCTCTGGAACATTATAACCATCCGGCAACTGTGGTATTCCTGCTGCTAAGTTTAACCAGGGGAATGTTTCTGTAACTATGGTTGTATCAATAGAGTTATCATCAACAACCGCCACGGTTTTATGCAAAACGTCCTCGGACTCAGACACAGAAACACTTCCACCATCATCAATAAAATGAGTAAATCTTTTAAAAACCTTTACTGACTTAACTTTAGGCCCTTTATAAATAAGAATATCCACATCGACCGATTCCGTTGATGCAGGCTTATACTGCAAAGCATAAGTTGCATCAATCAACCCTCCTGTTTTAACATTTTCTGTCATTAAATCAACAGATTCGAGACAGGATGTTAATCCTAAAACGAACACAATGTTAAGTGTAAAGATTATAGAGAATTTGAATATTTTAATCATATCAAAAAAATTTCTTAGTAATTATTTGCCACATCCCACCAAACCCTAGTACTTAGATCATCTGAACCTTGACGATTTATTGCTTCCATTAATTGCGTTCTGTTTCTGGAATACTCATCGGAAGAATACCTTATACGAACGGGAATTTTTCCACTATTTAGACCATCCTGAGCTGGTGTTAACTGGGGGATGTTGGTTCTGCGCCATTCAAACCATGCTTGCAGTCCCTGATCGAACATTGCTACCCACTTTTGTTCCGCAATTTTTTTCAATGGATTAGCAAAATCCCATGCCCCGTTGTGAATCTTAAAATCAGACAAATAAGACTCTATTCCAGTATTCGATGGAATTGAAGGATAGTACGTAGGTGCCAACTTCACAATTGCTTCTTGAAATTGGTAATATGATGCATCCACCCCTCTCTCATAATACTGCTGGGATGTAAGAGTTGAGCCTGTAACAAACCCTAGTTCCACCGCTTCGGCAAGGATAAAACAAAGTTCCGAATAACTCATAAGCATTCCCAATGACTCTGGTTGAATAAAGTAATCTCCAATTGCCGATGTCATTCTTGATCCATTGCCCAAATACGCAGCAGCCCTAGCCGATGTCAAACCGTTAGGCAGACCAGCCCAAAAACCGCCTGCTGCTGGAGTTGCAGCGAACACTACGACTCTCCAATCAGGATGATCGTGGTTGGTTGGCTGATAGAGTATATCTACCATTGTTTTGCTAACTCGATGGTCGTCGCGGGTTTTATAGGTTTCGTTTAAAGGATTATTATTGGGGAAAGAACCCAGATACTTCAGCGCAGCATTATCAGCATTTGAACTAAAAATGGGGTAACTGGCAGCATTATCAACTAGCATGTTGGTAAACTCATTTGTTACAAATGATTGGTAATCGGCACGACCCGACATTCTTAGTAGCAGCCTTAAACGCAATGAGTTTGCAAATTTTTTCCATTTAAGTATATTATTGCCAAACAAAATATCGCCATCAATACTCTGTTCCTCTGAATCAATATCAAAAAGAGTATTGGCGTAGTCCAATTTACTTATTAAATCGAGATATATGCTTTCCTGGGTATCGTACTTAGGGGTTAATGTACTATCAACCTTAAATGCTTCCTGATAGGGAATATCGCCATACAAATCGGTTAAAACCGAAAACAAATAACACTTTAGAACCAAGGCAACTGCTTTGTAGTTCTTCTTTCCCGCTTTATCGGCAACTTCAACAATACGCTGAATTTCAACACCAGGTCCAGCGTATAGGTTAGTCCACACTGAGTTAATAACATCGTTACGTGGTAAATACCTATCCTCGTCGGTATATTGCACCTTGGCCATATGCTGCACCCAGCATGAACCTATTTCGTGCCCAAGCCAAACATCATGGATTTGATCGGACAAGCCCTCAATGGCATTTGTAAGTAACAAATCGGGGTGACTTTTTTCCCAATCAATATCGTTTGGGTTTTTATTTATCGCTTCAAAGTCTTTTGTACAACCACCAATTGCTAGCAGAAGTATTAAACTAATCAATTGGTGAATATTTATAATTCGATATATCAACATAGCCTTAAAATATTTTAAAACTTAAAACTCACATTAAATCCAATACTACGAGCCGAGGGTAGCTGCCCAAACTCTAATCCCTGAACGTTGGAATTGCTAAACGCTGTTTCAGGGTCAACGTGGGGTACTTTTGCATAAAGCAAAGCTAAATTACGCCCAACCAATGCGAAGGTTAAATCCTTTATACCAGTGTTTCCTAATTTTTGAAAAGTATAGCCTAATCGCACTTCGCGTAGTTTAATAAAACTAGCATCGAAAATACTCGAGTACGCAACATTAGCATTATACGCTGCTTTATTGTACTCCTCAGCTGACACCACAATATCATTTTCAATCCAAGTTCCATTAGGTAATTGCTTCACTCCGTCACCAATAATTCCGCCTTCTCTGCCAATAAGAGTTTCCTTTAACACTCCAGAGTATCGCCCCCAAGTAGTTGTCATGGAGTAAATATCACCACCCCAGCGAGTATCAACTAAGAAACTGAAAATTATATTTTTATACTGTAATTCGTTGTTTAACCCACAAACCCAATCGGGAGTATAGTTACCTAAAACCTTTAAATCACCCTGTACAGGCAAACCATCTACATGAATTACTTTACCCTCATCGTTTCGGGCAAAATCATAGCCATAAAGCGAGCCAAAAGATTGATTAGGGATGGCCAACACTTTTAAATCCCAGTAAGCGCCAAACTCGTAATTATCCAACTTATCGTACAAGGATTTTACAACATTATTGTTCTTAGCAAAATTGAATGCTACATTCCACTGAAATCCTGATTTTTGCTTAACAGGTGTTGCATCAACAGTCAACTCTATACCACTATTTGTAATTTCCCCAGCGTTGATAAGAACAGAAGTATAACCTGTTGCAGGTGATACTGGTACGCGAATTATTTGATCGAAAGTTCGCTGATTATAGTAGGTTAAATCGACACTTAATCGGTTTAAGAAAAATCTAAAATCAGCACCAACTTCAAACGATTCAGTTTTTTGGGGCTTAATTTTATCATTAGGATAATCGTCAGGAATATAAATACTGGGCATCCGAGTTGATGAATTCCATCCTGCCCCAAATTTATAAACTGGTTTTAATTGATAAGGATCTGTATCTGCTCCAACCTGAGACCATCCTGCTCTGAGTTTTGCATAGGTTAAACGCCTCGATTGTATCTGAAATAAATCCGAAAGAACTGCCGAAACATTAACTGCTGGATAAAAATAGGAGTTATCCTCAAAAGGAAGTGTAGTCGACCAATCATTCCTTCCACTAAAATCAATAAAAAATGCTTTTTTCCATTCAAACTGAACATTAAAATAAAGGCTGTTAATGCGTTTTCTATATAAGAGGGTTTGTGGCAATACAGCCGTTTTTGAATTGCTCAAAGTGTAAACATCCTCCACTGCAAGCTCGTTAGCGCTTGCGCTATAGGTATGCACATACTGTTCCATCCTATTACCACCAATGTTAAAATAGAAATCGAGTTTACTGGATATTTTCTTGTTGAACTGAAATAAAAAATCGGTATTCAACTCTCTAAATGTTCTTTTCGACTCACCATAGTAACCATTAGGACTTTCAACATCGCCAAAGGCAGAACGAGCTGTATTAAAGTTGGTGTAATAATCTACTCCTAAACCTGTTTTTAAAGTTAACCATTCTGCAATACGAATTGTGGAAGAACCTTGACCTAGCAACCGATCTCTATCCGATCCATTTAAGTTTTCATTTAAGGTAAAATAGGGGTTATTATGGCTA
>JAKQKB010000153.1 GCA_029560875.1 Bacteroidota bacterium | reverse complement strand
TGTATTAACCCCCTAATTCTTGGATTAAATGATGTTAAAGGTTTGACATTTTTGGTTAATAATTAAATTTTTTATTGTGTTTTCCAACAAAGGGCTCAATGCTGTTTGTAAGGACATTCTTTCGCCCTTTGTTGAGGTATTATTTTGTGAGTGCCAGGTATCCCAAACGGATTGAGGTGTTTTCATATTCAGGGAACCATGTATTCGTTTTGTGTTATAAAATTCAACATAGTTGGTCATGATTATTTTAGCTTCATAATAGCTACTTAATTCAAAACGTTCAACTACCTCTGATTGTAAGATACTGTGGTAAGCTTCGATGTAACTATTTTCTTGAGGAGTAGCTATATGGGTAAATTCTTGTTTAGCTTCTTCACTTGATAAATATCTTTTTACGCTATTTGCTAAAAATTGTGAGCCATTATCATTTCTGATATTTACGCCTTTAATTGGATGCTGTTGATTAATTCTTCTAAAGATATTAATCACATCAATTTGTTTAATACTGCGTTGAAGTATCCACGCTATTATTTTTCTACTAAATACGTCAATCACGCTCAGAAGATAATACCATCGCTGTTCTCCATGCACCCATAAGTATTTAATATCTAAGCAAAGGTAATCCATGGGACAGGTAGCAGTAATTTTCCGGTGCTTCACAAACTGGCGTTTCCCTGTAGTTCTAATGACTTTACCTAACAATAAATTATTCTCATCCATCAAGCGATATACTTTCTTGTCGTTGATCAAATACTTCAATTGTTTCAATGAAGCACTCACTTTTTTATACCCGTAGCAAACAAATTCTTCACTCAATAACTTTTTAATGGAACCAATCACTTCTTCATTTACTACAACCTTACCATCCAGCATTTTTGTGTACAAGCTTGGTTTGGCCCCTGGCTTACCTTTCAACGGTTTATAATGAAAACTGCTCAGTGGCAATTGAACCCATCGGCATAAATTTTTGAGACCAATCTTTTGTTGATACTGATGTACCATTGCTATCTTGGTTTGATTTGAATAGGTGTTTTTTTTAGCAGCTCACCCTTTACTTCAAGCTCTAATGCTTGACGGGCTATGATGCGTTTTAAACGCTCATTCTCTTCTTCCAATGCTCTTACCTGTGGATCTACTCGGTTATACTGAGGCTTCAAGCCTGCAGCTCCTTTGGTTAAATAACGCTCCTTCCACTTAGATATCAGTGATGGAGATAAATTGTACTTACGACTGGTTTCAACTGCCCCTTCTCTTTCTGCTTCTTGCAAAATAGAAAGGCGTTCCTCTGGGCTAAATTTGCGGTTTACTCTTGACATGTTTCCTAAAGTTATGATTACAAAATTGATTTTAATTTTGAATCCAGTCCTTTAGGGGGTTAATACA
>JAKQKB010000123.1 GCA_029560875.1 Bacteroidota bacterium | reverse complement strand
ATTGAACCTAACAAATTAAATACAATCAATTACAAAATTATGAAAAAAAAACCAAAGAATAGTGGAATGTATTTTCCATTGTTCCAAAACAACCTGAAATTGAAACTAACCACTTTACTTATTTTGGTCGTCATGTTTAATATTCGAGCCAATAGTTATGCCCAAACAAAGGTTAACTTGGAATTGAATAATACTACCGTGGAAACGGTTTTAGAGACGATTGAACAAAAAACAGATTTTCGATTTATTTACAAGTTGAATGATATTGACTTGAATCGTGTCATTTCCATTAAGGCAAAAAACGAAACGATTGATGTTGTTTTAGATAAGATATTCAAAGGAACTGCAACCGATTTTAAAGTCCGAGAGACTCAAGTCATCTTGAAAAAACTTGCTATAGAAAAAGAGGAAAAGGCAAAAATTATAAAGCAAACCGTCAAGGGAAAAGTGGTTGATGAAAACGGAATGCCACTGCCAGGTGCCTCCGTTATTGAAGTAGCCACTAATAGAGCAGTTTCTACTGATGCAGATGGAAATTTTGAAATAACTGTTGAAAATAGTGATTCTGAAATCGTTGTGAGTTATGTAGGCTACAAAGAGAAGAGATTCTTGGCGAGCCTGCAAAATACGACAATTAAACTATTTCCAGAAACATCTGATTTGAAAGAAGTGGTCGTTATTGGTTACGGAACTTCTTCCAGAAAAGATGTAACGGGAGCAGTATCTTCCATAGCATCAAAAGACATGAACCAAGGGGCAATTGTAAATCCACTACAATTGATTTCCGGTAAAATGGCTGGGGTAAACATCACTCAAACAGGTAGCGAGCCAGGGGCAACACCTAACGTTAGAATCCGAGGAATTTCTTCATTAATTGGAGGTAGTGATCCTTTGATTGTTGTTGATGGCGTTCAAGGTAATATGGATTTATTAAACCAAATTCCTCCAAGCGAAATCGCCTCAATGGACATATTAAAAGATGCTTCTGCAACAGCGATTTATGGTTCCAGAGGTGCTGCGGGTGTTATCATCGTGAGTACCAAGAAAAACAAAGCAGGCAAAACATCCATTGAATATTCCGCTTCAACAGCAATGGATTATATTCCAAAAAAATTAGACATATTGGATGCCAATCAATGGTGGGAACAAGCACAATTAGTAGGCGTTCCGGCTTCTGCCAATCACGGATCAGATACCGATTGGTACGGAATCCTGACTAAAAGCGGAGCGACACAAACCCACACTTTATCTTTTGGTGGAGGAACAGATACTTTTAGTTATAGAGCTTCCATCAGTGCTATTCTGCAAGAGGGTGTTGTTATCAATTCGAATAACAATAAATACATTGGTAGAATTCAAGCGACTCAGTCTGCCATAGATGATAAACTAAAACTGACATTCAATCTTAATACAGGAATCACGGAGTCAACCAATAGTATTGGAAGTATCGGAAGAGCGGCATTTACATCCAATTTAATTACAAATGCTTATGTAATGCGCCCTACCGATCCGGTTTATAACACTGATGGAACTACTTATTATACAGATCCAAATGTTTTTCAATATTTAAATCCTTATGCTGCGGCACAAACGGTTACAAACGAAGGACAAAACGATAATTTGTTTGGAAGCCTTAAAGCCGATTTAGATGTATATGAAGGATTAACGGCAGGCTGGTTTGGAAGTTGGAGAAAAACAAACAGTACCTACGGATATTATATGCCGGCGGAATCAACCCTTGCCGCTGCAATTGACCAAAAAGGGCAAGCAAACATCAGCAATAACAGACAGAACGAAAAACTAATGAATATGAGTCTTTCGTATAAAAAAGTATTTGGCGACCATAGTATTAATGCCTTGGCATTGTACGAATGGCAAAACCAGACGTATCAAGGGAATTATGCGCAAGCCAGAGGATTTATCAATGACATTGCCACATACAATGCCTTGCAATTGGGCGACTTGTCAAAAGTACAACCGGGAGATATTTCCTCTTACAAAAATGACAGAACCTTGGTTTCCTATTTAGGACGTGTCAATTATTCCTATTTAAGCAGGTATTTAATTACGGCGAGTTATAGACGTGATGGTGCTTCCGTTTTTGGAGCCAATAATAAATGGGGTGATTTCCCATCGGCATCTGTGGCTTGGCAAATCAACAAAGAATCTTTTATGGCAGACCAAACCATTTTCAATGACTTAAAACTAAGAGTTGGATATGGTGTTACGGGTAACCAACAAGGATTATATCCGCAAAATTCCATCTCATTGGTGGGAGGTTCAGGAGTAACTTATTTTGGAGGTTCACAAATTACTAATTTCAACGTGACTCAAAATGCCAATGCCGATTTGCGTTGGGAGACCAAAAAACAAACTAATATTGGAGTAGATTTTGCCCTTTTGGACAGCCGATTAAGAGGAACTTTTGATGTTTATACAGCAACTACTGATAATCTTCTGTTTGATTATACCGTTCCACAACCTCCTTATCCGTTCAATACCATCAAAGCAAACGTGGGAAGTATTTTGAACAAAGGACTGGAAATTTCATTGGGTTACGATTTGATAAAAAACGAAAATACTAGCCTAACCCTTGCCGGAAATGTATCTTTCCTGAAAAATGAAGTGTTAAACTTGAGCGGAAGTATCAACGGAGTTCCATTGAATACAAATTATGTTCCTTGGGGTCCAAGTTCTTATTTGATAGAAGGACAACCTATTGGAACTTTCAGCATCCTGCACCATACCGGAAAAGACGATACAAATTCTGAAACCGTACTCGATGTTGACGGAAACGGCATCATTGATCAAGGGAATACAAGTCCGGATCGTTTGATTCAAGGTTCAGCTTTGCCAACTTATACGTATGCATTTAACCCAACTTTTTCACATAAAAGTTTAGATATTTCTATGTTATTCAGAGGGTCAGGTGGAAATAAAATCTACAATAATTTGAGATCAAGCTTAAGTTATTTGGAGAACATAGGTAAAGCCAACGTTTTGGACAGTGCCATTCCATTAGGATTATATACTTCTAAATACGGTTCCGATTTATGGCTTGAAGATGGTTCTTTTTTAAGATTGGAAAATGTAACTGCTGGCTATAATTTTCATTTTAAAACCGTTAAATACATTGAGTCGCTTCGACTTTCTCTTACCGGAAACAATTTATTTGTCATTACCAATTATTCTGGAATTGATCCAGAGTTGAATATGAGTGGCAGTAATGGCTTTGGAGGTGATAATGGTATTTATCCTCGCACCCGAAGTTTCGCATTAGGTTTGAATGTAAAATTTAAATAGTAAAAGAAAATGAAAATCAAAAATATATTTATAACAGGAATCTCAAGTTTCTTGTTACTGGTTGGATGTACCAATATTGATGAACACGTCTATGATAAATATCCTGCAAACGACTTTTACGGAACTGCCCAAGGAGCCGATGTCGCACTTGCCAGCGTTTATGCACAAGTTGGAGGAAACTGGGATGGTGTTGGATATGCCGGAGCCGATAGAGGTTGGTATGACTTAAACTGCTTTAGTTCAGATGAACAAGTGATTCCCCACAGAACAACCGGTGACTGGGAATTGGATTTTGCCCGTATGTACAAACACGATTGGTTGCCTACAGATTCTTTCATAAACAACACTTGGAGATGGTTGTACAAATCAATTTTCAATGCTAATTTAGCAGTGAATCAATTAGAAGCTTCAAAAGCGGAACCTTCAAAAATAGCTGAGGCTAAAGTGCTAAGAGCTTTTTTCTACTACTTATTGATAGACGATTTTGGAGATGTTCCTTTTTACACAGACAACAATATCACTGTAGATCAAATTCCACAAGCAAGTCGTAAAGTGGTTTATGATTTCATCGTGAAAGAACTGACTGAAAATGTAGAAACTCTTTCTGCTACCAAAGGAGGAAACTACTACGGAAGATTTAACAAATGGGCGGGTTATACTCTATTGGCAAAAGTCTATTTGAATGCCGAAGTGTATACAGGAACTCCGGAATGGGCAAAATGTTTAGCGGCTTGTGATAAAGTTAGCGAAGGCGGATTTTCACTTCATTCCGCTGCAGCCAATGCTTCCAGTCCAATGGGAAACAAATACTACGAATTATTTGGAGATGTGCTTCCGGATGACGAAACCATTTTGGCAATTTTTGCCACAGCAAATGTCGTTTCAAGAAATATCTTCACGGTTCGAAGTTTGAACGGTCCAGATGCACAAACGCTTTTCGGTTATAGCGGATGGAATGGTACAATTGTTCCTAAAGATTTCTTTTTGAAATACGACGACAAAGACATTCGTAAAAAACAATTCCGTTATGGAGATCAAGGTGGTGGAATCAATTATACTATTGATGTTGCTTCTTTGGATAATCCCGGAGCTGCACCACAAGCTGGTGTTCGTAACACTAAGTTTTATCCTGTAACCCCTTCGGACGGTGGTGGAGCATCAAACGATTTTCCAATTTACAGATATGCAGATATTTTGTTAATGAAAGCCGAATGTAATGTTAGACTTGGAAATCCAGCAGCCGCAAAACCTTTTGTAGATCAGATTAGACAACGTGCAGGACTTGGAGTATTAGCCGCAAATCCAACTTTGGACAATATTTATAACGAAAGAGGATTTGAATTGAACTGGGAAGGTCACAGAAGACAAGATATGATTCGTTTCAATAAATACTTGTTGGCCAATGAATTCAGAGGTGCTTCAGCCGATTTTAGAAAGTTGTTTCCAATTCCAACAGCAGCTTTAGACGCAAACAAGGGACTAAAACAAAATCCAGGTTACTAAATTTAGAACTATTATGAAAATATATATATACAAGTTATTCGCAATAGGAACTTTACTTTTCTTAAGTACCTCCTGTACAAATGATGCGCCACTTACCAGCTTGAAAGCGGTAAGTTTTAGTGGTGATCTTGTCGCTTCACCTAGCACAATCGTTCTTTCTGCCGCAACGGCAACGCAACCAGTAGTAGCTTTCTCTTGGCCTGCAGTAGTTTTTCCTATTCAAGCTCCCGTAACGTATGCCTTGGAATTTGATATTCCATCCGATGTTTCAGGAAGTACGGCTTGGGGAAAAGCGGTACGAGTTGAAGTGGGCGAAGATGTTTTAAGCAAATCGCTCTTAGGGGATGACCTAAATAAGATGGCTATTAAATTAGGACTTCCAGTAGATGTTGCCAGCAAAATAGTGGTTCGTGTGGAGTCGTATTTAGACCGTAAAATCTATTCCGAACCCATCACTATAACGGTTACTCCTTTTGCAAAACCGGTTGTATTTGGAGAAATCTATATGCCGGGATCCTATCAAGATTGGATTATTGGCACAGCAGCTGCTCTTAAAGCAATAGATAGTGGAGTTTACCAAGGTTATGTAACCTTTCCAGCTTCAAAAGGGTTGGGATTCAAATTTACCAATGAAAGAAATTGGAATCAATTTTATGGTGCCGATGCCAACGGTAATATTTTGGATGGCAGCGACACTGATTTTGTAATTGCACAAGCAGGAACTTATCAAATGACGGCAAACCTCAACACATCAAAATGGACGGCTGTTGCTTATTCTTGGGGAATAATTGGAACGGCAACTCCTGGCGGCTGGGACAATTCTACCAATATGAGTTATGATCATCAACTAAATGTTTGGAAATTTACGGGTGCTCTGACAGCAGGTGCTTTAAAGTTTAGACTTAACAATGCCTGGACAATCAATTATGGTCCGAAAAACAATACAGAAGGTATAATATATCTAGACAATCCAGGAGCTCACGATGTAACTGAAGCAGGCAATTATGAAGTTACGTTTACTATTGCAGAAAAAGATCCAACAACGGGTATTTATCCTGCAACTGCTATTTACACTATCAAAAAAATCTAATAAAATAGGAATCGTTCAGAACATAAAATGGTTTAGTTAGTTAATAAAAAGCATCCCTCTTTTTTTAAAGGATGGAGGGATGCAACCATTAAAAAACAGAGCGTTAACACATAAAAAATATAAAAATGAAACTATTCATAAACCTCTTTTTTGCACTTCTCTTCACTTCGGTAGTGGCTTCGTGCAGTTCATCAGATAATAATTCAGATCCAATTCCGGCTTATCAACAATACGGAACACCGTTTGCCAATATGCCTAAAAAAGAAGATGCGATAATTTATCAGGTCAATCTTCGTGCTTTTAGTCAAGCTGGAACGATAAAAGGAGTTCAAGACCGATTGACAGCCATCCAAGAACTTGGTGTGAATGTTATTTATTTAATGCCTATTTATCCTGTTGGAGTAGTTAGATCAGCGGGTGGAATGGGATCTCCTTATTCCGTTAAAGATTACAAAGCGGTTAGCACAGAATTTGGAACTCTAGAAGACCTTCGGGTTTTAGTAGATGAAGCCCACAAAAAAAATATGGCTGTAGTACTGGATTGGGTTGCCAATCACACTTCTTGGGACAACGCTTGGATTACTGAGCATCCAGACTGGTACCAAAAAGATGGAAATGGAAATATCATCATTCCTCCAGGAACGAATTATAATGATGTCGCTCAATTGAATTTCAATAACACCGAAATGAAAAAGGCTATGATTGATGCTATGTCTTACTGGGTTTACAGTGCGAACATAGATGGTTTCAGATGTGATTATGCCGATGCTGTTCCCCAAACTTTTTGGACAGAAGCCATAACCTCTTTACGAAAAATCAAAAATCAAAATATCTTGATGCTTGCCGAAGGGAAAAAAGTGAATCATTTTACTTCCGGTTTTGATTATACTTTCGGTTTCGAATATTATGGTGGTTTGAAAAAAGTATTTAGCGAAAGCAAGCCTACGACTGTAATTCAAGACGCAAACGCTCTAGAATATGCCAACAATTACGATAATTCCCAACGAATTGTAAGATATACAACAAATCATGACGTGAATCTTTTTGATGGTACACCTCTAGAATTGTTTGGTGGAAAAAAAGGGTCTATAGCAACCTTTGTTGTGGCAGCTTATATGAAATCGGTTCCAATGATTTACAACGCACAGGAAATTGGTTACGCCAAAAAAATTGATTATTTTAATAGAACTCCTATTGATTGGACAACTGCCGATGCCAATATGTTGGCTGAATATAAAAAGATAATTGCTTTTAGAAACAGCAGTAGCGCCATTAAAACAGGGACTTATAAAGGATTTAGCAGTGATGCTGTAAGTGCCTTTACTATGGAAACGGCAACAGATAAAGTTTTGGTACTGGCTAACCTAACTAGCTTGACAACGAAATACATTGTTCCAACGGCATTGACAACCACAGCTTGGAAAGATGCTTTTACTGGTACGGCAACTACGGTAACTTCGGAAATAACTCTTCAACCCTACCAATATCTGGTTCTGAAAAATTAACAACTCTAATTTAGGATATCAATCAATATCCTAATCTTATTGCATATTTATTGTCCTTAAAGCGCAAAGGCACAAATATTTAATGCGTTCCTCTTTTTGTTTAAAAAAGTTTGGATTGTGTTTGATTTTACCTGCTTCGCCCCTGTTGTCTTTGTGTCTTTTTGGCAATTTAGTAATCACAAAATTTAATAACATGAATTTTAAACTAAATCTATTGGTTGGATTCCGCCTAGGCAGGAAATTAATTGGACTGCTTTTGGTTTGCACCAGCACATTTTTGGCGCAAGCCCAAGGAATTACCTCCCCAAACAAGAATCTTTCCTTGCAATTTGAACTAACGGCCAACGGAGTTCCCTCCTATCAGTTGAGTTACAAAGGCAAATCAGTAATCAAGCCAAGTACTTTGGGAATAGAAGCAAAAGATACTCCTTCGTTTATGGATGGTTTTTCTATTACGAACTCCGCTCAAACTATGGTTGATGATTCTTGGAATCCTGTATTGGGCGAAGAAAAAACGATTCGCAATAATTACAACGAATTGGTAGTCACTTTGGCACAAGCCAAAAACAACAATCGCTACATCCGCATTCGGTTCCGATTGTTCAACGATGGTTTGGGTTTTCGTTATGAATTTCCAAAACAAACCGACTTAAATTATTTCGTAATCAAAGAAGAACACACCGAATTCCAATTGGCAGGAGACCATAAAATATTTTGGATTCCGGGCGATTATGACACCAATGAATATGCGTACACCACTTCTAAAATATCTGAGATTCCAGATTTGATAAAAAAAGCAACCGTTTATATGAATGCCCAAAGTCCAATCAAAGATTTGGCTGTTCAAACTCCTTCGATGATGAAAACTTCGGATGGTTTATACATAAATATTCACGAAGCGGCTCTGATTAATTATCCCGCAATGTCTTTGAATGTAGATGCCAAAACGTTTAAAATGAGTTCGCACCTAACTCCGGATGCTGTTGGGAATAATGGTTATATGCAAACCGATACACAAACGCCTTGGAGAACGATTGTGGTGAGCGATAAAGCCACCGAAATTCTGGCTTCAAAAATGATTTTAAACTTGAACGAGCCTACAAAATACAAAGATGTTTCTTGGATAAAACCAATGAAATTCATAGGAGTTTGGTGGGAATATTTCGTGGCTGGTAAAAGCACTTGGGCTTATGGCAAAGAAAATAATGTAAAACTAGGACAAGATTTTTCTAAGCTGACGCCAAATGGAAAACACGGAGCAACCAATGAAAGAGTGAAAGAATACATTGATTTTGCCTCCAAAAATAATATTGATGCCGTTTTGGTCGAAGGTTGGAATGTAGGCTGGGAAGATTGGATTGGAAATTGGAAAGAAGATGTCTTTGATTTTGTGACACCTTATCCCGATTTTGACGTAAAAGCACTTCGCGAATATGCCGCTTCCAAAGGAGTTCAAATCATCATGCATCACGAAACTTCGGGTTCAGCTACAAACTACGAACGCCGTTTAGACCGTGCTTTCCAATTTATGAATGACAATGGATATAATGCAGTGAAAACGGGTTATGTGGGGCAAATTATTCCGCGTGGCGAACATCACGACGGCCAATGGATGGTGAATCATTACATACACGTAGCGGAACGTGCTGCCGATTATAAAATTATGATTGACAGTCACGAAGCCGTTCGTCCTACGGGTTTGAACCGCACTTATCCCAACTGGATTGCACAAGAATCTGCCCGAGGAACCGAGTTTGAAGCAATGGGTGGATTAACTCCCGAGCACACCACCATTTTACCATTTACAAGACTAATGGGTGGTCCAATGGATTTTACTCCCGGTATTTTT
Organism: Bacteroidota bacterium; assembly: GCA_029560875.1. Lineage (GTDB taxonomy): Bacteria > Bacteroidota > Bacteroidia > Bacteroidales > Tenuifilaceae > SB25. The sequence continues at coordinate 9,236 of JAKQKB010000123.1, read as the reverse complement.
CAAACCGATCTTTCTTATTATGGTACAGGTGGAAATCAACGTGTCAATACCACTTTGGTCAAACAACTGGCTTACTATGTAACCATGTACAGTCCGCTTCAAATGGCAGCCGATATTCCAGACAATTACAATCGTTTTCCAGATGCTTTTCAGTTCATAAAAGACGTGGCAGTAGATTGGGACAACAGTTATATTCTGGAAGCAGAACCCGGAGATTACATCACCATTGCCCGAAAAGCAAAAGATAAAAACGAATGGTTTGTGGGTGGCATCACCGATGAAAATTCAAGAACAGCCAGTATTTCTTTCGATTATTTACCAAAAGGAACTCAATACATAGCCACCATTTATGCTGATGGAAAGGATGCCAATTGGAATGAAAAACCGCAAAGTTATACCATTACTAAAGTCATTGTGACCTCAAAAACGGTATTGAAACAATACATCGCTCCCGGAGGTGGAGTTGCCATTAGTATCAAAGAAGGAACTGCTTTAGAAATGAAGGGACTTAAAAAAATGTAAATTATTAAAATCCTATTATGAATGCACGTCTTTCATAATATGGGCTCACTTAAAAAATTTCACTCTATTAATAACCAAAAAAAAAACAATTATGAACAATTTAATAGCAAAACCATGAAAAATAAATTTTACTTATTATTTGCATTTATCATCGCATTTGTTGGATATGCACAAACAGGTATTGGAGCTTATTCAGTCCACGATGGTGGATTTGAGAATCATACAGCAACTCTGGCGGGAGGTAGTTTAGCTGCTGCCAACCTCTCTACTACACTCTGGACGGCAAACACTACAGCAAACAATATAAAAACCTCTAGTGCAACTGGTGGTCGAAGTGGTTCGAGATACGTTACATTAGGCTCAATTAATGGTACTGCCAAAAATTTCTATTCTCCTCAAATAGCTGGAGCATTTGCGCCAAATACTACATATCAAATTCAATTTTGGTACAAATCTGCTTCTACCACTCCTCTCGTTGCTAGTACAGTCGACCTATTTGTTGATAATACTTCTGCAACTCAAACACCTCCAATCGGTACGAAACAGAGTGTTGCTGCAGGTTTATCAGCAAGTGTGGGATCTTGGACAAAAGTAGCGGTTGCGATTACTACTAACGGTACTCCTGCTGGGAATTTTGGTGTTGCAGGCTTTACAATTACCGCTGCTGCTGCTGGATATTCAGCAGATTTTGATGATTTTGTAATTTATCAATCAAATTCACCTGATACAACCGCACCAAATTTACCTGGGGTAATTACTGCTACTGGTGCTACAAATGGTGGTGCCAATGTAAGTTGGAATGCAACAAGTGGCGGTGTTGACGGTGGAGGTTATGTAGTGATTCGTTATGCTACAACTGCACCATCAATTTCTGATGATCCAATTCAAAATGGTATTTATAAAGCAGGCAATACCGTTGGCAATGGCCTTGTAAGATACACAGGAGCAGGCACTTCATTTTCAGATAATGGCTTGACTCCCGGAGTAGATTATTATTATAAAGTGTACACCGTAGATAAAGCATTCAATTATTCTGACGAAAGTGTAACAAGTACTCCCGTTCAATTAATGGATGCGCAGTTCAATTCAATGGCTATTGTAGGTGACGGTGTGGGTGGATGGCCTACTAATACCGTCGGCGAAATAGATGCTCATCAAATGACCAGTACCGATGGTGTGCATTGGAGTATAGATAATTTAGTAACCTCTAGCGGTGGTGTAAAATTTAGGGCTTTAAATTCATGGGTAAATAATTGGGGAGCACCTGCAGGTTCTTTTCCTACGGGCATTGCAGTACTGAACGGAAGCAATATTACTGTACCGATAGGCATCTATAATGTAACATTTAATAGCACTACCCTAGCTTTTAACTTTTCACCTTCAAACTTATATCCTGTTGTTAGCCTTTCAGGTGCCGGTGTAGGAAATACGGATGTTGATTTAGGTACAAGTGATGGCGTTCACTATTCAGGCCTTGGCTTAACAGTAAATGGAGATGTGAAATTTAGACAAAACCATACAGACATTGTATCTTGGACTCCACCAACATTTCCGTCAGGTACAGCTATAGAAGGAACTGGTACACTGAACGTAGCCAATAATGTGTACAATGTTTCTTTCAACCGTACTACCTTACAATATTCTTTTAACTACCCGAGCATTGCCATAGTAGGCAATAGTACGCTTCAGGGCTGGCCGGTTGATCCACAGACAGATACACATGTATTTACTTCAGCAGATGGCATTCACTATGTTATAAACAGCATTACTCTTACAAGCGGTGCTGTTAAATTCCGCCAAGATAATAGTTGGAATGTACAATGGGGTGGCGACGGAGGCTTTCCTAACGGAACAGGTTCACAAAGCGGCATCGACATTAATATACCTGCTGGTACCTACAGCATTACCCTTAACAGGACGACAGGCGCTTACAGTTTTGGGAAACCAATTGGAGCATCGCCGGCGCCAGATTGTACTCTTATACCTGTTGTTTCGGCTACTGCCACTTCCGGAAATGCTACGCTTGCTGCAGATGGTAATAGCGCTACACAATGGGAAAGCACAGCGACTGACGAGCAAAGTTTAACAGTTGACCTTGGCACATTAAGTGCAATTAGTGCAGTAACCGTAACTTGGGATACCTACAGTGCTAAAAATTATTTTGTAAGAGGATCTGTAGATGGTACCACTTGGGTAGCTATAGCCGAAAAAAACAATATGGCTTATGGAGCCCGTATAGATGTTATTGAAAATATTGATGCACAATACCGCTACATAAAAATGGATGGTGTAACACGCAACACCCAGTATGGATATTCTATTTATGAACTTAATGTGTGTGGTACGCCTATTGCACCCGATACGGCAAAACGCATATTGTTTATTGGCAATAGCTATACTTACTACAATAACCTGCCGACTATGGTAAAAAATATGGCAGCTTCAACAGGGGATAAGCTTGATGCTTCTAGCTATACTGTGGGAGGCACAAGCCTTGAAGAGCATTTTGCAAATGCAGGAACTACTGGCGCATTGAAACAATGCGGATGGGATTATGTGGTTTTACAAGACCAGAGCCAACGCCCAGCTCTTGAAGAGAGTTATGTACAGGAACATACGTATGCATTTGCTACCAAGCTTGCTGATATGGCACGTCAATACAGCCCTTGCACAGAATTGTTTTTTTACCAAACCTGGGGACGTAAAAATGGCGATGCTGCCAATTGCCCTACAATACCTGAAATGTGCACTTATGAAGGTATGGATAACCGTTTGGCACTAGGTTACGCTAAGATGGCAGTGGACAATGATGCTACAATTTCGCCAGTAGGAAGTGTACGTCGTTTGATGAGACAGTTGCATCCGGAAATTGAGTTATATGATGCCGATGAAAGCCATCCAACATTAGCAGGAACTTATGTCGCAGCGGTTACATTTTATACTGTAATATTGCGCAAAGATCCTACTTTAATTACCTACAATACTAGTATTTTAAGCGCTACAGTGGCCAACCAGATTAAGGAAGTTGTAAAAACAGTTGTATACAGCAATCTTTCCACATGGAAAGTTGGAGCTTATGATCCTGCTGCAAATTTCACATTTGAGGCAGTCGGAAATGCGGTTTCTTTTACAAACAACTCGGTGAATGCACAATCTTATGTTTGGGATTTTGGAGATGGAACAACATCTACTGAAGAAAATCCTCTGCATAATTTTGCTAACGAAGGTCCATTCACCATTACACTTACTGCACTTAACTGCGATAAGCAAAGTGTTTCAACACAGGTTAAAACTACACTTGGTACATCTCAATTCGACCATAAAAACATTACAGTATATCCAAATCCTGCTACAAGTACCTGGAATATAGCATCTGCTAATGATACCATTACAAACATAAGAGTTGTAGACATAATGGGAAAAGTTGTAATGGATTTAAAACCAGAAAGCAGTTTTGCCCAGATTAATGCCACGCAACTTAGTGCGGGTATTTATTTTGCCAAAATTGCAACTGCAACTGGAACAAATACCTTAAAATTGATTAAAGATTAGATTTGATTAATATGTTTTTTGTTAAATCCCTTAGTGCTTTGGTGCTAAGGGATTTTTTTTGTCATGATAAATTTTACCACCCCTCACTAAATCCATTTTTCAAAGCCAAATGATATTTTTCTAAATCAAATTGATACAAATCGGGAGCTTTGTGTGCGCCTCCTTTTCGGATTTCGTCCAACTTTATCAAAATATCATAACGCAACATTTTTCGATAAAAATTCCCACGGTTGAGCTTTTTCCCTAAAATAATTTCATACAACTTCTGGAGTTCGGGCATAGTGAATTTCTCGGGCAACAAATTGTAGCCAATTGGTTTGTGATTCAATTGCTTTCGAAGAGTAATTAAGGCTTTATCAAAAATACTCCTGTGATCCATCATTAATTCTGGCAATTCATCGATGGGTTTCCATTCGCAAGCATCCGAAATTTCATCAACAACTAAATTTACTTGTGAATAATCAACTAAAGCATAAAATCCTATCGATAAAAATCGTTGTTTGTGCCAAATAGTGTCTTCAAATTCTTCGAAAAATCCTTCAGACCGATTCAAATCGCTAAAAACTCGGAATTGTTGCAAATAAATATTGGCCGCTCCTGTTCTTTGTTGCAGAATTCTACTGGCCGCTTCTTTAATATTCTCCGTTTTTAACACATAGCCTCCGGGAAGTGCCCAAAGATTCTTTTCTTTCATTTGAACGACCAAAACTTTTAAAGTCGCATCATGAAATCCAAAAACTACACAGTCAATGGACAAATGCGGAAGATACTTTCCCCAATACTCATTCGACTTTTCCTCTATTATTTTTTTAAATTCCATAGCTTATATTCTTTGCTAAAATACGAATTTGATGACAACTTTCTAAATTTTAAATTATTAAACAAAAAAACTAATTCTTTTTTACAAATATTAAAAAAAAATTAATTAATATTGCTTCATAATGAAGCAATAAAAATAATTAACAAAAAATACCTATGAAAAAAACCGCCTTTTCTAAAATTGCGAAGATTTCGCTTCTTTCTGCTCTTGTTGTATCTGGAATTTCTTGGAATAAAAATCCTGAAAATAACGAGCCAAGTAACACCCCAAAAATCACAATCAATGGTTTTACCTTTTCGGATTTAAACCAAAATGGAAAATTAGATAAATACGAAGATACACGACTTCCTATGAATGATAGAATTAAGGATTTAATAAGCAAAATGACCGATGATGAAAAAGCAAATATGCTTATAGGAATTGGAATGCCAGGCTTTGACACAACCACTTTTAAATTTACTACAGATGGTTTTCAAGGAAAAGTACCCGGAGCTGCTGGCGGCACATTTGAAATTAAACGATTGGGAATTCCATCAGTTACTGTTGCTGACGGTCCAGCGGGATTGCGGATTAATCCAAAACGAAATAAAGATGCAAACTCCTATTATGCAACGGCTTTTCCTGTTGGAACGTCATTGGCATCCACTTGGAATACCGAGTTGATTAACAATGTTGGAAAAGCAATGGGTAACGAAGTGAAAGAATATGGTGTAGATGTTTTGCTGGGACCAGGAATGAACATCCACAGAAACCCATTGTGTGGTAGAAATTTCGAATACTATTCCGAAGATCCACTAGTGACAGGCAAAATTTCGGCAGCAATTGTAAATGGAATCCAATCGAATGGTGTTGGAACTTCGGCCAAACATTTTGCGGCCAACAATCAGGAACGCAATCGTATGGGTATCAATGAACATATCAGCGAAAGAGCCTTACGTGAAATTTATTTACGCGGTTTCGAAATTACGGTAAGAGAAGCACAACCTTGGACCATTATGTCTTCGTATAATTTAATTAATGGTGTCTATACTTCAGCTAGTAAAGATTTATTGACCACTGTTTTAAGAGACGAATGGGGATTTAAAGGTTTGGTTATGACCGATTGGTTTGGGGGTTATGATGGATTTGGGGGAACAAATTCTCCTTTTTCGCCAAATTCAGTGAGTGATGTTACCAAACAATTATCTGCTGGAAATGATTTATTAATGCCGGGATTACCTTCTCAAAAACAGGCGATTTTAAACAATATGAAAAGCGGAAAATTAACCGCAGCTGCTGTAAATACTAATTTAACTCGCGTTTTAGAATTAGTAATGAGATCACCTACCATGAATAATTATAAATATTCTGACAAACCAAGTTTGACAGCACATGCCGAAATCACAAGACAAGCGGCTGCCGAAGGAACTATTTTATTGAAAAATGAGGACAATACCTTGCCTTTCACTTCAAAAAAAGCACCATTGGCCGTTTTTGGAGTTACATCCTACGACTTCATTTCTGGAGGAACAGGAAGTGGTGATGTAAATGAAGCCTACACTATTTCATTATTAGACGGATTGACCAATGCTGGATTTGCAATAGACTCAGAATTAGAAAGAGTATACAAGCCTTATGTCGCTGACCAAAAAGCCAAAGAAATGGATCGTCGCGAAAAAAATGGCGGGTTACTGGCCACTCCAAAAAGAATTGTTGAATTGGAATTAAACAAAGAAATCATTGCAAACAAAGCCAATTCATCAGAAGTTGCCTTAATTACCATCGGAAGAAATGCTGGTGAAAATGCAGATAGAAATGTTGAAGAAGACTTCAATCTGGCCGCTGACGAAGTGGCTTTAATCAATACGATTTCCGAAGCTTTTCATGCCAAAGGCAAAAAAGTAGTCGTGGTATTGAACATTGGCGGTGTAATTGAAACTTCTAGCTGGAAAAACAAAGTAGATGCCATCCTTTTGCCTTGGCAACCGGGACAAGAAGGCGGAAATTCCGTAGCCGATGTTTTCTCAGGAAAAGTAACTCCATCAGGAAAATTAACAATGACTTTTCCGGTGAAATATGAAGAAACACCCTCTGCAAAAAACTGGATTGGAACACCTGCCGAAAATCCTACAAGCGTAACTTATGAAGAAGGAGTTTATGTGGGTTACCGTTATTTCAATACTTTTAACTTAAAACCATCTTATGAATTTGGTTACGGATTGTCTTATACAAATTTCGATTATTCCGATGTTAAATTAAGCGGAAAAACTTTTGCCGACAAATTAACTGCAACAGTAACAATAAAAAATATAGGAAAAACGGCTGGAAAAGATGTGGTTCAATTGTATTTGTCAGCTCCATCAAAAAACACGGACAAGCCAAGTTCTGAGTTGAAAGCTTTCGCCAAAACTAAGGTATTGCAACCGGGAGAAAGTCAAACCATTACTTTAACTATAAATCCAAAAGATTTGGCTTCATTTGTTACTGCTAAAAATGCATGGATTGCCGAAGCTGGAACGTATAACGTAGCCATTGGAACATCATCGTTAAACATTAAAAAAACAGCTAGTTTTTCTTTAGACAAAGAATTAGTGGTGGAGAAAACAAATTCATCCTTTGCGGCTGATATTCAGTTTTCAGATTTGAAAAACTAATTTTAAAATTAATTAATTACAAAAAAATGGATTCGATTTATTTCGAATCCATTTTTTTATATCCACTGAATGTGCTGAACTTTGTAAAACAACACCAACTTAAAAATAGTTAAAAGTCAGTCTTTGAAATTTTACCAACAATGTTCGTCCTACATTTTTTTAAACTTAAATTGCTGTCCACCCACCGATGCCTCATACATCAACCCGCCTTTCTGCATAGTGAATACCATCACACCTTTAGTATATTTGGCTTTCGCTGAGGCTCCTGAGGTAACTGCTACTGCCGAAACTTCTGCGGAGAATTCCAATTGACTTTTTTTAAACCGTTCCAATTCGTTTTTTGACTCAAAAAATATAATTTCTCGATAAGCTTGTCCACCTGCTTGGAATCCTATGCTAACTTGCGATAACTTAGCCATACCTACAATAGTGTTCTGTTCATAAACAACCCCGTTGCCTGCTGCTCCCCCAACACCTATTCCTCCCTTGCCTACATTAGGAAAAATAACATATCCGTAAGCAGTATCAAAAATCCCCTTCATCAAAGCGTCAGCTGCTAGAAACTCGGCCTTTGCTGTTTTGCTGTCAGCAATAATTTTATTGTTTTTAGACTCCGATTGTCCAAATGCAGGCATTATGTTGAGTACACAAGCCATCACCATTAACCAAATAACAGGTACTGTTTTCATTTTATTTATATTAAATTGTTGTAAAATCAGTTACTCAAAGTTACCATAAATTTTTTAAATAATAACAAAATACAACCTGATTTTCAATACTATATCTATTTAATTCACTATTAAATTACAACTAAATTATTCGCTTTTTTAAAGTAAAAATCCTGATGAAATATTTAGCATAAACTCAAAGAACAATAGTCATGAAATATCTTTATGTTGCAATTTTTTTTAACTTTGAAAAATTGAAAAACACAATCGGGAAAATAAGAAATACCTATGATCACACAAGCAACTGCAGAAGACGTTTCCGCTTTAAACCAATTAATAAATTCAGCCTATCGGGGTGAATCTTCAAAAAAAGGATGGACCACCGAAGCCGATTTATTAGAAGGAAAAAGAACCAATGAAGTAGAATTAATTGAGATCATTCAAGACAAGAAAAACACCATTCTAAAATATTCGGAAAACAACCAAATTCTTGGTTGTGTATTGTTGAAAAAAAAAGAAGATGAATTGTATTTAGGAATGCTGACCGTTTCGCCTGAATTGCAAAATAGTGGTATTGGAAAAAAACTAATGCAACAAGCTGAAATTTATGCAATAACCCTAGGATTATCCAAAATTGTAATGACAGTAATAACAGTTCGGGAGGAACTTATTTCTTGGTACAAACGCAACGGTTATGTCGATTCGGGAGCAAGAGAACCCTTCCCGGTGAGCGACGTTTTTAGTCAAATATCAAATGAACCTTTGGAATTTATGGTGTTAGAAAAAAGGATTTCATAGCATTGGTTTTAACTTATGCCAAGGATTTTTTTGCTAAAATTATTTCTCTAAACTCAAATAGGCTTTCCCAATATTCTTTATTACATCCGAAGCGATAAACGCCTGATAACCCGTTTTAGGCAAAGCGATATCAGCAGTCAATCCGTGAAGATAAACACCCAAAATGGCTGCATCTATGGCTTCATAAGATTGCGCCAATAAACTCGTAATCATACCTGTCAACACATCGCCAGTTCCGGCTGT
>JAKQKB010000105.1 GCA_029560875.1 Bacteroidota bacterium | reverse complement strand
CAGGAATAGAAAAGCTTAAAGTATTTTTTATGTCTCTACTTAAGGCAGCAACTGAATAACCGGTTGGAGTTGAAATAGAACCGGTTAGAGTGGAACCTCCGGTATTTATAATCGTGAAATTCTGAGTGGAAGTTGTACCTGTTGCTACCGAACCAAAACTAAAAGAAGTAGGATTTACAGATATTTGAGGATTACCGGAGAGGGCAGTTAAGAATAATTTTACATTGGGTTTAGAACTGGAAGTTGAACCACCGCTGAAAACATTGGTTTGATCAGCAGAATCATTACGCGTATATCTATAACCATTGGCTACAGAAGTATATTGCACTGTTCCGGTTTGACTGTAACTACCTATCAAACCAAAAGCAGTATCAATTAATAGATTATCCGTTCCATTCCATAAAAAAGGAGTGCTTAAAGTTAGCATATTGTAACCGGTTTGGGTAACAGTATAGCTGGCATTAGTATAAACCGTAACCAAATTAGTATTATCAATCCAACTGCTAACATCTGCAGCTGTTGTATGTTTCATTCTTACCACAAAATTCGGCATTGTTTTATTGGGCAAACCGGTAATATTAAATCCCAGCTGAGAGATATATACAGAACCAACTATCCCGGCAGCATTTAATTCAGCTTTGGTATAAACCGATTGACCATGCAAGCTTTGGTAAAAAACATTGATTGGAGATGCTTCACTTGTTCCCGTGCTGGCAGTTCCTGTTCCAATAATAGCTCCAGTTTCAAAAGCATTGAAAGGTGTAGCTGTAACTGTTGAAGTAGGGCTTGATTCTCCAGTTGCATAAACAGCTTTAAGATAATAGCTGTAGGTTGTGCCATTAACTACTGCCGTATCTGTGTAGGTTAGACCTGTAACCGTAGTTAACAGTGCTGAATTTTTATATATTTTATAACCGGTTGGTTGACCTGATATAGGAGCTTGCCAGCTAAGAATAACATTTCCATTCCCTGGGACAGCGGTTAAATTCTGAGGAGGGTATAAAATACTTGTATTGGGGAATAGTTTTATTTGCAGATTGGGCAAACTGGTAGAACCGGTCAAGCTTGTTGGAGCAGCAGAATCACTACGATTACAACGAGCGCGAGTTGTAGTTGTTGTAGTATATGTCCAGTTAGGATAGCTGAAAGTATATTCCTGGTAACCCTTTACAATCAAAATTGATAGATTGGAGCCGTTACAAGTAAATTGAGGACTTAAATCAACAGACATCCATCCGCTGGTAGCATTATTAGTAAAGTTACCATTATAGACCTGGGTGTAACCAGCCGTAGAATAAGTCCCGTCGCTTAAAGTAGATTCCGAAGTATTTTTCATATAGATGGTTACCGCTTCAATAGGGTTAACATCACTACCACTGGCTTTATAAAAACCAAGGGACTTAATTGTTCCGGCATATTGAAGTTCCGAAGCCAGGTAAATTGCCTCAAAAGCTGAGTAGTTATATAATCTATCCAGAGGATAGGTCTGCGTAGATGTTCCTGTTCCAATAGTAATTACAGTTGGAGCTCCAATTTCCAAATTTTGGGTTTTAGTAACAGTATAGGCACCGGCTGTAGCATTAAAATTAAGTGCTGCTAAAGTTCCCTGACTCATTGAAGATGCAGCACTGATACTAAAAGTAAGGTTAGCACTGCTTCCAG
>JAKQKB010000070.1 GCA_029560875.1 Bacteroidota bacterium | reverse complement strand
TGGACTATACCGGAGCGCTTATTCCTGTATTTATTCAATCCAACGGAGAGTTAACAGAGGTAAAACCAGATTATATTACCCTTGGAACATCCTTTGATAAAGACCCCAAATCATTCACCATTAATTCGTTTAAATTGATTGCGGGCGATTGGATTTATTTGGTAACCGATGGATATTTTGACCAACTGGGCGGCGGTCAAAATAAAAAGTTTATGCGAAGTAGATTCCGACAGTTAATCTCTCAGGTTCATCATCTTTCTGGTTTTGAACAAACAGAGATGTTAGAAAAAGAATTTTTACAATGGATGGGTAGGAATGAACAGATTGACGATGTTCTTGTTTGGGGAGTTAAGGTCAAGTAATTTTCAAGTAGTGAAACGCTTTCTAATATTTTATTTTCTTTTAAAACTTTGTGCAGTAAACCTTTTTGCACAGAGCATAACCATACCCGATAGTGTTTTATTTAGAAAAATAGAAAGCGAAAATTTTGAGTTCATAGATGATTTTATCAAAGAACATGGTATTGATTATCCTGTAAACGGAAATACCCATACAATCCTAAGCATTGCGGTTCGGCAAAATAGCTTATCGGTTGTAAAGTACTTATTGAACAAGGGTGCCGATTTAAATAATATAGTAAATAATTTAAGCCCATTAATGCATTGTGCAATCAATGATAGATACGCAATAGCATCCTTATTGATTAAAAATGGCGCCAAGGTCGATTTATATAACACACATCGTAACACCCCGCTTTTATTCGCATCTCGTTACGGAAACCTAAATACAGTTAAAGTTTTAACACAGAACCGGGCTAACCCATTTTTTAAGAATTTTATGGGTTACAACAGTTTCGATTATGCTGTTGAGTTCAAGAAAGACGAAGTGGTTGAATATCTGCGAAAGTACATGGAGCGCTATGTTAAAGGTGCATTTCCATCTACTTTTGATGGACTCCATATTGAATGGAATGGGTTAAACAGATTACGCGCATTTTATTTAGTAAACGATAGTATTAATGGAAAACTATCAAAAGTTCGGAAAAGTTTCAGAATAAATAACCAAATCGACATAAATGGATTTTTTAAATCGGACACTTTCAAATACAGAGTTTTTAAACCTAAATACTCTAAACTTGAATACCAGTATAAGGGAGTTAGTCGGGTTTTTGCTGTTGGCGATGTGCATGGGGCATACGATAGTCTAATATCTTTACTAAGAGCGAATGGCATTATTGATGTTAATTTGAACTGGAGTTTTGGCGATGGGCATTTAGTGTTTGTTGGTGATTTATTTGACCGAGGCGACAAGGTTACCGAGGTGCTTTGGCTAGTATACAAATTATCTAATCAAGCCAAACTGATTGATGGGAAGGTTCATGTTCTGCTTGGAAATCACGAGTTGTTGATTTTAAATAAAGACTATAGATATCTTAATGAAAAGTATGTTTTCTTAACCCGAGGACTTGATATAGATTATAGAAATTTATTTACAAACAATACAATACTTGGTAATTTTATAAGGTCATTTAAAGTAGCAGTTCAAATAGATAGTGTCCTTTTTGTTCATGCAGGAATTTCAAGTCAATTAGTTGACAAAAGAATTACCATAGAAGAATTGAACAGAACTTTTAATCAGGTCTTAAATCAAAATAATTATGATGTTTTAACAGAGAGAAACCTGTTGGTCTATAGCGAGGCAATTTCCGATAGAGGTCCTTTTTGGTATAGAGGATATGTTACCGAGAGTAATATAATACCCAGAGCAACTCAAAATGAGATTGAAAAGGTTGTGAGTTTTTATGGAGTTAATGCTATGGTTGTTGGTCATACCGAGGTTCTAAGTATTGATAAGTTTTACAATGGAAGGCTATTTCCAATAAATGTACCTTTCGATAGGGCTGGAATCTTTAAACAAGGGCTTAAAATTGAACAAGGCAAATTTTTTATATGTAATTCTAAAGGAGTGTTACAACAAATTCATTAAATTACTGCTGTTTTAAATATGTTTCAGCATGTTGAGAATTATTCTAATATCAATCTTTATAGTTTTTGCCACATGTTCAAAAGGGCAAGAACGCTTGTTTGATAGTCATAGTATTATTAGAATTGATATTGCCACAGACCTTCGCAAACTATTTAACGACATTAACCCCGAAACAGCAAAGTACCATAAGGGTATTTTAACTTATATCGATTCCGGAGGGAATTCTGTTACTATTCCTGTTAAACTAAAAACACGGGGGATATTTCGTCGTAGCAGAGAGAATTGTAACCTTCCTCCTTTAACTGTTAATTTTAAGGACGATAGTCTATCAAATAACTATTTCAGCAATATCGGAAAATTAAAGTTGGTAAATGTTTGTAATAGGAAACGTGAATCCTTTCAGCAATTCCTAGTTAAGGAATATTTGGTTTATAGGCTTTACAATCTTTTAACCGAGTTTAGTTTTAGAGTAAGAATGGTGAAAATTGTATATGTTGATATTAATAATGCCATTACTCCATTTGAAACGTTAGGTTTTTTTATTGAAGATATGGCGTCGCTAAACCAGAGAACAAACACAAAGCCAATTAAAACCCTTGGAATTATTCAAGATGCGGTTGATAGGCCAAAAATGGATGTCACTGCGATTTTTCAATATATGATAGGGAATACAGATTGGTCGGTGCCCAAACAGCATAACATAAAATTAGTAGTCAAGGAGTCTGATTTAATACCCATAGCCATTCCCTACGATTTCGACTTTTGTGGGTTTGTAAACCCTCCATATACCAAACCACCCGAAATAATTCCAATCTCGCATGTAACCGAACGGTATTTTAGAGGATTTTGTAGATCGGCCAAGGAGTTAGAACAAGCCGTTCTGCACTTTAAAACCCCCAAAACAGACATATTCAATTTGATTGAAAACGATACCCTTTTACTTAGTAGAACAAAAAAACAACTGATAGATTATCTTAATGAGTTTTACCGAGTAATAGAGAATCCCAAGTACATTCACCGAGAATTTATTGATAATTGTCGAAAGAATTAAACTTCAATGGAAGAAATAATTAGTAGTAGGGGAAATCGTATAAAGTACAATTTAATTCCACCCTTAATGTTTCTATTTGTAATATGGCTAATTAAAATAATTGAAGTTTCGAATCAGACTAGCTTCTATGAGTTTGGTGTTTTTCCCAGAGAGATTAAAGGTTTACCCGGAGTTGTACTCGCAATTTTTATTCACTCTGATTTTAATCACCTGATATCAAACTCAATATCATTATTTATTTTATTTACTGGATTACTATATTTTTACCGAGATTTATCATATAAAGTACTGATTTTCATTTGGCTTATCAGTGGCGCAATGGTTTGGCTGGGTGCTCGCGAGAGTTATCATATAGGTGCCAGTGGATTAATCTATGGTATTGCTTCTTTTTTGTTCTTTAGCGGAATTATCCGACAGGATATCCGCTTAATGGCAATTTCAATGTTGGTTATTTTTTTGTATGGAGGTCTTATTTGGGGAATTTTTCCAATATTTCCAAGATTATCTTGGGAGTATCATTTGTTTGGGAGCATTTGTGGTTTAATTGCTGCCGTAATATATCGTAAACAGGGACCTCAAAAACATTTGTGGAGTTGGGAGATTGAGGATGACTCAGAAGAAGAGGAAACCGAAAAAAAAATTGATACCCCAAACGAATAGTCGCTAAAAAATTTTGATACAAAGTTGCTTTTTATATATTTGCTTCCTTCAATAACGATTTAAAACTAAAATTATAATACAATGGCAAAGATTAACGAAAATGAACTTTCAACCAACAACATTAACCTTGTTGGATTAGGAACTGAGATTAATGGCGACATCAATAGCAACGGCGATTTAAGAATTGATGGAACGTTAATTGGAAATTTAACCGTTAAAGGAAAAGTTGTTGTTGGCGAAACTGGAAAAATTAAAGGCGAAATAACTTGCAAAAACTCCGATATTTCTGGCACTATTGAAGGTAAGGTTACTGTTCAGGAATTGCTCTCCATTAAATCTTCTGCAAGAATTAATGGCGATCTCTACGTTGGAAAACTTGCTATAGAGCCTGGCTCTATGTTTACAGGGTACTGTGCTATGGGTTCCACAGATATAACTGCTAAGGCTGAACCCATTAACCTAGGTGCTTCAAAATAGTGGTATGAGAAATAGACCGTGGCCAATATTATTTAGGACAACAATTCTTGTTGCTTTTGTAGTATTGGCTATTTTTTTATACATCACTTTTTATTCCGTTGGCGAATTTTCTTTCTTTCTTTACCTTATTCCTTTTATCCCCGCAACCATAAATAGTTTATTTATAGTTTACCTAAACTTTTTGCTTAAACTATCACCTAATGTATTTTTTCGCAAATATATGATTTTAAGCGCGGTGAAGTTTCTGGTTAATTTATTTGTTTTTGTTATATTAATTGTTGCTTTTAAGTCAAAACCCTTACCAATAATTATCGTATATTTACTGACCTATTTCATTCTGTTCACACAAGAAATAATTGAAATACAACTATTGATTCGTAAAATTGATTAGCCAATGAAGCGCATTGTGATATTGGTTATTTTGTTTTTTCCGCTTATAGTGCAAGCCAGGGTAGGAGACCCTGCAATTAATCATATCGATACTTTAAGCTCTAGCATTGAGCATCAGCCAGCAAAATTTAATGCTACAGACTTTATCTTCGACCATATTGGAGATTCATTTGAATGGCATATTTTTACAGCAAACCACCATCATTACAGTATACCCCTTCCAATAATACTGTATAGCAAAAATACGGGTTTTCACATATTTTTATCAAACAAGTTTCATTCTCCTGATGGAATATATAGTGGATTCAGAATTGAAAAGGAAGGAAAGCACAAGGGTAAAATTGTTGAGTTAACCGATTCTGGAGAGATAGACGAAACCGAACCTCTGCCGCTTGATTTTTCCTTAACCAAAAATGCAATAACTGTTCTTTTTGTTTGCTCGCTCTTATGCTGGATTTTTATTTCTATTGCCAATAAGTATAAACGAAACCCCAATGTTGCTCCAACTGGTTTGCAAAACTTACTTGAGCCCATCATTCTTTTTGTAAAGAACGAGATAGCAATTCCCTCTATTGGCGAGAGGAATCACATTCGGTTTATGCCCTTCCTTCTAACGATGTTTTTCTTTATATGGATAACCAACATGCTAGGGTTAATTCCTATTTTCCCTGGTGGTGCAAATGTTACTGGAAATATAGCGGTTACGCTAAGTCTTGCTTTATTTACCTTTGTTGTTGTGAATATAAATGGAAATAGACACTACTGGAAAGATATTATAAACGCACCCGGTGTTCCTTGGTTTTTGAAGTTGCCCATACCCATAATGCCATTAGTAGAATTAATGGGTATTTTTATAAAACCATTTGTTTTGATGGTCCGTTTGTTTGCCAATATTCTGGCAGGTCATATGGTGGCAATTGTTTTTATGAGTTTAATTTTCATATTTGCTGCAATGAATGTTTGGCTTGGCTATGTTGCAGCACCTATATCTATTCTTTTTTCAGTTTTTATGACAGTGCTTGAACTTTTAGTTGCACTAATCCAAGCTTATGTTTTTACATTATTATCAGCAATTTATATAGGAATGGCTACAGCAGAACATCATTAATAACTAAATAATTTAAACTATGACAACCTTATCAATAATTTTACAAGCCGCAGAGGCTAGCCTTGAATTGGCAAAAGTTGGTGCTGCATTTGGTGCCGGAATGGCTGCTATTGCCGCAGGACTTGGTATTGGACGTATTGGCGAATCGGCTCTTAAGGCTATTGCTCGTCAACCCGAAGCCGCTGGAGATATTCGTGCAAACATGATTGTTTCCGCTGCGCTAATTGAGGGTGTTGCTTTCTTTGCTATCATTATTTGTGCTTTAGTTCTATTCCTATAATCGTCTTGCTATGGGCTTGGTAACCCCTGATTATGGTTTGCTTTTTTGGACAATGCTTTCATTTTCCATTCTGCTTTTTATTCTTCGCAAATTTGCGTGGAAACCTATTCTTTTGGGTTTAAAGAGCCGGGAGGAATCTATTGCAAAAGCATTAAAACAAGCCGATGAGGCTCGGGCCGAGTTGACCCGAATTCAAGAAAGCAATCAGGTGCTTGCAGAAAAGGCAAGACTTGAAAGAGAACGGGATTTTCAGGAAGCCAAAGCATTTAGGGAAAAACTAATTGAAGAGGCTAAGGAAGAGGCTCGGGCCGAATCGCAAAAAATGATTGAGAAAGCCCGTGAAATAATCAAACAGGAAAAGGAGGCCGCAAAAAAGGAACTCTATGTTACCGTTGCCTCACTCGCTCTTGAACTTTCTGAAAAGATATTGCGCAAGCAATTTTCCGACAAGGATAAGCAATCCGATTATATCAACGAGTTGCTTAAAGAGATGTCGAAAAACTAATTTTGGGAAACAAATATTATGAATAGCGGTAGAGTTGCTATTAGGTATGCTAGGGGTTTATTTAAATTTGCCAACGAACGCGGATTGGCCGAAGTTTTTTATGCCGATGCTCAGACTCTCATTCACATTTTAAAGGATTCCGAATCGTTAAGCGAACTTATAAATAATCCACTTATTGTTTCCGATAAAAAGGTTGATTTACTTAAGAAAACAATCGCAGGCTCCATTAATCCTGAATTTTACGAGTTTATAAGTATTATTGTTAAAAAGGGACGGTTTGAATACTTATTAAACTCTTTACTTCTTTTTAGGGATTTGTACCGTTCTGAAAAAGGTATTGTTGATGTTCAAATAGAAAGTGCAAATCCTTTAACCGATAATGAGTTAACTACAATAGATGGTTTAATTCAATCGCATTTCAAAAAGAAAACGGAACTAACGGTTACAATTAAACCCCAACTAATTGCTGGTTTTATATTGATAGTTGAGGGTAAAATAATGGATTACAGCGTAACGGGGCAGCTATTGCAATTCAAAAAATCGTTTGGCTTAACCCAATCCAACTAAGTAAAAGTTAAGTATATGGCAGAAATAAAACCTTCGGAGATTTCCGAACTAATCAAAAACGAGCTCGCAAACCTCAATCAGAAAACAAAGTTTGAAGAAGTGGGATTTGTTCTTCAGGTTAGCGATGGTATTGCTCGTATTTATGGTTTAAATAATGTGAAATCCAACGAACTTATTGAGTTCGATTCTGGTATAAAGGGAATCATACTCAACTTGGAGGAGGATAATGTTGGTGCCGTTTTACTTGGCGATACCGAAAAGGTGAAGGAAGGCGACAGGGTAAAAAGCCTTGGTGAAATCGCATCAATAAACGTAGGAGATGGATTGCTTGGACGTGTAGTTAACACTCTCGGTGAACCCTTGGACGGAAAGGGGCCAATTTCTGGAAAGCTTTATAACCTATCATTGGAAAGGAAAGCGCCTGGTGTTATTTACCGCCAGCCCGTAACCGAGCCACTTCAAACTGGTATTAAGGCCATTGACTCCATGATTCCAATTGG
>JAKQKB010000065.1 GCA_029560875.1 Bacteroidota bacterium | reverse complement strand
TGCATACAGCATCTCATCAATGTTTTTATAGTTAAATGCAGATAACACTATGTAGCTTGTAATTAACAACCCTCCATAATGCCTTTTGGCACTTTCCGCTGCACCGCTCGAATGCACCCCTTTCAGGTATTCAAAGAATTTGTTCATTGTCGGTGTCGGTTTGTTTTACGTCCTCTATGTATTTCTCAACTTCCGTTCTTACTTCTTCGGGCAGCTTTGCCAGCAACGTTCTGTCCTGTTCTGCTCTTTCAGCCAAAATCTTAATGTATATTTCGTTCATAATTATACCTCCGTTAATGTTCTCGTTAATACTCCGTTAGTTACCACATCTGTTATTTTGTAAGCCTTTCCAGTTATAGTATCTATTTTTACCACGTTCGAGTCGTAGAACGATGCTGTGATATTACCGTTAGTGCTTTCCTTGTCGAAAGCGTAAGTGAATAATACCAAGTCACCATCTGCTAAATCAGGATGTGTGAAACTCAATCCATCTCCTGCAATTACCGCTGTCGATACATCCAGATATGTATCAACACCGTTTTCGTGCTTGATGATTTCCTCTATGGTAGCAATAGGGTAATCGGTTAGCAGGATGTCCATCTTCGTGTCGTACACCCCTGCATCTGCAATAATAGGCTCGTGGTAGACTGTGCCGTTTTCTGCGCTGTTAAGGATACCACCGTAAGAAATGGGGGCGATGGTTGGAGTGGCGAGGTCGTAGTGTATGTTGCTACCAAACTCGCTAAACGTAGAACCGATTGCAATAACATCCTGCGTAGAAACCTCTTTGATGGACATAGAATTTATGGTAATAACTCTACCTGAATAAGCATTTCTAAAATATATTCCGCCATCTGACGATTGTATAAATGCAACTAAATTTACATTTGTTCCAGCCGTTAAACCAGGAGCAAGTCCTATTAGGGGTTGTGTGGCAAACGCGCGTATCTCCCAGTTTGCATCAGCAGTGTAATTTAGTGTTATTTTATACCATTTGCTTGTGTCCAAAAAGGGGGCTTTTCTTCTTCCCCCACCTGGCCCAGTTGTTGTTATTGTAGTCCCAAGGATGCCCGCATTGAGGGTTACAAAACCTTCTAATATATTTGCTTGATTTATTATCTCTCCACCTAACGTCCCAACTCCAACTCTCTTCACCAACTCATACCCATTCGCCCCTTTCCTGATTTCGTCTTTTACAAGACCATTAGAGCGCAGTTCGGGAGCGGTGAGATACAATGCAGTAGGATTCAGCCCGTTCTTCCCCACACTCCTCACCCTGCCTGTCGGCTCGAAGTGAGTTATCACACCGCCAACATCCTCTGTTAATCCTTCCAGCTTCACGCTCATTCCACCATTTGCAGCATTTTTGGGCAATGAAATAGGTGATACTCCTGACACGCTTAATTGTGCGGATTGATTCAGATTTGCAGTTGAAAGTACGTTTTCGATGTCTTTTATTTTTGCGGATTGAACAGCATCCAAGAGACTAACTTCATTTTGCAGATTTGTTATTTCTTGATTGACGGTCGTTAAATCAGTTTCCAAATTGCTCTTATGTGTTAAAACCACTTTACCTGTCACACTATCATACAAAGCAACTTTGTCCGCTTCGTCTAAAGTTTCTTTTGTGACAGTCGTGTTCACGTGCTGAAAAGCCGCTTCGGAGTTTTTGTCGGTTAAATTAGCGTGAGAAAATTCTAAATTCTCAAATTCGGGATATTCGGCTAATTTATCAATTTCAGTATCAGGGACAAGTGAGCTGCCCGCTACTTTATCCACTTTAAATCCGAGTTCAGCATTAGTGTTCAAAGGCATATTTGCTACTTTGCTTTTTTCAGCAGTAGTATAGTCTTCTGTTGATAAGCCCTTACCATCTACTTTGTCAACTTTGTTTGATATGGATTCTAAGTCTTCTGTCACATCAACCCACGAATCTAACACACGAACATATTTTTTTAGTTCTTCGGGTACATCTTCTATCCCTCCACCTACTTTGCGATCAACGTATTTCTTAACAAGATACCATGTAGCTGCATCACCTACAATCATCTTAGTCCGTATTCCTATTGCTCCTATTTTCATTGTTGTACAATTATAATGTTAGTAGCTATATTTGTTTCACTTGAAATCATAGGCTTAGTCTTGTATGTAAAATAATACCTAACGTCTGCTGTAATCTCTCCAAGCATTTTTATAGTATCTTCCGACTTTACTATTAATTCCATATTGTTGTCGTCAATAATGGCTATATTGTAGTCGTCTGTTTTATCAGTAGCAAACACAAATACATCTGATGTGTCTGACTTCAAGGTAATTTCAATCTTATCAAAATCATTAAAATTAGATATGTTTGGCAATGCTCCTTGATCGTATTCGATAGGTATAATTAGGCTATCTCCTTGTGCAAATGTTTCTTTTAAACAGGTCATTGTAGGTAGTTATTTAATGTTTGTAAATCTATTTTATATGTCGCAAGTCCGTTTTTAGTATCTTCGATTTTTTCAAGTTTAGCCCCACTTACACGTTTATATTCAACTTGCTCGTTGTCGTTGTTTTCTAATGGCTCATACTCTGTTGCAATGTTTCCTTCTTCCACCTGATACCAGTTTACTGTGACCGTCCCTTCGGGTGCGCCAAGAGGGTAATAATGTGATATGATTTCGTACGTCCCGTCTTTAGGTGCTTGTATTATAAGGCTCTCCGTTTTGTTAATGCTTCTATTTATTGTTAAACTATCATATAGTGGAATGCTCGAGTTGGATATCTGCACGAGTAGTTCAGCTCCTGCTGCTGCCCCTGCACTATTACCGTTTGCACTCAATGTATATGTTTTTCCAGCCACAAGTTCAACTGTTCGAACTCCAAAGCCATACGCCCCGCTTGTTTCGTTTAT
>JAKQKB010000061.1 GCA_029560875.1 Bacteroidota bacterium | reverse complement strand
GAGGAGATGCCCCGTATCGAGCGGGGGTCCAAAACAGACATTTAAAAAACATCTACAAGCTTAGATAAATTCTATCCTACACCTTCAACAACTAGAATTTACAAAAAGTGTCGAAGTGTCGATTATCGAGGGCATTACCCCTCAGCTTATTCCACTAAAAAATCGAGATTCTAGTGTCAGCATTCTGATTTAATTTACACTGATCAACCACCCTCAGAATAGAGGATTAACCAATGGCTCTTTTAGCAAGCACCAGCAAAAGCGGGTGTACCAAAATTGAAAGAAGGAACGTTAAGGTTCCAACCTTCGAAAGCAGTCAAGATAGATTTCTTGGCATTATAGTTTTAATCCTGTTTTACGGCTCAATGGATCAAAGTCGGCTTGCAGTTTTTCAAAGTACATGCTCTGTCAATTCAATACATCTCCAAAGCCACCTATTCTACCATCAAAACACTTAAATATCAAACAAAAATTATTCCCCTCTTGTCAAAGAGGGGTTAGGGGAGATTGAAATTAACTTTACAATCTTATATCGTATTACGTATCTCGTTTTACTCCCTTTCCATCCCCATCATCAATTCAGCTGGCATATTAAACAGCAAATCGGGTCGATAATTCACTACTATTCCAGGGGTTTCATTATTACTGTCTCCTCCCAAATCTCTCATTAATCTAATCGAACTATTTCTGCCAGCGCTATAAACCATTCCATTAATAGTTGCTGCTGTTCCATTTCCAGTAGCCTCAATTCCATTATCAGCCACCAGCACCCCATCAACTCGGGTCACGCTATCGTTTATTCTAATCGATTTTGCCACCAGCATCAAAAAATTACCCACATCTACCGTGTTATTAATATCAATCACCAGCTCTCCATTAACAAAAGCCACCTTATCTTTGTCTACTGCGCTATTAGTTTTAATTTGAGTTAGTGTTGTTCCATCTGGAAAAGTTGCTCCCTTTCCCAAAGTCTTGTAATAAACTCTCAGTAATTGTTCATAATCAACTTTGTTTTTGGTCATCAACCCCTCTTTTCTCAATCCCCAGTTGTTCGGGCTTCCAAAAGTACATACATTTTCAGCACATCCAGCTTCATTATCAATATCAGCCGAAATTACCAGTCCATTTTCATTTTGACCAGATATTTTCGACATTGCTGGAGTACAAATACCTTGGTTGTTAGCGCAAGTAACTGGCACCATCGAAGCCACTCTGGTGTTCGAGTTTATTCCGCCGCCATTAACTTGGAACCAAGCATCTTGATTTTGCACAAAAGAATAATCTAGTACTATCGTCGGGCTAACAGCATAAGCGTTTGGAACTATTTGGGTGGTTTGAGTTGTGTTGCACGAAACTACCGCTCCATCGGCCGAAACTCTGGTTAACGATCCTACTCCATTCAGCCCATTAAATGCTGGTAAATATCTTTTTCCCCAAGTTAATCTATTAACTCCGCCGTTATAGCTATATGTTGGCACTACCGTCATGTTCACATTATCATTACCTCCAGTACTTACTAAATCAAAAACCAAGCTATTAAAATTCATCTCTGCTCCCGCACCAAAATTAAAACCATTAGTGCTACAAGCATATCCGCTCGATCCATCATAAATTGTTCCGCTCACATTTACTTGGCAATCCCAAACCTTAAATGTTCTGCCGGTATTTAATAATGTCGATGCCCCCATAGTGTCAGTAGCTGTAATCGAGATTGTCGAGCTGGCATTTGGCAATATATTAGCCGAATCATATCGATAAACATTACTTGCTCCCACTTTTGTCATTGTGTGATTAGTTCCATTCCAATTCATGTTTACCGTCAAAGCCTGGGCTTCGGCATCGGTAACTGTCACCTCAAATCTAACAAATCTGTTAGTAAATAAATCAGCTTCGCCCACACCGTTTACTTGGCAAATATGATTACTGTTTGAACCATCGGCAAATATTGTCGAGCTAGCTTCATTTTTAATCACAAAATTGCTCACTACTGGCGCCGAATTTTGTATTACCGTATAGCTCCAGGTAGGGGATTCTCCTCCAGCTGCACCACCGCCATTATTAGCCACCACTTTCCAATAAAAAGTTCCAGCATAAGCCTCTGGCCAATTATAATTTGTTGTTGTTGTCCATGTTTTTAATCCAGAAACCGAAGGGCTACACACATCCATTCCGGCAGTATAGTTATTACTTGCCACCAAACATAAATAATATCGTCGATTGGTGTCGCAGGTTCCCCAATCACTTGGTGGGTTCCAAGTCATATTTATAGCTGTAAAACCTCCGTTAAAATCACTCGCCGATTTAGCTATTGTTGCTCCGTTGGTGGGGTAGGTTAGTGTTGGTGCGCTTGGGCTTGTCCCCAGCATTCTCCCTTCACAGGCATAATTACAATTTCCCTGGCAAGTCTGTCCAACACAAGTAGTATTTGCACAATCACAATTTTCAGTACACCCTGGTGTTGGTACTGCTGTACAAGGGGCTCCACAACCAATATGAGTACACGAATCAACATGCGACACTTGTCCTGGCCAAGTCGAACAATTTGCATCTCCCCCGCACGTATCCCATTTGGCTACACACGCTCCTTCTTCGCAGGTATCTTGAGGAATACATTTAGGGTATCCAGCTAATACGGTTGATTTTGTTGAATCAGTCCATCCCTCTACACAAGCCTCACCTGTAGTACAAGTATCACCATTGCAAAAATAATCTGGTCCACATCCTTTTTGTTCATACACACTCCCTGGAGCTGGATAACATACACCATCATTATGACAATACACCCCATTCAAATTATATGGGCAATCGTGGCCATAAACATAAAAACCACCAACTCCGCAGTAATAGTTGTCGTTATTTATACATTTATCTGGATCCACGTTTTGGATACATGGTGTTCGGCAAATACCGCCATTACACACATCACTTTTACACTGATAATTCGCTCCGCAACTACCACCATCATCTTTTTTGCCTACACAATTTTGGTTACTACAATAGTCTCCCTCGGGGCATCCGTTACAGGTATAGCCACAAACCACTGCCCCTCCGCATTTTCCCGTTGATGTGCAGGTATCTGTACAAGGAGAAACACATTCTGCGGTGCAAAATACTGGGTCGTATTCACACACTTTTCCGCTACCGCAAGATGTCCAACCACTCCACGTTGAACCGGCAAGACATGTTCTATATTGTGTTCCTCCAGAACTGCAATCTTGAACACCTTCATTTGCAGAATTACACACTCCATTACAAACTGCTCCAAAAGAATACTTTGTCGATAAGCTAAAACTTAAAAACAAACTAAAAACAAAAAGGCTAATCCTTGCAAACTTTTGCATCGTAAGCTGTTAAATTCTTAATATAAATAATATCTTCTAATGAATCTTCTTTTTTTGAATAAACTACAATTCTAGAATTTGGGCAAAAAGAAAATTCTTCGACTTTATCAATAAATCTATTATATTCTTTTTTAGTAATTTTGGTTTTC